>JBBRBO010000143.1:0-9528 GCA_038205805.1 Desulfomonilales bacterium
GGAGAAAAAGCCACTTGCGGTGCATTTGAACATTCTTTCATAGCAGTTAGGGAAACCTGCTCTTATAAAAATTTTGTTCACCTATATTCCTCGTTTGAAAGCACATTGGTATAAGTGCGCGGAACAGGAATTATGCCGTCGCAATCCCCTCTAATCGGGTCGCGGTCTCGGATGCAAGGCCCCCGATCCGCCTAGAACATGGACCCTTAGTCGCAATCCCCTCTAATCGGGTCGCGGTCTCGGATTCGGCACCGCTCACGCAGTAAAGCTCCTCATTGAGGTCGCAATCCCCTCTAATCGGGTCGCGGTCTCGGATTTTATATCGTTCCTGAGAGAATATTCACTCCTGCGGTGTTGGTCGCAATCCCCTCTAATCGGGTCGCGGTCTCGGATGGGGAATCTAAAGAGGTTCCCCGCATGACGACTTCGACGCAATCACCACTAATCGGGTCGCGGTCTCGGATGGAACACCCGCGAGAAAATACGGCATCGAACCGGATAGGTCGCAATCCCCTCTAATCGGGTCGCGGTCTCGGATAAATGGTTGACTAGAGGGTGACTAGGAATCACAATGAGTCGCAATCCCCTCTAATCGGGTCGCGGTCTCGGATGGATTAAACGGCAACGTTGACCAAATATAAGGGACTTTGTCGCAATCCCCTCTAATCGGGTCGCGGTCTCGGATCCCTGCCCCTCAACTGTCCGTTTTCGCAGCGAGTCTCAAGCGGTTTTAGCCGGAGAGCGTACTGACTCACCAGTAAGGGGTTACCCATTTTTCGAAATATCACCATTTATTAATGATTTCCTGTGTTTGCGCTTTAGCCGCTGATTTTTACCCGTCTTAATAATATCACCCGTTTACGCTCACGCTGCAAAAACTCGTTTCTGCGGCCAAAAACGCCTTCTGAGCGGCTTTACATCCCATTATGCCTTTTTCTTCCGAGAATGCAAAGACTATTTCGCACATGCGGCCATTTTCTTCAGAGCCTGCGCCGTTCAGACAAGCGCTCCTTGCCCATCAGAGGCTTTTTTCTCTCAATGCGAACCGCTCCTCTATGAAGTCGCACAGGGCGGCCGGGTTGTTCAACGACAACGCAGGAGCGCCGGCGCTGTTCGCAAAGAAATCTCCGGCAATCGCGACGAGCTGCGCATCATCGGAACAGAGCGGGTCTCGGCCAAGCTCCTTGCGGTACACCTCGATCTTGGGGTGGTCCTCTCGCTTGTAGCCTTCGCTCACTATGATGTCCACATACCGGATGTAGGTCTCGCGAATGTCCGCTAGGCTGTGGTCACGGTTGGTATCCTGCACCACCGCTATCTTCGCCGGCGACGAAATCACCGACACCACGGCCCCTGACTGCTTGTGACGCCACGAATCCTTGCCTTTGTGGTCAATATCAAAGGAATGGGCGTCGTGTTTGATGGTGGCCACGCGAAAGCCCCGGGCCGTAAGCTCCTTGACGATCTCCACGAGAAGCGTCGTCTTGCCCGAGTTCGAAAGGCCCACTATCGAGAGGATGGGAATCATGCGCATACTCCACAACGGCTCGCGCCGCGTATTTACTTTCAATACAGGACACTGTATAAATGATCGTTTGATACTTCAAGCGCCGCGGAACACGGCTCGCTCACCGGCGTGCTTTGCGTTCGTGATCGGCGCCCCACATACATGTTTGATCGCAATCCTCCGGGAGTTTACCATGTCCTTGCAGGAACAGGTGTTGGAAGTTGTTCGCCTCACTCACGAGGCGTCACGAAACGCAGCCGTCATGCCTATGGCGCTCAAGGAAAAAATACTCATTGATTTGGCCGACAAATTGCGCAGCAATAAGGCCGCTCTCCAGGCCGAGAACCGCAAGGACACCGAGGCCGCGCAACAAAAGGGCATCTCGAAGGCCATGCTCGATAGGCTCACCCTGTCCGATAAGGTTCTGGAACAAACCGCATCAGGCCTCGAGGAGATCGCCGCATTCCCCGATCCCGTGGGCGCAATGGTGAAGATGTGGGTGCGTCCCAACGGCATGAATGTGGGGAAAATGCGCATTCCCCTGGGCGTGGTGGGTATAATATACGAGTCGCGACCCAACGTCACCGCGGATGCAGGGGCGCTCTGCCTCAAGGCGGGCAACGCCGCGATCCTCCGTGGAGGGTCCGAGGCCTTTCACTCGAACAACGCAATCGTTAAGCTCTTCAAGGAGGCCCTCACGGAAAACGGCGCCGACCCGGACATTATCAATATCTTGCCCACAACCGACCGCGAAGCCATACTCCACATGCTGCAACTTGAGGACTACATTGATCTCGTCATCCCCAGGGGCGGCGAAGAGCTGATCCGATTCGTGGCGCAGAACTCCCGCATCCCCGTGATAAAACATTACAAAGGGGTCTGTCACATGTATGTGGATAAGCATGCGGACGGGCCGATGGCCGAGAAGCTGGCGTTCAACTCGAAGGTGCAACGACCGGGCGTGTGCAATGCAATGGAAACCCTGCTGGTCCACAAGGACATAGCGCAGGAATTCCTGCCCGGAATGGCGGAGAAATACCGACAAGCCGGGGTGGAGCTGCGAGGCTGCGCCGAAACCCTGAAGATCTTGCCGGACGTAAAACTCGCAACTGAGGAGGATTGGGGCGCGGAGTACCTGGACCTTATCCTCGCCGTAAAGATTGTCCCCAGCATCGACGAGGCCATTCGACACATCGCGAAATACGGGTCGCTCCACACCGAGAGCATCGTCACAAAGGACTACGCTGCGAGCCGGAAGTTCCTCAAAGAGGTGAATTCCTCGACTGTCATGGTGAACACCTCGACCCGCATGAGCGACGGGTATGTCTTCGGGCTCGGCGCCGAAGTGGGCATCAGCACCACGAAGATTCACTCTTATGGACCGATGGGGGTGGAAGACCTCACCACCACGAAGTTTGTGGTTTTGGGTGAGGGGCAGATTCGGGAATAGCGCCGTTCCGCTACGCAAACAAAGAAGTAAGTGTGTTGGGAACCTGCTTTGCAACCAAAGCTCCACCGATCTTACTTCTTGATAGCATATCGATATCACCGGCTAGAAATGCAGGCCTTTGTCATGAAGGCCATTGGTCGGCAAATAGTGAGGTGACGAGTGTCCGAAATCAAGAGCACCATGGATCTCATTATGGAACGGACGCAGGGCCTGCGGCTCTCGGATACCGAGAAGACGAAGCTGCGCACCGAGGAATTGGAGAAAAAGGCGCGTGGGCTGCGGCTGCGAATCATGGAGAATCCCGTAAGGCTCGATGAAATCCTGGAGCAGTTCACCCCAGAAACCTCAGGGGATCGAGATGTCGTGATGGCGACCCTGTGGCGGCTCATGATCGACGCCATTCCCACGGATGAGACGGTGTTCAAGTACTTGACGCTGTTGAGGAAATTCCCTGAGGGTCGCAAGCGGGTAAAGACCCTGGCGCTCATGCGCGACGCACTCCAGGTGTCCACGAAGCGGTTCGCGGCGGAAAAGAAGAAGGTGTTGACCCGTGAGCGAAAGAAGCTCGCGAACCTGGGGATCTCCGGTGACGCAGTGGTCCCGAAACTCCCGGAAAATGTGAAGGCTTCTCGGTTGTTACAGGACACGATTACTGCCCATCGACCTCAGTTGTTGGCGTGAAGCGATTCGCTCGCGCGGCGGAACTCCAACTGCTGAAGGGAAAATGATGCCGGTGACGTGGGCCTCTTAACTGCTTTCTGTGCATTTGAGTGGCGAAATAGTTGTAGCGGCTCTGTTGCCAATTGCTGCAAGTTCCGGTTGACGGGGCAGTGAGATCCTGATACTGAGGAATTTCAGGGACGTGAAAGGGGACACATAATGGAAGGCCTCAACTTTTTGGATCTGACCGTTAAATACTTTAATGTAATCGTTTTCATCCTGTGTGTGCTTTTCGGAGTCACTGCGCTCTTTGCCTCGTGGATAGCGTGGCGTGAGATTCAGCGCAAACGCAACATCATCAGGAGCGTTATCGCGGCGTACAACATCGCCGAGGAGGCCCTCGAAAATGGCCGCACCGGCCGCGGTGATTTTCAGATCGACCCAGCCATGGCGCAAACAGTCTTGAACACATTGCTGGAGATCTTGAACGCCGTCTACGGTGAAGTGACGGCAAAGCCCATGCCGGCCGCCGACGAACGAGCCCACGGAGCCAAGAAACGGGCGTTGCTCGCCAGGGTGAACAGTGCGCTCTTTCGCAAGGACCCAAAGAACAAGGTCACCATCGACAATGCTGTTCCTAAGCTGCTGACCACGGAGAAGGAAAATCACCAGAGCATGCGCCCCTGAACGCACTAACCGTAGTGCGTGGCTCTACAAGAGGTCAGGAATACGTGACAGGTGATACCAAAAAGCGGCGTGGAAACGGCCGGGGCTTTCTGTAGGATGTTCGCTCTGGAGGAGCCGGTATGCCTGATCTGAACCCAGCGTTTGTGGAGGCGGTAAAAGGGATAGTGAACGTCTCGCCGTATTTCGAGCTGCAATCCATGAAGCTCCTGAGCTTTGAGGTAGGCTCCTGCCTCATGGAGATTGACCTGGCTCGGAAACACCTTCAGCCCTTCGGTCTGGTTCATGGCGGAGTATTCGCTTCAATCATAGACGCAGCCGCTTTCTGGGCGGTGTACGCCGACTTGAACGAAGAGTCGGGCCTGACGTCCGTGGATCTCAAGTTGAACTACTTGGCCCCGGCAACGACCGGTAAGCTTATCGCTCGCGGACGTCGTGTCAAGGTGGGCCGCACCCTCGCCCTGGGAGAAGCGGAAATCACTAACGAGAAAGGACGCCTCCTGGCCCACGGCTTATCTACGCTCATGGTTCTCCCCAACGACAGCCTCTCGAACCGCGAGCTTCTACCCTCCAAGTTCGTCTAATACCAATGCGCCTTCAAAGAGATAATATTGGGAAGAACCTTCTTGAAAGAAATTTCTCCCCAAACACCTCTCCAAGAACTTTCAAAATTACTGAAACCGGCTTTTCTCAAGGAGAAAATGCCGCTTTCGGCTATTCAAATATTCTCAGATAGAAGTCAGGAAAACTCTCTTAACAAAAACGATCTTCGCCAGTCTCACTCTTTAAAAAGCGAACCAGTCTAAAACACCTGATACTTAAGGGAAACCTGCGTTCCACCGCAGCCCGGACCAATCTTGTTTATTAGGACGTGAACTCCGGCGAAAATAACGCCATTTTCCGGGAATGTTCCTGCTTTTTGCCTCCGCCGTCGATCTCTCCTAATATCGAGCTTCGTATTTTTGAGTTGCCGTTCGGTCGAGCTTATAGTATAAGAAGCCATCAATTCATACGAACAGAGATACTGTATGTCCTACACGAAGCGAATCGGCCGCACGTGGTTTATGGCCGTAGCTCTCCTCTTGATAATGTTTTGCGCTCCCGCTTGGGCGGACAACCGGGCCTGCACGGTGAACGGCAAGCCCGACAAGCGTCCGTGGCTACTGGTGGGTCTGTCTTCAGGCGGCGGCTCGAGCGGCTGCGGCAAGGTCTTCTCCGTCATCAAGGAAGTGAGCGGCAACCCCAACGGCACGGTGCTGCCCTTCAGCAAGGTCACGTACGAACTGCTGTCGGAGCTTAAACCGGAATTCATCGTACTGAGTCCTCAAGGCACTCCCTGGTGCAGATACACAGGTCACAGGGGTATTGCGCTTCAGAACTTCCTCTGGATGCTGCCCCAGATCGCCGAACAGATGAACATACCCATTCTTGGGATTTGCGGAGGCCACCAGGCGTTGGCGTTGGCGTTCGGGGGCAAGGTCGGTCCCATCCGTGCAGGTGAGGACGATTGCATGCCGTACACCCGTGATCGTCAAGGGGGCGTGATCCCCCTAAAGGTCACTGCGCAGGACCCGCTCTTCGAGGGGCTCCAAGGCAAAATACGTATCGTCGAGAGCCACTTCGACGAAGTGAAGGTGCTCCCACCGGGGTTCGTGCTCCTCGCGTCCGACAAGGTGAGCCCCAATCAGATTATGCGTCACCCCACAAAGCCGGTCTACGGAATACAAGGCCACCCCGAGTATTTTTCGTCCCACAGACCCGACACGGGCATCATCTTGAAAAATTTCATGAAGATCGTCGAGTCCTACACCCTTGGGAAACCCAAACAGCCCCTCGTGAGCTTGCCCACATCGGACCAAGAAAAAAGTCCAAATTAATACGAATACGCAATCAAAGAAGTAATATTGGGGAGACCCTTCTTGAAAGAAGTTTCTCTCCAAACCCCTCTCCAAGCAGGACCATAACTTATCGCCACAACGAAGTATGAAAGTCTTTTCTTGTCGTTGTACGGCACATCCCGGACGTGAGACTTTCATGACGCCGAGCACCCAAGCCGTTCTGCGCTGGATGAACGATGTGCGGCGGAAGCTCTTTGCGAATAGCAGCTCGCCGAAATCACTTCAAGCACGTTGCTGAATCGTCGGAACCCGCTTTTTCGCTTCGACAACGGGGGTTCCGGCAATGCTGAAAGTTTCTGGGAAGGGGTTTGGGGGAACCCTCTTTCCAAACAGGGTTCCCCCAATATTCCCTCTTCCTCTTCTTCCTCTTCCTACCGAGCCCAGCCGCCGGACCAGGAGCGGCTTTTGCGGAAACCCTTGAGGGAGGCTCCCGAGCCTTTCAGGTATGCGGCGACTTCGACGTGGCCTTCGAAGAAAGCCTCCATGAGGGCGGTCCATTTGTGATGGGAAACAGCGTTCAAATCTGCGCCGGCCTGGGTCAGCAGTCGCGCCGCATCGAGATGTCCTGCGGTGGCCGCCATCATAAGCGGGGTCTTGCCTTCGTGATCTTGAGCGTTCACGTCCGCGCCGTAATTGATGAGAACTTGCGCAGCCTCGATGTGCCCTCGTTGAGCCGCCCAGAACAAGGGAGTGGCGCCGAACGTGTTCACCGCCGCCAGGTCAGCGGCGTTCATGATCAGTGTTTCCGCTATGTCGCCGCTACCGGTGTAGCAGGCCCAGAAGAGCGGCGTGGCGCCATATTTCTTGTCCCTTGCGTTCGCATCAGCGCCCAATTGCAGGGCGTAAACGAGAACTCCGTGATTGGCGGCCTTCACCGCGGCGTGCAATAGGCGATGCTTGAGTCCACCACGCTTGCCGTCATGAGCGCCGGCGTCGACGAGCCACTGGACTACATCACGACCGGCATGCCGTACGGCGTGCGACAACGGCGTTCGAGCTTGGGACGTCCGGGCGTTCAACTCGGCGCCGTGGGACACCAGGAATTCGCACATGGGTAGCGAGTTCTTCGTAATAGCAGCTATCAGCGCCGTCATACCCGTTCGACTCATAGCGTGTATATCCGCGCCGTTCTGCAACAGGAGCTTCGCGGCGATTAGGTCTTCGCCGTAACACGCCCACATGAGCGGCGTCACTCCTGAGCGGGAATGTTCCGCATTCACACTCGCCCCGCGTTTGATGAGGGCTTGCATTAGTGTGATGGACCCGCCCTTCACCGCAGCCAATAAGGGGCTCACGGTAGCGGGGTCCACGGCGTTGACCGACGCTCCATAGTTCACCAGAATCCGGGCGCTTTCCACATCACCTTTGTGGCAGGCCAAGCCGAGGGCCGTCAGTCCGAACTTATTTCGGATGTCGGGTTGCGCCCCGTTCTCCAGCAAGAACACGATCACCTCACGAGCGTTCTCCCGAACAGCCCAAAACAGGGGAACGGCGCCCGTGAGATCTTGCGCATTCACGTCCGCTCCGTTGCACACCAGGCCCTTAACGCACGAGAGGCTGTTGTTCATGGCCGCCCAGAACAAGGGGGAACTCCCGTACTTTGCGTCTTGAGCGTTCACGTTCGCTCCGTGGCCGATGAGCGTATCGCACATCTTCGGCGCCGAATTGAACACAGCCCAAAATAGCGGACTAAAGCCGGTGTTGTTACCGCGAGAAACATCGGCGCCGTGAGCCAAAAGCAGCTCCACCACCGGAAGATGATTATTATGACACGCCCTCAGCAGGCCGGTTGCGCCGCTACGAGCAGCCCGGTTCACGTCGGCGCCCCGCTCAATGAGCAGCTTGACCGCTTCCACATGACCGCCGCCGCATGCGTATATACAAGCCGTTCGCCCAGCTCGACACCCTGCTTCGATATGAGCGCCGGCGTCCAAGAGCGCCCGGATCGCCTGAACAGCGCCGAACCGAGCGGCCAACATCAGGGGCGTGTATCCCTTGAATGTGCGTGCGTTGGGGTTGGCGCCATGGGACAGGAGCCGTGTGATTATTTCCACCGCATCCAGAGCCGCTGCCCAACACAAAGGCGTCGAGCCGAAATTGTTACGAAATTCGACATTCGCTTCATGCCGGAGCAGGAGATCAACCGCTTGGGCATTCCTACAATGGATTGCCCAAAACAACGGCGAAGCCCCGGTAGCGCAATCACGGCCATTTACGTCGGCGCCTCGTTCCAGGAGAAACGTTGCCGTATCAAGGTCCCCGGCCTTAATCGCCGCAATGAGTGGAGTAGCGCACTGTTTGATCTTTGGTTCACCGACGCTTTCTTCGGCAGGCGTGGCCGACGGCGTCGAGATGTCACGGTCGTCTTGACCGACGCCGGCGCCGAGCTTCAGCAGCCAATCCACAATCTCCTGATGCCCTTCACGTAACGCCCACGACAACGGGGTTGTTCCCGCCTTATCTCCTTGGTTGATTTTGGCGCCGTACTTCCACAGCTGCTTCGCTATTCCCAACCGACCCAGAATTGCGGCTCGTAGGAGCGGGGTTTCACCTGCCTGATTCACGGCGTTCGCATCAGCGGCCGACCTCAAGAGGATTTCCACCACAAGTGAGTGCCCGCCGAAAACGGCCTCCAACAGAGCCGTATTTCCTGCGTCGTCCCGTGAATTGACGTCTACGCCCGTCTCCCGGAGCGCCCGAACACAGGGGGCATAGCCGGC
This sequence comes from Desulfomonilales bacterium, assembly GCA_038205805.1. GTDB lineage: Bacteria > Desulfobacterota > Desulfomonilia > Desulfomonilales > Desulfomonilaceae > JBBSBY01. The sequence goes on from JBBRBO010000143.1 coordinate 8,920, forward strand.
GAGGGCCGCTTTCACGAAGGCTATAGCGCATTCTCGATCCGTTGACGCATCGGACACATTTTCCAGGACCCGCAGCAGATCGGCGAGGGAACCCGTCTGCGCAGCATGAATGAGTCGCTTTTCCATGGTATGTATGATTCCACCTCGGGGAGGGGTTTAGTGCTTCTGAGTCATAGATATATAAGGTATTCTGGTATATTATAGCGTAAAGTAAACCTGTTTGTAAAGAATTGGTGGAAGCTAAGAGAGCGGAGTGAGACAGGTGCGATTATCTTCAGCTGTATTCAAGCGGACAACGCATCAGATTTGTTAAAAAAATTGATTACTTTTCCTACGTAGCGTATCATACTCCTCCTGAATGCACGAAACTATCACACTGTACCTTAGCGTTCCGGCAAAAATTCAGCAGCATACTCGTTGTCGGGCTCGTGACCAACTCTCCGGCTCCAAGGTGAGTCGCCGGTGGAGAAATATGGTTCATCCGGGATTTGCGTACCTGAGGTTGCAAACTAAAAGAGGACATGCTTTGTCTTTCCTGGTTTTGAAAAAGACTATGAAGGAAAGGCAAGCATGTCCACGAGTCTTCTTTATCATGGATTTGGGATTGTT
>JBBRBO010000144.1:0-9413 GCA_038205805.1 Desulfomonilales bacterium
TCTCAACCGGTCCACTGGAAGGAACCAACAACAAAATCAAAACTATGCAGAGACAAGCGTATGGATTCCGAGACAAGCAGTTTTTTATGCTCAAAATCTATGCTCTGCACTCAACCAGGTACGCACTTGTCGGATGAACCCGTTTTTTTATGTGAAGATCTTTAATGACTCACCGGCCTTTAAGCGAGTGTGCCGGTTGAACACCTTTTTGCCCGGAAACTGAGCACGAGACGCTTACCTAGCCTTGCATACACTTTCAAACTAGCGACTGACGGAAAGAGTATCTGCGCTTTCTACGTGCATTTTGGTGAGCACTATGTTGAGGTTTATCCGCGCCGTTTCATACTCCGGATTCAAGGTGAGCGCCTTTCGCAAGCTGTTTTCGGCGCCGGGTAAATCATTGAGCCTGTATAGCAAAAAGCCATGATTATTTAATACGAACGGATCTCTTGGATTGAGTTGCTCAGCTTGCGCCATATCGACGCGCGCTTGCAGGTCTTCCTTTAAGCCATATAGCGCCACTGCACGCAAACAATAAGCGCGAGCTGCGTTAGGACGAAGGCCCACGAGTACATCAAGATCGGCAAGCGCAGACGTAAAATCATCCATTTTCAAATACACTGCCGCGCGATCATATAATAGTGAAGGGTCCTGCGGCATCAGTTCCAGCGCTTTGTTGTAATCGGTTATGGCCGCTGCGAAGAGCAATCGTTCCACATTGCCGGCAGCTCGCTGGACATAGATTTCGCCGTCGGCAGGGTCGATCTCAATCGCAGACGTAAAATCCAGGACTGCTCGCGCCAAGTCGTGAAGTTCCCAAAAAATGCGGCCACGTTGCTTGTAAGCTTCCGTGAGGCTGCTATCCAGGTCAATGGCTCGATTCAAATAGTAAAGAGCATTGCCGTAATCCCGCCTGCCGGCATGGAGAGTCCCATAATACATGTTGGCGGAAGCGGAACTCGGATGTGCCGTCATGGCGGCTTTGATAATTTTTTCGGCTGCAGCCTCATTTCCCATGCCCAGGTAAGATCGAGCCTGGAGAAGTAAGGCATCTAGATCCTCAGGATGGTTAACCAAATATGCGCTTATAGTGGTCAAAGCTCTTTCCGTTTGGCCGCACTTAAACAGTACATTGACTGTTTGCTTTACAACCAATTCAGACCGCGGCTGAAGACGCTCGATCTCTCCGAAGTCGTTCAATGCCGCTGAAAACATCTTTAGTCGCGTATAAACTGCCGCCCGATCAGCAAGAATGGTAGGACTATCGGGGGAAAGCGTCAGGATAGTATTATAATCTTCTAACGCTCTGCGGGGTTGGCCGAACCGCATAAACACCTTTGCGCGAGCGACTAATGCATCTATATTGCGACTATCGTACGAGAGTGCCCTCGTGTATTCGTCAGCTGCTTTGGCGAAAGCACCTTGACGCTCGTAAATCATTCCCTTGAGCAGGTAAACGCGCGCGCTACCGAAAGTTGTAGTTAAAATCTCGTCCAACGAACGTCTAGCCTCATCTAGACGATCCAGCAATATGAGACAGTGCGCCTTCTGAAGCAGCGGATCAACGCGACGCCGTGAATGCGCCATCGACAACTCGAGATTCTCTATGGCTTGAAAATAGTCTTTCAGAGACTTGTTTGCCAATGCACGTTCGTAAAAAACCAGAGCGAGCACATCACTCGTGAGAGAAGGATATAATAAAATCCGGTTCAGCAATTCCAGCTTAACCGCAGGATCATTCACAGCCAAGGCGCTCTTCAGGAGAGACACGGAATTCTCGCGCGATTCAGCAGTACACCTGAGGGGCTGGAGCATACCTAGCGGCAAAGCAAGAAAGAAAAGAATCAATAGCGTCAGCTTATTCACTATTATGCCCTCAGCTCGAGACGCCCCTTACAGAACTCCTCGCGCAACAACTTGACCCGGTGGAAACAGTACATCCAGATTTCTCTTAGCGGTCCAAAGGATTCAAAACTGTTTTGCGTCCGCTCCGAGCTGGAGGGGAGAAAAATTCCCTGGTCAATCGTCGTATTTTCAACCCACATTGCTCCGTAACTCTCGCCGGACACTTGCTAGTCTCTTAAACGTGTTTTCAACTCACGAACTAACTCTTCGAGAATCAGTTCAAATTGGCGCTGCATCCGGATCATGTTTTCACGCATTGATATAATTACTTCAGCTCCCGCAAGGTTCACATCAAGCTCATGCGTGAGGGTGCGGATGATTCGTATACGCTCGACCTGGTCGGGTAAATACACAGGTTCCGAGACAGATTCGACTTCATCAGAATGGACCAATTCTTCTTCCTCCAGTTGTCGGAGAAAATCATCATTACATTTAAATATTTCTACAATCTGTTCTTTACGGAAATACTGATCAGACATAAGTTAAACCTCTTACATCACTGCAATGGTTTCTTGGACTGGAGATTGCCTGCCCTCGTTGAGGTTGGTAGAGGAAATATGTCTCTACTATCCCACTATGATCTCATACGGGGCTTCTGCTTTCCGGACAGAGGCTACATTTTGAATACCTATGGATATCCACAGCGTCTCTACTAAGACGGAGCGCCTGTTTAGATGTCTGAAAGCGCCGCTTAGTCAGTCGCTTATACAGCTCCTCTGCCGTACAGCCGACATTTTGCTAAGACCTGCGTAGGTGTTCCATTCAGAAGCATGTTTTCTTTACCAAAAGCGCTCTCAAGCCGGAGCGCCGTCTCTAACCGGCAACATCCTTTGTCACGAAAAGGTAAAGGTTATCCGCCCGGATTACCCTTACTCTTTCGCCTCTAGGGATGCGTCTATCCGCCTTGGCATTCCAGTACTCGCCATGTATCTGAACTTTGCCTTCTTCTTCCAAATCGGTCAAGGCAACACCAACCTCTCCAACAAGGCCCTGAACGCCCGTACGTGAGCGTTTGACTTGTGACTTGATCACAAGGCTCATTGCCACCAGAAAAAATAAACTTACAATAACCGCCGTGGGTATAATGATGGAGTATGAGATCCGCATTGCTGTTTCCCCGGAATCGAACAGCATCACGGATCCCAATACAAAACTCACCACCCCCCCGATCGCCAGCATACCGTAGGAGGTCATCTTCAGCTCTAATATAAACATGATAATAGAAAGAAGGATCAGCATGACTCCCACATAATTAACTGGTAATACCTGGGAAGCGAAGAAAGCCAATAATATACAAATTCCGCCCACAATGCCGGGAAAGATAGCCCCCGGATGAGTCACTTCGGCGATAATCCCCAGCATTCCTACAATCATCAGGATGTAGGCGACGTTGGGGTGAGCGATCACATCAAGGATTCTGAACCGCAATCCCGGTTTAATTTTTTCTACGCGAGCATTCTTCGTGTGCAGCGTTATGGTCGTGTTATTCTTCGTAACTTGTCTGCCATCGAGTTGCTTGAGCAAATCCGGTAGCGAGTTCGCCGTGAAATCCACAACCTTCAGGTCACGCGCCTCTTCTGCGGTGACGCTCACGCTTTCTCGTATGGCTTTCTCCAGCCAATCCGTGTTTCGGCCCTTTTTAGCAACTATGCCACGCATGTAAGAAATCAGGTCATTCATAACCTTTTCAGCCATCGTGGTAGGAATATTTTCTCCTCCAGAAGCCACGGGGTGCGCAGCGCCTATGTTCGTGCCGGGGCTCATTACCGCTACGTCTGCGGCCATGGTAATTAAGGCGCCGGCTGACGCCGCCGAAGAACCGCTGGGCGCGACGTAGACCACCACTGGAACCTTGGAATTCTCCATGGTCTTAATTATTTTCTTCGTGACGCTAACCATACCTCCCGGTGTATCCAACTGAATGATTAACGCCTTGGCGTCCATGTTTTCAGCCTTTTCTATGCCTTTCACGATAAAGTCAGCTAAAGCGGCGTTTACCGTGCCGTCTACTACCATGGAAAGGACCACCGGTGATGCAGGCGACTCTTCAGCAGCTAGTGCAGAACCAAGTAGGAAACTGATCAATATGAGTGCAATAAGAACACACGATTTGGGAATGGACATATTCAGCCTCCCGATCACTTTTCGTTCTTAAGAAGAGCCATTACTTTTTGCAAATCTCCCCAGGCATCGGCCTTTGGTTGTCTATCCGGTTCAGCACGGAGCAAATACGAGGGATGATAGGTGGCCATTATGTTGATTCCTTGCCTTTCATGAAACCGGCCTCGCAGTCGTGAGAGAGGCTCCTTTGTCTCGAGCAGTCGTTGGGTTGCGATCCTTCCTAGGCTCACGATGGCTTTCGGCTTAATTACCTCGATTTGGTTTTCTAAAAATGGAAAGCATGTGTCCATTTCAAGTCTTTCCGGGTCTCGATTTTGGGGGGGCCTGCATTTCACCACGTTACTGATGTAGACATCCTTCCGTTTCAAGTCCATGGCCACAATCATTTTATCCAGGAGCCGACCTGCTCTGCCCACGAATGGCCGCCCTTGCTTATCTTCATCTGCGCCCGGTCCTTCGCCCACAAAGACAAGTTGCGCGTCAGGATTACCTTCGCCGAAAACTATATGGGTCCGTGATTTACATAGCGGGCACTGTGTGCAATCACGAATGCAATCTCTTATCTCTTGAAGTTTGTCAGCTTTCATGTTGCACAGACTGTCTAACGAACGGCAATATTCAGCCAGTGTGGGAAGATTTCCGTGTTTTGACGAGGTTACTTGCTGAAGGGTCGCCGCGTTAGGACCTACAGGTGGCTCCCGCCTAAAGGGAACTTCGTCCAAAGTGACTTCGTCGGCGCCCAGTAAGACGCGGTTCATGAGAAAGGCTCGAATATCCGGATCGTCACTCATTGCTGAACCGCGCGGAACGTATAGCGAGTACTCTATTCAAAATCTGATCGGCTACGGCGTCCTTACTCATAATTTCCAATTGTTCATCAGCGTCATTAGGATAAAGGAATCGCACGATGTTGGTGTCCGAATCGAATCCCGCCCCTACCTGACTCACGTCATTGAGCACTAGGAGATCCAAATTCTTAGCTACGAGCTTTTTATGCGCATTAGCAGATGCGTTGTCCGTTTCCGCTGCAAACCCGACCAAGATCTGCTTCGGCTTCTTAGTACGCCCCAGTTCTTCGAGAATGTCGGGATTGCGCACAAGACGCACTATTGGGTCCATGCCTTCTTTCTTAACCTTACCCGAACTCACGGTTTCAGGCCGAAAATCCGCCACTGCTGCCGCCTTAATGACGACATCCGTTTCAGGAAAGCGGTCCATAACGGCATGCCGCATTTCTAATGCAGTTCTGACCGGCACAATCGGAAGATCTCCCGGTGGAGACACACGTAGAGGACCTGCAACCAAGATTACATCGGCCCCTCGGGCCTGGGCACGTTGAGCAATGGCAAGTCCCATTTTGCCGGATGATCTGTTCGTTATGAACCGCACTGCGTCAAATGGTTCTTCCGTCGGGCCGGCCGTCACGAGGATTCGTAAGCCCTTAAGATCCGGCGGATTCAGGAGCTTCACGACGGCGGTGGCGATAATCTCGGGTTCGGGCATACGTCCCTCGCCGGTCCAACCGCACGCGAGGAAACCACTTTCGGGTGTGAGCACGTGGTGGCCTGCTTGACGCAAAGACTCGATATTGCGCTGCACGACGGAGTTGCGCCACATGTTCACGTTCATTGAGGGACACACGAGAACTCGACATCGTAAGGCAACGAGTGTGGTGCTCAGTAAATCATCAGCAATACCAACTGCAAATTTAGCAATGATGTTCGCCGTTGCCGGCGCTATAACGGCAACATCGGCGCTGTCGGCAAGCTCGATGTGTTCAATCGATGGTTTGAGCAAATTCGCCCACATATCCGTATAAATGGAACCTGTACTGACCGTGGCCAGAGCCTGGGGAGCGACAAAGTTCAAGGCCGATTTTGTCGCGATGACATTAACATGAAGATCGCTCTTCACAAGTAAACGCACCAGAGCCGGTGTTTTGTAAGCGGCTATTCCTCCGGTGATTCCGAGTAATACGGTAGTTTTCATGAACCGCGCCGTTCTCGATAGCGGCCTGCTATGTATGTCGGGGCCGCAAAGGATGTGAATGCTCAGATGAAGCAGCTACGTTACGCATTGATGCATCTGGTGTTAGAATAGCATAGCGCCTTGTTCAAGCAAAGTGTGCGAAACAGGGGGCCGCGCTTACTCGCTGTGACGGAAACGGGAAAAGTTCTCTTTCCATGCAAAGAAGGATCGATTAGGAAACTTCCGACGCTTTCGAACACGGTCGTATAGTCCGCCCAGTTAAGAAGGAAATTACGCCACAGCAGACTAGATACAAAGGGGATTGCTCGCTTCTTCGGACGAGACACGCCATTTTTTGCGTGCGCCGACTTGCCGCTACCGGCTTTGAACCACGTTGAATCAGCCGTCCGACATACGAGAGGGGCCTTGACAGACGCGGAGTCGCCATGCTAAATACCTCCATCGCATTACCAACCTTTCACAGCGTTCGGTAATCGTAACAATATAGTGCGCCCGTAGCTCAGCTGGATAGAGCAACGGACTTCTAATCCGTAGGTCACAGGTTCGAATCCTGTCGGGCGTGCCAGAAAAGATTAAATATTGCGCACGGTTATACGGCTCGCAAACGCCTAACATGTTGTCTCAGTAAGATCGTTGTGTTCTGTTTGTGTTCTTCAACCCTGCAAACCCGCTCTGATGCTTCCAGCAAGCCGATTACCTCCGGCGCCGAATAATGGGACGTGATTTTACCGTTCTTGTGGCCAAGAAGATCCTGACGCGTCTCCAGGCTCACTCCGGCGGCCCTGAGTCGGCACCCATACGTATGTTTCAGGTCGTGAACACGCACGTGAGGAAGTTCAGCCCGGATTCGGGCCTTCTTCCAGGCGGTATTGTAAATCCGGTAAATGCGATCCCCTTTGAAGGTGAACACGTATTCAGCGTGCTCGCCTCGAACTTCATCGATTACCTCTCTAGCAATGGAATTCAGCACCACAAGCCGATCCTCACGGTTCTTGACTCGTTCACGTGGGAGTAGGAACACAGACGTGTTCAGCTCCGGTAAAAAAACCTCCCAATCCCAGCGCAGAGAGCACACTTCTTGATCCCGCAACCCCACGTTGACCTTGAACAACGCCATTCGCCGAATATAGTCCGGCAATTCGACAAACAGCCGCTCCTGTTCGGTCCATGTGAGCGGATAGGGCGCAGTCTGGTCGTTTTGCGGCAAGAGTTTGATCCTGGGCGCATGAGCAAGCCACGTTTTGCCGGTTTCATCTATCCATTCTCCGGCGGCCAAGTTCAATATATGCCTGACCACCTGAAGCGCGTAGTTGATAGTGCGAGTTTTGCGGCCCTCTTTCCTACGATGCTCGATGAATTTTTGCAACGAGCCGATGTGCACATGCTGTAAAGCCAAATCACCGATATACGGGTCCAATAGCCGCAAATGTTGGGCCTCTGTCTTGAGTGTCGCTTTCGGATACTCCAGCAGATATTTGGTCGCCGCCTCCCGGAACGACCGTTCACGCCTAATACCATAGATCAGCTCGGCTCTAACCTGCTGAATCCGGTGGTTTAAATAGCGTTCGGCTTCCGTGAGGTCGCTAACGCCAGTGCTTTCTCGAATTTGGCAACCTGCGATTGTTTTGTTGATGTGCCAGATTTCGCCGCGTTTGAACAGTCCTGGACTAGGTTTTTGCGCCAATGATGCCTCCTCATCGTGTTTCCAGGACGACCGTGTTCATCCTTGTATGAATCAATCCATTCGTCTACGTCAAGTCTGTCGAACGCCACGCCGCGCTTGCCTATTGGAATTTCCGTCAAATGCGGTCGCACTTCAGCGTTGAAACGGTTAATGTCCATTCCTAGATACGCGGTGATGTCCCTGATTCGTAGGATTCTTGGGGTTATTTGAGATTGCCGTTTGGCCATAGCATAGTTCTCCATTCGGGCTTCCGGCCCTGTGTAATGGCAACCTCCACCATGATGATTTCTTGTGATCTTCGGATACACTACGCGTACGAAAATATCAACTATAATTTCATGGCGTTACCGGCGTCATGGTGCCGCACGATTTGGGACAAACCTTGAAATGACTTGAGGTATCTCAGATGCAAGCGGTCTTAGTGTTATCAATGGGTTGCAAATCTTAATCTGAATTAAACTATGAGGTGTGATAGGCAAGCGCTTGGTATCAGATGAGATGTCGTGTTCATGGATAACGTGATTCGTGCAGATTGGTACATTTGATGACAAAAAAACCGTAGCAAATCGTAGCAAACGATTTTGGTGTCCTAATTGCACGTGGTTTCAGCTTCTTATGGAGTAGCACTGCACTAAAAATGCAGTGCCTTTAAGCTATTAAATTACATGAACAAATGAACGTAACTGCGTTTTGCATGAAACTGTAACCAGCTCTAGGAGCCGATATGCTATGAGAAAAAAATTGCAGTGTAGGGCTGTAGCGCGTACCGGCCTAAAACGTTTGGAGTCCCAAATTCCTGAGCCGATGGCATGGTTTGCGGTGATTCGTAGCGGCTCAAAAATTTCCACCATATTTCCCGTTGACCCTATATTTACCCAGCCTGAGCGCGTACGTCCCGTGATTCGTCTCTCACGGCGTTCAGGTGGTCTTTAGCGTATCTCACGAGCAATGATTCAGTCATTCTGGCGCCGGTCACGCGGTCGCCCGTGAATACGAATGGGCAACTGCGGAGGCTCAGAGCAATGATTGATTCCCATATTGCGGCGGGTGAAACGTTCTTTGCATGAGGACCGAACCGGCCTTGAAGGATGTCGGAGGCGTCGGCCTCGATCACGACGTAAAATCGCTCGTAAGCGCTCGCTCTCTCTAATTCTCGGATGAAGCGCGCCCGTCCACGGGTAAGGCTCCCTACGAGATCCGGTAGGGATTTTCTCTCAATGGCAACCTGGTCCTCGTAGCCAACGATACTGTAATCGCCGGTTTTGATCGTGCCGACATTCCACGGGGAGCTGAACAGCGGGCCATAACCCGCTTGCTCGCGTGAATCCTGAATGATGGTGAATGTCCCCGTCAACGGCCCCCCGGTAATGTGTTCAAGGAATCGTCAAATTGACGTCCCCCGGCCTGTGTTCAAGGAATGGTCAAATTGACCACCCCTTGTAATTGGCTCTAGGAGCGGTGTTTTATCCTGTGCAATGTGCACATCATTTCAACTCTCATTAGACGGCCTCCTCAAGCTGTGGATTTTAGCTGAAACCTGATCGCGCAAATGAGCAGGGCAGGTGAACCATAGCCATGAGTTTAAATTTTGTAATCGTTCACCACGACAGCTAAATTAAAGAGGGTCCTGGGAGTCCACTGCGGTAAGCAATGATCGATTCGAGAAGGAATTGGAAAGGATTCCTCCCCTGAAGGACGCAGGATCTTTCGGTGG
>JBBRBO010000145.1:0-9064 GCA_038205805.1 Desulfomonilales bacterium
ACTTTCGATGATTGCCCAATCTTCTCGCTCATACGTGTCTAGCCCTTGCATCGATCTCCCTCCAGGATTTTCTATAAAAGATAGACACGCAAAACAAATAGGTCAAATTAAAAGTTAGCGCCTATGGGGGTTTGGGGAGAAGCTTCTTCAAGAAGGTTCTCCCCAGTATTACTTATTTGATCCGGCTTGGTTCCCTGGACCGCCTACCAGTACTTATTATACTCGAACCAGCTCGGTTCCGTATCACTTGAGGGTGGAGGCTTCGTCTCGGCGGCCTTGGGTTCCGGGGCTTTCGAAGAAAGTTCGCTCTCAGCCTGCGCCAGAAGGTCCTTCACGGACTGAAGGCGTTGCGGCTCCTTGAGGAGTCCACGGGCCTTGCGCAAGTCGGCTACAGCCTGGGCGTAATCTCCCAGCTGCATGTACGCCACCCCGCGGTTTGCGTAGCTCAAGGCATGTTTGGGGTCCAGAGCCAGACTCTTCTTGAACGCCGTTACCGCTTCCGAGGGTTTCCCGGCCAGGACCAAATTTTTACCAAGCTGATAAAACACCTCGGTGTTTCCATTCGGGTCCAGTTGGGTCACCTTTTGCAAATCAGCCACCGCCGCGGTGTAGTTCTTCAAGGCCGCGTGGGCGAACCCCCTGAAGATAAGCGCCTCAATGTCGTTGGGATCCACGGCCAGAGCGGCGTTCAAGTGCGGCATGGCGTCGTTGTTGCGCCCCGCCAGGGCTTGGGCCTTCCCCAAGAGAAACTGGATCTCCGAAGACCCCGGCCGAAGCTTCAGGGCTTGAGTGAAATCCTTGATCGCAGCGCTGCGATCGCCTCTATTGAGTTCCAGGTCTCCTTTGCCTATGAATGCCTGCGCGTTGTCGGCATCCAGCTTGATAAGAGCGTCGTAATCCGCCAGGGCCTGATCCCACTGCTCCATGCGGCGGTGAATCACCGCCCGATTCAGGTAGGCGGCGGTAAGCTTCGGGTTCAACTGAATCGCCATCGAGAGATCCTTCACCGCTTGTTCCAGATCCCCAAGCGCTCCCCGCGCCCATCCACGATTATTGTAAAACTCGGGGTTTGTGTTTTCCAGTGAGATTGCCTTGTCGTAAGCGTCAACGGCTTTGCGGATTCGGCCTTCGGTGAAGTGGGCGTTGCCGATTCTGAACCAGGCCTGGGCATTCTTCGGGTTGAGCTGAACTACGTGGCTGAAGTCTTCGAGGGCACGGGCGGTCTGGTCCGCTCCCATATAGGCGGTCCCTCGGAGAAAATATGATTCGGAATCCTCGGGATTCATGGCTATGGCCTTATCCAGATCCTGAACCGCTTCGGCGTATTTTCGCAACCCCAACAGGGCTTCGGCTCGGGTGCGGTACGCCCCTTCATGCTCAGGTTGTAAGGCAATAATGCGGTTCATGTCCTCGAGGGCCTTGGAATAGAGTCGCCGCTGAAGATAGATCATCCCGCGACCGTACAGGGCGTTTACATTCTTCGGGTCAATTGTGACGGCCTGATCGAAGTCGGCCATGGCCCGCGTGAGATCGCCCTTTGATCGGTAGGCCACACCTCGATTAAAGTACGCCGTTGCAAATTTGGGCTTTTTATCCAACACGGATGTGTAGATTTGGACGGCCTCATCAAGGCGCCACTTCCAATGGGCGTCCACCCCTTGCTGAAAGAGTTTCTCCGCCTCGTCCGCCGCGAGACTCCATCCGTGGACCCCGAAAAGGAGAACTAAAAGAACAAGGGCGCTCATCGGCCTGAGCCGCATGAATACCCGCGCCTTGTGAAAATGAACTTTCTCCATAAATGCGACCTATGGTGACTCACCGGGCTCGATACCGGTTCGCTTTTTAAAAAGGAAGACTGGTGAAGATCGTTTTTGTCAAGAGGGTTTCCCGACTTCTATCTGAGAATGTTTGAATAGCCCAAAGCGGCATTTTTTCCTTGAGAAAAGCCGGTTTCGGTAATTTTGAAAGTTCTTGGAGAGGGGTTTGGGGAGAAATTTCTTTCAAGAAGGGTCTCCCCAATATACCTCGTTGAAGGCGCATCGGTATGAGACGGCTCCGCGCCTTGTAAACGGTTACGATTCTACGTTAACGATCCCCGGGAATCAATCCTTTTAAATCCCCAACATCCGTGGGTTTCCGCAGACCCGTCAGCGAGCGCTCATCGGATAAAGGAAGAGCAGTCTTGAGATCTGCGCCGGCCTTGTTCATTTGACCCATGAAGCTGTAGACCAACGCCCTCTTGAGGTAGCCCTCCTTGAGCTTGGGATCCAGCTGAAGAGCCTTGTCCAGAACCGCCAAGGATTTCCGGTAATCTCCCCTCTTACCCAGCGCTATCCCCAAACTGAGATACCCCAGGGGGTTGTCGGGTTCCGCCTGAACGTATGCCTCGTAGAGCTTCTGCGCCTCGTCGTAGTTACCCGTTTCTTCCATGAGGTACGCCAGTTGCGCCTTGAGCTTCACGTTTTGGGGCTCGAGGGCGGCCGCCTTGCTCAGATCGTCCCGCGCCTCTTTCCGGTGATTCATCTCCAAGTAGCAGGCCCCTCGCATTGCGTAGATCGACGCATTTACCTCGCCCAGTTCCAGGGCCTTTGTGAAGTCCGGGACGGCTCGTGCGCATTCGCCGGCCTCTTTGTGGACCGTGCCCCTGTTGACGTAACTCCTCGCAAGGTCCGGATTCAATGTTAGGGCTTTAGATAAGTCCCGCAGCGCCAGGACTAGATTCCCCTTCTTGTAGAAGGCCCATCCACGATTGTTGTACGCCTCGGCGTAATTCGGCATGGAGCGAATTGCCTTGCCGTAGTCGGCTACGGCTTCATCAAGATCCCCGAGTTTAAAGTGCGCTGAGCCCCTTTGGTGATAGGCCAAACCGTAGTTGTGGTTCAGGTCTATGGCCTTGGAGAGATCCTTGACGGCTTCCGCGCTCCTGTCCAAGGTCAGGTAGGCGTAGCCTCTGTTGTAATAGGCCAAGGCGTATTCCGGATCGAGTTCGATTGCACGGTCGTAATCTTGAATGGATCGCGCCGCATCTCCCTTCTGGAAATAAGCCCACCCGCGATTATTGTATGCGTCTTTGTCGTTGGGATTGATCTTAACGGCCTGGGAGAAATCGGCAATGGACCTGTCGAACTCTTTCTTGCCGTGATAGGCGTTGCCTCTGTTGTAGTAGGCCAAGGCGTATGATGGATTGATTTCGATGGCCTGGGTATAATCTTGGATGGCCTTGTCGTACTCCCGTAGGCGATAATAAGCGCTCCCGCGGTTGTTGTGCGCGGTTTCCATCTTGGGGTCTAAAGCCACGGCGCGGGTGTAGTCGTTGACGGCCTCGTTGTACCGGCCGAGCTTGTCGTGGGACAACCCCAAGCGGAAGTACGCCTCCGCGGTGTTGGAACCGGCCTGTATGGCCCGCTTTATCAAATCAGCGGCCTTTGTGTAGTCCCCTTGCCTTTGAGCGCTCTTGCCGCCCTCGAGCAAATCCTCGGGCGTTTGAGCCGAAGCCCATGAACACACCAGCGTTGACATAAAAGCGACAATCAGCGCCCATCGCATCACAGACTTCATGGGGAACTCCGTTCATCCGCAATTATTCGCTTGTTTATAGTATCATACCAAGCTCCTATATGTCTAACTTAAATCCCCGCTTTCAAGGATGGTAGGTAATTTCCCGCAATGGAAGCCGAAAGTGTAAGATGGGCGTACGGGTTGTGGGTTGCAGTACGAACAGGTGCGAATGATCGCCCCAGCCCGTGCTCTCTCTTCCAAGTCCGGGATAGACGCTGGGGATGGCTCGCGTCCCCCGTCAGATGAGGGGCGTCTCTTGTGTGTTTCGGCGCAGTGCATACGCGCCTGTGGTGAAGGCGCGGGCTGAAAACGGAGCGGAGCCGCTCCAGCAGACCTTTTACTTTTTTGACTTGACAACGTAATATAGTAGTATACCATAGAAAGTAGAGCTGGGGAATCTCTATTTCAGAAAAATGCGTAAAACTTTTTTGGAAGGATTCACAATGCGAAAGGGGGTCATACGCCAAGGAGAACTTGGGCCTACCGAGCGCCAAAAAACACGTAACCACAAGGAGTTATACATCAAGATGCCCCAAGATAAGTCTTGCGCTTATTCGGATTCGCTTTCAAATAAGTAAGAAATGCGGAGGTTTTGTTGCAAAGTAAGTTTTTCCAACCTCTTTCTAAGAATTTGTGATAATCGCCAAAAGCGGCATTTTCTCCTTGAGAAAAGCCGGTTTCGGTAATTGCAAAAGTCCTTGAAGAGGGGTTTGGGGAGAAACTTCTTTCAAGAAGGTTTTCCCCAATAGTACTTCATTGATTATGTATTGGTATTACGCCGGCTGTTCAATCGGAGAAAGTAGCTTTTCGACCGCGTCCAAGAACGTTTGGGGTGAGATTTTGTCCGGTCCGGGACCGTAGTTGACGTGAGTTCCCTCTTTACCCCATTCGCACAGCATTGTCCCGAGTCCCTCATCCGGTTGTTCAGGATTCGGCAAAGCAAACTCCAGGGTAAAGTACCGGCATTCGGGATTTTCCTCGATGTGCGAAGGTTCTCCGGACCCAAGCGGAACCATAAGGACCGCCACGGCCATGAGGGCGTCCGTTATGGCTTCAGGGCGAGGAAACAGCGCCACAAGCGCCGGAAAGTCCCCGATGCGCGTGGGAACGAATCGAACATCCTCAATGGAAAAGGAGGGTTCCCCCGCGGGATCGCACATGGTCCGCACATACTTCCATGTGTGGGCGAGAAACTCCTCCTTTTCGGGTGAGATAATCACGTTGAAAAGCAAATAGGGGTTCTCTCTGCACAATTGCGGGAGCACGATGTGCGCCAACATGTAGTGGTGGCGGGGCGTTGTATGGGCCTGCTCGTCGTCGGCGGCCTCGCCCTTCACGTCTTCAGTATCAATGGATGTCATAGTGTTGCGCCTTTCATGGTAAGTGGGAAGTGCGCCGGTCATCTCCGGAACGGAGCCGGCGGCCGGTGGAAAGTGATAATTCCATACGGAACATCTTGGGAGAGTTATACCGATGTGCTTTCACAAAAGTAAGATTTGTGGAGCTTTTTTGCAAAGTAGGCTTTTCAACTTCCCTTTCGAGGGATTGTGATAATCACCGAAAGCGGCGTTTTCTGCTTGAAAAGCCGGTTTCGGCAGTTGTGAAAGTTCTTGGAGTGGGGTTTGGAGAGAAACTTCTTTCAAGAAAGTTCTCCCCAATAGTGCTTTCTTGATGAAGCATTGGTAACCGCCGGTCAAACCGACCTCAACGAGACTCTAATTCCTTGATTACCGACAACAGCTCTTGGTAATCGTACTTCATTTCTTCGTGAATGTCTCGTTGTTGTCCCGGTTCGTAGCTAATCCCAAAGCGCTTGTTCAGGGTTATTTTGTGGGATTGACAATACTTTGACAGCGACATCTTTGTCATGGCGCCCACAAGGTAACACCCCTGTTCGGCGCCCCACAAGAAATGCGGTCCATCACCACCGCTGTCTCCCATGACCATGACGCGGTGGGGCGATATACCGGTTTCCGTCAAAACGGCTTGGGTGTTCTTGGGCTTATCGGCTATCTCCGTGACGGTGAGATGAAATCTCGGGCCGCCTGCCGTCAGCGGATATGCGATAAAGGGATTCGCCGCGATCACGTCCACTTCCGGCAGGAGTTTTTTCGCGAGCGCCCGCTGAAAATACCCCTGCGAGCCCGTAGTATTGATGACGAACAGAGCCCCCATGTCACGGGCCTTTGTGATAAACTCACGAGCGCCCGTGTACATGGCGAACTCCGCGTCAAGGTAGGCGTCCATAGCCTCGGCGGTCAACGGAGCCGGCATGAGCTTCCGGATGCGCTCCACAGCCGCAGTCAGCGTTATCGCGTTTCCCGTGTACTCCCGGAAGATTGCCTTGAGAGGGCCTTTGTGCTCGGGAAAACGAAACGCAATCGGATCAAAGGGACCATTCGGGGAGAGACATTCACTCCAGTCGGAAGAGATGATTACTCTAGGCGTCGTATTCATGCGGGACTCCGGGCGCGTTGCATTCAATGGAGATAACACCTACTACCATTATGACACGGAATCAACCGGCAAAACTCGTTGAGGCCTGCCGCAGGACCATGGAGCGCTTCAACATGACGCAATCGGGGGACTCCGTTATCGTGGCAGTGTCGGGTGGGCCGGACTCCATGACGCTCTTGAGCGTCCTGTTGCGCCTTGCGCCGGAAATGGGATTGCGATTGATCGCAGCGCACCTGGATCACGGCTTGCGTCCGGAATCCGGAGCCGAGGCGCGCTTTGTCACACGGTGGTGCAAAGAATGGGACACGCCGGTGATTACTCGCCGGGAGAATATCAGGCGACGAGCGGCGGAAATGGGTCTGAGCCTGGAAGAAACGGGCCGGCGAATCCGTTACGCCTTCTTGGAGGAATGCAGAATAGCTACCAAAAGTGTGAAAAGCGCCACAGGACACCACGCAGATGATTCCATAGAGACCTTTTTCCTGCGGATTACCCGCGGGACCAGCTTAAACGGCCTCGGCGGAGCCGCCCCCATCAGAGGCGCCGTCATACGACCCCTTATCTTCTGTGAGCGGCGGGAAATCGAGCGATACGTCCAAGTGAACGCAATACCCCATGTCGTGGACGCTTCAAACCTGGAGTCCACCACGGACAGAAACTTTATTCGAAATGAGATCATTCCTCGCATCGAGGCGGGCTTTCCCCACTTCCGTAAGGCCCTTAGGCGCACCATGCGCCTGATCGAGGCGGACAACCGCATCCTCGAGGAATTAGCGGAAGCCCTCATCGCAGCGGCCGCCGGACCTTGCGAGGACGGCATTCAACTGGATGTCGAGACCATACGAGCGGCCCCCGAAACGATCAGCAGTCGGGCCTTGCTGAAGCTCTTCTATCAATTCACCGGGTCGCCTGAGCGATGGACGAGCCTGCATCTGAAAGAAGGGCTCAGACTATTTCACGGATGTGCGGCTTCAGCACGCGTCATTCTCCCTGGGCGGCTTCAGCTCACGCGAGTATATGAAAAGGTGATTCTCAGCCGCCCGCAACCGACTCCCGAGCAATGGCGGATCGAGATTCTTGACGACCGGCCCGCGGAATACACCACGCCCGAAGGCCAAGTGCGGATTCGGCACATGAACCCCGAGTCTATCGTATATGCGGCCGGCGACAAGAATGTGGCCTATTTTGATCCCGCCGCCCTCACATTCCCGCTCATGCTCCGGAATAGGCGCGACGGGGACCGCATCCGCCCCTGGGGTATTGACGGCGAGATCAAGCTGAAAAAGCTTTTCATCGACCTCAAGATCCCTCGCCGTGCACGTGAAGCGATCCCCTTGCTCATTAGTTCAGGCATTATCCTGTGGGCGCTTGGAATAAGGCGGGGACGCCATGCGGCGGTCACACCGGCCACAACGACCGCCCTCGAGGTCCGGTGGGAGGCGAAAAACTCTAAAAGAGAAGAAGCGCCGACATAGGCGTGAGCTTAATAAGGCCGTGAAAACGCCGTCCTCTGAGCCTGCGATTCATTTTGCAACAAAAAGAACACGAACGGCGCCCAAAATATGAAAAGCCGTCTTGCATTTTCGTGGACTATACTGCTACAAATGAGATTAACTCAATCCGAGCCGCCCTCGAAAAAGGCTTACGAACGATGTCGCTATCCAGTCATCGTTTCAGGGTCAGGCGGGTCACGATACCAGAACAAAGCGCTTCCGGACCACATGGAATGAGGCTGCCCTATGTCGAAAGAAAATCATAAGGGATTTTTCGCCGGACTCCTGGATATTCCGGAAGAAGGCAGCTCGCCCGAACGATACCGAGTGCTTCGTCGAAACATCATCATCCTGATGTTGATGATAACGATAATTCCGCTATTGCTCATGGGGATCATCAATTTTTATCAGTATCAGCAGGTGGTAAAGAACGAAGTCCTCACGCCCCTGCGTGTTATCGTCAATAAAACCAAGCACTCTCTGGAGCTTTTTCTCGCCGGCCGCGTATCCACGTTGCGGTTCATTTCTTCGGCCTACAACTTCGAGTATTTGGCGGATGAAAAAAACCTCAACAGGATCTTCAAGGCGCTGAAACAGGAATTCCCCGGCTTTATCGACGTGGGGCTTATCGACGCGGCCGGTCTTCAGGTGAGCTACGCCGGACCGTATGAACTCACGGGGAAAGATTATTCCGATCAGGCCTGGTTCCAGCAGGTGCGGGTCAACGGTGTATATGTCAGCGATGTATTCATGGGATATAGGAAATTCCCCCATATCGCCACCGCGGTTCAGCACATCGACGATTCAGGACGAGCATGGATTATCCGCGCAACCATCAACACGGGTATGTTCGATGAACTGATTCGATCTATGGGCCTTGACGACCACAGCGACGCATTCCTCATCAACCGCGAAAACGTCTTCCAAACGGAATCCAAGTTTTACGGCAAGGTGTTGACGCAATGCGAAGAATGCAACCTCCCGCGCAGTTACGAACCGAACATCATACAAAAAAGGGATAAGTTCGGTCGGGATGTCCTCATTTCCTACGTCTTTTTGCCTCGGTCGGAATACACCCTTGTTGTGGTAAAACCCGAAACCGACGTGCTGAAGTCGTGGTATGCCCTGAAAAGCGAATTGGTCCTACTCTTTTTGGCCGCAGTGGTGGTTATTTTGCTGGTGGTGTTTCGCCTCACGGACGTCATGGTGCGTAAGATGCGCAAAAGTGATGAAAAACGTGAGCAGGCCATGCGGGAGATGCAGCATACGCACAAGCTTTCTTCCATCGGGAGGTTGGCCGCCGGCGTGGCCCATGAAGTGAACAATCCCTTAGCCGTCATCAATGAAAAAGCGGGCCTGATGAAGGACCTCATCGAGTATACAAAGGACTTCCCCAATAAGGAGAAGTTCCTGACACAAACCAGCGCCATCATAGCGTCGGTCCAGAGGTGCCGCACCATTACTCATCGGCTCCTGGGGTTTGCCAGACGCATGGATGTGGAAGCGGAAGTCCTCGACCTGAACGAAACGCTCAAGGAAACCTTGGGCTTTCTGGA
>JBBRBO010000146.1:0-8915 GCA_038205805.1 Desulfomonilales bacterium
CGCGGTGGTCGTCAAAATGGCCAAGCCCCGCCAAGATATGCGCTTCGATGTCCCGGCCGTGGGTACCGCAACCATCGCGTCCATGGCGCTGGCTAAAGCCAAGGTGCTCGCTGTCGAGGCCGGCAAGACCATGCTGCCCGGCCGTGTGGAAATGCTTGCCGCAGCCGAGGCCGCAAAGATCGTGGTGGTGGGTATTTCAGCGAGCGGCCCATTGCCGAAGTAATCGCCCGACCCCCGGACTGCGTGGAAACACTAGGCCGCGGACCATACCATTCCCCGTTTACTCGATTTGGAGACACTCGTTGCGTGTATATAGACGTCTACTAACGTACCTGCGACCTTATCTTGGACGACTCAGCATCGCCGTGGTTTGCATGTTGGGTGTCGCGCTGATGACCGCCTCGTTGGCCTTTTTAGTCAAACCCGCCCTGGATCAAATTTTCTTCGAACGCAACTCCCGCATGTTGATGCTCATCCCATTGGCCGTCGCCCTGGTGTACATACTAAAAGGCATTTGCGACTTCGGTCAATATTACATGATGTCCTTCATCGGCCAGAGCATTATACGAGACCTGCGCGAACAGATGTTCGTGAAAATGTCGAATATGTCCGTAGGGTTCTTTGTGAGGCACAGCACAGGCGAACTCCTCTCCCGCATGAATAACGACGTTAGTCTCATCCAAGGGGCGTTGACCAATGCCATAACCGGTGTGGTTCGCGACGCGGTCACGGTCGTCGCCTTGGTTTTCGTTATTTTTTATCGCGATTTCAATCTGGCTCTCATAGCTATGGTGGTGTTTCCGCTGGCAGTGTATCCGCTCCTGCTCTTCGGCAAGAGCCTCAAGAAATACTCCCGACGCATGCTCGTCAGCCTTGAAGACATCACCGAGCGGCTGAACGAAACGATCACGGGTATCCGCATAGTCAAGGCCTTTGCCATGGAGGACTACGAGCGGGAACGTTTCTCCGAAGTAAACGAAAAGCTCTTTCAGGCCTTCATGCGCAGATTTCGGGTTCGCGCCTTTTCCAGCCCCGTCATGGAGACGCTGGGCGGTTTCGGTGTATGCGCAATTGTGTTTTACGGCGGCTATCAGGTGATCCACGGAGAGTCCACCCAAGGCACGTTCTTCTCGTTTATGGCCGCTCTGCTCATGCTCTACGAGCCCATTAAGCGCATTAATGAAGTAAACATCACCATCCAGGAGGGCATCAGCGCAGGTGAGCGCATTTTCCATCTCTTGGACACCGCGCCCGACATCGTGGACAGCCCCGACGCGAAAAGCCTTGGGGAAATCCAGGGGCGTGTCACCTTTGACGAAGTGTCTTTCGCCTACGAGGACACACCCATACTCAAGAATGTATCCATCGAGGTCGAAGCCGGCCAAGCCGTGGCCATTGTCGGCGAAAGCGGCGTCGGCAAGAGTACGCTCCTGGACCTGTTGCCTCGCTTCTACGACGTGCAGGCGGGGAGCATTCTCGTGGATGGAGTTGACGTGCGCGATGTAACCCAGCGCTCCCTGAGAGAGAATATCGGCGTCGTCACCCAGCAGACTATCTTGTTCGACGACACCATCAGAAAAAACATTGCGTATGGGCGGCCTGACCTACCGCCGGAAAAGATTATCGAGGCGGCCAAAGCGGCCCATGCCCACGAGTTTATATGTGCGTTGCCCAACGGCTACGACACCTTCATCGGCGAGAACGGAATCAAGCTTTCCGGTGGTGAGCGTCAAAGGATCGCCATTGCTCGCGCCTTGCTCAAGGATCCTCCCATTCTCGTGTTGGATGAAGCGACCTCGAACCTGGATTCGGACTCCGAAAAGGCGGTTCAGGGCGCTCTCGAGCATCTTATGACGGGCAGGACCACCATCATGGTGGCGCATCGCCTCTCGACAATACGGAACGCAGACCGTATCTACGTACTGGTGAACGGCGCCGTGGCTGAATGCGGCGGCCATGACGAGTTGCTGAGCAGAAAAGGAGAGTTCGCGCGACTCTACAACCTGCAATTCGCCACACATTCAGCCGCCTAGCGGGCGCTGCGCCGCGCGTAAAACTCGCTGGAAATTCTTATCACGGCAAAATTTTCGGTATGGAATCGGTACGTCCCCCTGATAAGGGGGATATAGGGGGTTATACCAATGCGCAGCCAAAGAAGTAATATCGGGGAGAACCTTCTTGAAAGAAGGCTTCTCCCCGAACCCCTCTCCAAGAACTTTTAAAGGGCAGAAACCGGCTTTTCTCAAGGAGAAAAGGCCGCTTTCGGCATATTAAACATTCTCAGATAGACGTCGACAAAACCTACCTTCCCAAAAAGAGTTTTCACCAATGTTACTCGTTGAAAAGCACTTTGGTATTAATCCTAAGCTCGTAAAGATATTGGGTACTTTCATGGTCGCCTTTCGGTATGGGAGTTGAAGAACCCTCCTAACGACACTTCTCAGGCGGGCAGCCGTCGGCTGCGTGTCAACACGTTGTCGGGGGGTTCCCATACGTCCCGCCGACAAGGGGGATACAGGAGGTCAATCTGAAAAACTCCCAAAATCGTGAATACCTTCAAGGTTCTGCGTGACGAAATATCAACGTCGTTCTTGGCTTATGTTAGCCAAATTTTTATACGAAGCCGCCTGCATTCCTGCTTCCCTCGCAGTGAACCGGGATGCGTCTTCTATAGATTGCTTGGCGTGAGACTGCTCTTCTGCGGAAAGGCGGCAAGGTTCGGCTCACCTCGATAGCGTCCGTGGTGCTTTCCCCGTTCATGGGGGTCTGGATGAATTGGATCGAAACGGCCGTAATCCGCTCCCAGAGACATTTCACTTTTTTGACTTGACAAGATAATATAGTAGTATAACATAGAAGATAGAGCTTAGGCAATAAGTATTTCAAGCAATCTAAAATAAAAATCTTGGAAGTATTGAGAGAGCTTAAGGCCCTCCTATGCCCAAGAAACATTGCGGCCGGCACATTCACGACCAACAGCTACAGAGCCCGATAGGATCTACTTTCACGAGCCGTTTCGCTTACCGCTTGCCGGCGAAATACCACCGTTTACACAACACCATCAGCTTCGAGAGGCTCTCAGTGGACCAGAGATCACTTACGCTACCTACGTTCACCGCTGAAGCCGCTCGGAGCGCTCGACAGTGATACGCGAATGCGCCTTCAGCCTTCCCGCCGTCGCATACTATCTCGTTCAAAAGACACGAGAAAAAGCGTACGAGTACGGCCGGCTGCAAGCGCAGTCCGTAACTGCTCCCGTCATTTCCATCGGCAACATAGTCATGGGCGGGAGCGGCAAGACCCCGATGACACTCTTTCTGGCGAACAAGCTGAGCGAACGTGGGCACAAGCCGGCCATAGTGAGCCGCGGGTACAAGGGAACTAACGCTGCTCCCTCGCTGATTGTGGGCATGGGTGACGGTAAAGGCCCTTTGGTCCCGCCGGAAGTATGCGGCGACGAGTCTTATCTAATGGCGGCCTCAGCTACCCATATCCCGGTAATTGTCGGCGCGAAACGCATCAATCCGTGCCGCACAGCTATTGAACTGAGTGCGAACGTTATCCTCCTGGACGACGGTTTCCAACACATGCAGCTTCAGCGAGATGTGAACATCGTGATGATAAGCGGCGCCGAGGACCGCATGTTTCCTCTGGGCAGGCTTCGTGAGCCCCTGTCGGCCCTCAAGAGGGCGGACAGGGTCCTTGCTCCTGTGCCGTCGAGAATCCCTGCGCGATTGCAGCGGTATCTTGCGGACAAACCGGTGTTCGGATACTGCGTGCTTCCCGAATCGCTCCTTGGCGTGAACGGAGCGGAAGCTCCAGCGGTTCTCGCCGGCCGGGATGTTACCCTATTCTCGGGTGTAGCCCGTCCCGAACGCTTCCGGGCTACGGTGGAACGCTTGGGCGCAAGAGTTGTGGAGCATCGCATCTTCCCTGATCACCACGTGTTTACGGCCACGGAACTCGAAAACCTCGTTCAGTCGGCAGGCGGCGCTGAGCTTGTGTGCACGGAAAAAGATTGGGTGAAACTAACCAGAGCGTTCACGGAGCGTTCGAACGTGAAAGCGTTGCGGATCACCGTGTCTGTAAACGACGAAGATGCCTTCGTGAGCGCGATAGAGGCCCTTATCCGCAAGAAAACGACATGAGGGAGTTCCCTGCCCCCGTCGATCTCAACGGCAAGCGTATTCTCATCGTGAAGCCTAGTTCCCTTGGCGACATCATCCATACCTTGCCTGTCGTTCATGCGCTGAAACGTGTTTACCCCGGCTGCCACATCGGCTGGATAGTCCGTCCGGGCTTCCGCTCCATATTAGAGGCCGATGCGGCTGTGGATGAAATTCTCCCAATGGACATCCCGTCCACGGGTGGAGAAGGCTCGAAGACGCTGTTGTTCGGCGCTGCCGCCCAAGCGCTTGCCTCCACCTTGCGACGTTTACGGAAAGCATTTCGAAGCAGTCCGTACGACTTTGTTCTGGATCTTCACGCTTCGTTTCGCAGCGGGCTTATTTGCCTGATGAATCCCGGAGGTGTGCGGATTGGACTAGCCGACGCAAAGGAGTTAAATACCTACTTTCAGCATTATCTGCTGAAGCCTGATTCGCAGCTACCTCATGCCGTGGATAAGAACGCCATGTTCGCCGACGCGCTCGGTTGCAAACTACAACCGGAAGATTTCGTCGTTTCCATTGGCAGACGGACGGAGCGTCGCGTGCGGGAGTTGCTCAAAAGCATGGACCTAGAGAACGCCGCAATAGTCTACCTGAGCCCTGCGACCACATGGCCCACGAAACATTGGACCGTGGAAGGCTGGGCGGTTCTGGCGGATAGATTGACTCGCGAATTCGGAGCGGCGGTGGTGTTTGCAGGTGGACCCGAGGACGGAGCCTATATCGAGCGGATCACCGGCGCTATGGCGACGCCGCCCATTGTGCTCGCGGGCAAGTTGACTCTTGCGGAAGCCGCCGCGCTCCTCAAGGCCTCGCGGCTCTAC
The DNA here is from genome assembly GCA_038205805.1 of Desulfomonilales bacterium. GTDB lineage: Bacteria > Desulfobacterota > Desulfomonilia > Desulfomonilales > Desulfomonilaceae > JBBSBY01. Next base: position 4,994 of record JBBRBO010000146.1, read on the forward strand.
GTGGGCGTGGATTCCGGACCCATGCACATAGCGGCTTTTTGCGGCATACCCGTCGTGGCGCTCTTCGGGCCGACCGACCCGGCAAAGGTGGGGCCGTACGGTCCGAGACACACCATTCTTCGCAATACCGACGTGACGTGCTTGGCGTGTAGGCGGCGATCCTGCCCGACGCCGCTCTGCATGACGGGTATTTCGCCTGACCAGGTCTTTGCAGCCGTTGACTGTATTTTGACCGGCGCCGTCAAGCGCTAGTCGAATGTTTGCAATGAGAGAGCTGCGCCTTTGTTGTGAGTCGTTCTCTCTACTGCTGACGTCCTTTATAACGCAAGAAAAGTCGGCACGCCTGCGGGCCTCCATTACGATCACCGAGACGGAGCCTACACAGAGTGAGCAGTAAGCGCTCACAAGAAACAAGGTGTCGTGTGTACTTACGTAGGGGTGGCGTGGCTTGGCTCGTAGGGGAGATTAGTCTCCGCTCCGGCTCTCCCAGAGCGTAGCGGCGTCTCAAGCCCGATAACGGTTACTTGGGGGAACCATTGCGCTCCAAAATTGACGAAAGAACCTGATGGGTGACTGCGTATGTACAATGACGATGATTGCTCACTCGGCGCCTACTCTACGGGAAGAAATCCCCCATAGGTCGGCGGTCCCCTAAGATGAGAATTAGGAACCGGCAAGCTCCCTCTCGATACACACGAAAGTAGTTGAGGGCGTTCCCCACACGCCGTCGGAATCGTGACGGGACGGCCCCCGGAGAAGCGGTAACGAGCGAGCAGCGACGCAGACATACAAGAGCTATTCGGAGAAACACCATGCCCACCGCACGCCGGTTCTTAACGGCCTATGAAAGTAAAGTCCTAGATGAAATGGCGCTCCACATAGTGGAACCCAATCTCCTCTCAACATATTTGAAGAGCCTGGGTAAACCCGTGGAACGTTTTCTGGATTGGTCCAAGACCTCAAAAATCCCGTTTTTGAGCACGCTGGGCGAGTATGTGCCGAAGAAAATCGAACAAGGGCTCCTTCAGGCTCTTAAGATCGCATCCTACGGGAGCAAGGAAGAGCGCGTATTTAAGCGCTTTGAAAAGGCCGGCGCCCGAGTAACTGATTTCGCCGACGTTCACACATTGAATCTCGCTTTGCAGGACAAGATCGCCGACTCCTATAGAACAGCGGGTACGGCGTTGACGGCGACATCCGGAGCTGTCCTTGGTCTGGGCGCGGCATTAACCACTGGGACGCCTGGAGCCCAAATTCTCATGCCGACGATCGTCGGGGCGGATGTAATGGCTTCCATGACGCTCTTTTCTCGACATGCGCGATTCTTAGCCGGCGCGTACGGATACAATCCTAATCAGCAGGCCGTCATTCCGCATATTATAGCCTCCATGACGCCGCATACCGCCGTTACCGAGGAGGGCTTTCTCACGGTCAAGATAGCGGCTGCCAAGACGGTGAAAACCATCATGCGCGATGCGATGCCGGCGGCGGGGATTCGTCTCACTCCTTCATTTGTGGCGCTCGTACGGCAAGTGGCAGCCCGCTTGGGAATTCTCATCACAGAGAAGGAGCTGGCCATGCTGATTCCCCTGGGAGGCGCCGTTATCAACGCCGGCGTGAACGGCGTTTTCTTGAATATGGGACACGTGATGGGTAAGGATTACTTCAGGCGCTTGCGACTCGAGGAAAAGTATGGCGACGAGATGGTGACGGAACTCCTCCAAGGACGCGTGGAACGCATGCTGTTGGACAGAAACCGAAATGCGCCGATGTGAAGTAGTTTTCGAGGCTAAACCGACATCGCAAGGGAGATGGATCTCCCTGCCGTACGACCCATCGCGATTTCAGGTGGTCACGCTATTCGTGGTAAACAGCTACTCTTTAGGTTCCAGGTAGTTGTTTATAATACGAGAAAGACCTTCCATGTCGCGCACTTGAGGTAAGGCCCAGTCTGTGACTTCTTGGGAGCGCTTCTTACGAAGTCCTTCCATCACGGACCCGGCGCTGCCGATCACAGGTTTTGCCGGCCCCACCGCGTTCACGATCTTCTCACGGACTGTTCCGCGGGCGCTGATGGAATCGAAAGCCTTGACCGCTGCAGTTTCGCTTGGGGGCAACGGCTGGAATTCCCAAGGGGGAATCGGCGCCCGGTCCGACCACAAACCTACTCGGGCCTTTCTTGCATCCGCTTCGAGTTTGGCTAGACCGGTTTCCCAGGGCACGTATTTTCTATACCACCATGCGTACCCGATACGGAGCAATTCTTCAATGAGAGAACTGGAATCCACGGATACATAGGCGATGATCCGGTTGAAGTGATCTCGCACCAGTGGCGTAACCTCCACGGCCTTACCTGAGACACGCCGTGTTACGTACTCTTTGATTTCTTTACCGTACGGCTGCGGTTCCCCCGGCGTGTCTATGCCGTACAGTCGCACTCGCTCGATTACGCCGTCCGGGGCTATGACTTCAAACTCGTCGCCGCGGATAATTTTGGTGACTCTGCCTTCCCACCCGTAACAGGCGACGGGCAGACATAAACAACAGATGAGAAGAAGCGCGAGTTTTTTCATAATGGCTCCGCATGGCCTCTGTTGCAGTTGCGTATGAGTTCGTTTTTCCTGGTTAGCGAAAACATGAGCGTTGCGCCGACAGCACCTAACGTATCGTTACATGGTTACAATATAACACATCTTCTTCTGTTTTGGCCCGCAAGGAAAGAGAAGTTTTGGTTAGCGGAGACGACACATACGCCGCTTCCATTCGCTCGACGTAGCAAACCGGCTGCGCCTCAATAGGTGTCGGCTCGCGAAGGAGACTATAGCCCGAGACGGCGGGCGGCGCATATTGGCAAGGGTTCACCAGGAACCTTCCATGCACTTGGAAATGAGTACGGCTTGAGACTGGTTTTCACCATTCGGCGTCTTCAAGATTGTCGTCGATCCGTTCCACCACCGCTTCGGAACATGGTTGGTCCGGGTGGATTCTGAATACGACCAAAGGAGTCCAACAGTATGAATCGAAAGAAAAAGTATCAAGAATTTGGAATGATTCACCGTCCCGAGTCTAAACACGTAATTGCCGCCGTTTTCAAGCTCCTGACCTTCTGTCATGGCGTCGAGAAAATCTTTCGTTCACCTCGGCGCCTCATACCGATGTGCTTTCACAAGAGTAAGATCCGCGGAGCTTTTGTTGCAAAGTAGGTTTTTCCAAGCTCTTCCTCAGTAATCTGTGAAAGTTGTTGGAGAGTGGTTTGGGGAAAAACTTTTTTCAAGAAGGTTCTCCCCAAAATTACTTATTTCATTAAGCATCGGTATTAGGATAACACTAGGGGCGGCGGGGTCAACGCCTCACTCTTATCGCCTAATGGTAGTCATGAGTTCCGAGGATCACCTTGATTCCGGTCTTTTCCTCCACCAACTTGGCCATGTCTTCCACCTTGTTATACGGGCAGGGAGGCTGTGCCTTGGCCATGCACGTGCTGAAATGGATAACATCCGGTTTGATCTCGGAGAGCTTAGCCGCCATGCCCAAAGTAGGAACAACGGTCCGGCCCGGACATTCACAGGCCACAAAAGATACCACAGCGGATGGTTCGTCAAAGCTGTGCTCTCCCATTGCTGCGGCCTTGAGACATCTCCATTCTCCCGGACATCCATATCCGTTTTCCATGTACGAGCCACATCCGACAATCGCCACTTTTTTCATTGGTCGGTCTCCTTTTGAATTCGGCTGGGAAGGCATGAGATAATCCATTACACATCGTGGTTTTAGGTGATAAAGCCGGTTTGGTGAATGGTTAGGGATTCCCGAACTCCTCCCGCGCCTATCATTGACCTGGAATGTTCTCGCCGTGACACTATTGTGGGCCGCTCTCTCTGAGCCGGCAACCTAGAGACGATGGGGTGATGAATCGTCATCA
>JBBRBO010000147.1:0-8910 GCA_038205805.1 Desulfomonilales bacterium
GAAAACAGGTATGACTCCGGTCCCCTCACTAAAGGTCGATAAAAAAACTGCAGCTAAGAGCGCGGCCAAGAACCTGACCTCCGTCAGCTGGTACAACGAACTGTAGGCCCCTTATGGGGACCACGTATGCGAAACTCCTTAATACTGCTGACGAACCCGAAAGGGGACCACTGGAGACACATGGAATTCACCGACAACACCAGCCTCCCCAGATCTAGAGATGGGCCTCGGGGTCATGACTCCTTTAGTTCTGCTCCCTCGCAAAGAGACTTCCGTCACATCTCGACGGTAGACTTTCATGCGATTTTTATAAAGCTATCCGGACTGCCCATGTCACACCTTGTTTCCAAATCCTTTTGCAAGAGGCTCTTCTGATACGAAAATTCCTCGCAAATCGCAAGTTACGTAGCAGTTTAATTGCCATTCTTCTGCTGATCGGTACGATGATAGTTTCCACATTGGGGATTTGGCGGCTCGAGCGCGACCAAAAGCTTTCGCTCATTGAGAGTGGTTGGTTCACCGTAGTCACCATGACGACGGTAGGATACGGAGATATTTCTCCAAAAACGGACGGGGGCAAGCTTTTTACCGCCGTAGTCCCAATGATTGGTGGGATCGGCTTTATGGCGTATCTACTTTCAGTTATCGCCACCACCATCATAGAGAGGGAACTGAAAACCGTGAGCGGTCTTTCAGAGGTGAAGAGATCCGGACATATCCTGATCCTCAATTGTCCCAACGAAGAGAAAGTACACGCAATTATTGACGAGCTGCGGGTGGATAACAAATCGCAGGAAGTCGCAATCGTGCTCATCGCAGATGACTTCGACACCTGTCCGGATCAGCTCATGAAACGCAAAAATTTTTTCTTCGTGAAGGGCAATCCCTTGCTGCTGCGGACATTGGACCGTGCGAATGCCAGTCAGGCCTCACAAGCCGTTCTTCTCGCCAAAGATCCGAAAAGCGGGTACACGGACGGACTTACTACACAGGTGGCTTTGTCACTCAATGCCCTGCAAAAAACGGCAGGCTCAAATATTTACATTGTGGCAGAGGTAGTCAACAGAGATTCTATCGGCCCTCTCCAGGTCGCCGGAGTCAATGATATTGTGTGCCTGGAAGATATGATTCCTCCCATACTTGTGCAGTCCCTTCTTGATCCCGGCATCCCTGACGTGCTGATTCATTTATCCTCTAAGCTCCAGGGCCAGCAACTTTACGTAACGTCTATTCCCGCCGAAGCCATGGGCACGTATGGGGATTTCTTGAAACGTGTCCCCGTTGTACAGACTACAAAGGTTATTTGTGTAGGCGTATTGAGAGACGGCGCTCCGATTATCAATCCTCCGGATACTTTACAGCTGGAGTTGAGTGATAAGCTTGTCTACATCGCCGAAAAGCGCCTCACCGAGTATGAATTTTTCGGTTAAGCCCACATGCCAGTAGGGGTGAACGCACTGCAACCAATGCGGCCTTGTGGTTTCCTTTCGATAGTTTGGTTTAATCGTGATGCCTCAGCATCTGGGCGCTGTATTCAGATGTAAACATGTGCGTTTTTAGCGCTCACCTAGTGATCTTGGGCTTTTATTACTCATTAAGCTGGGGTCATTCTCTAATACTATCAGTGCTATTTGGGAATCAGTGGAAAAACAACCCATATTTCCATGAAAAAGGCTGCACATCAGGCGTGCAAACCCCACTTGCGATCAGTCTTTAGGCTATGGCACGGAAACTGCTTGTCGTCGCTTGATTTACTCAATTCCCAAATTACAAAAGGAGTGCGGATTACATGAAATTATTAGCCGTTGGAGTCGCTGTTCTCGCTATGTTGATGTTTACGGTGGGAGGCGCTTTTGCAGCCGATCCCGCAGCTAAGGCGGACGCTTCCAAAGCAGGCGCGGCAACTTCATCCCAGGCGGGCGTCACAGGCGCCAAGGCCGGAACTTCTCCCACCCAAGGCGTCGCCGGCGCAGCCCCCGGCAAAGGCTCCGCAACTTCAGGCCAAACTATGGGTACGAGTGGCAAGGCAGGCGCTTCCACCACCACGACAGCGCCTACAACTACGCCTGACAAACCCGATATGAAGGCGCCGGACTTTAAGAAACAAGGGTCCATGAATGCCCCCGGCGTGGGCGGCGCAGCTCCGGGCAGCGGCTCGGCAACCTCAGGACAAACTCCTGCCGGCGCCGACAAGACAGGGACAGGAACCAAACACTAACAGACAAGCATTGTGTATATCACCCGACGCCTTTAGTCGGGTGATTTTTTTAACCACAGAATGTTGTTATTCCGGTTTCAATCCATTTACTCCATAAATATATGTGACCTGCGTGAGATGCCCGGACCGACGTCGCTCTACGAAACGGCAACCACAACTCAGTGGATGTTTTATACTATGTAGTTGCCCGCAATCCGCCGTATTGCACGGCACAAAATTGAATCCCTGTTTGTCTTAGATGTTTGACACTATATTGCTGCATGAAAGGTGCTTACTATGAAATTGCTAGGTGTAACCGTAGCCGTTTTTGCGGCTCTTATTTGGACCATCGGTGGCGGCTTCGCACAGGCCGCTCAGACAGGCGCCGCAAGTGGAACGGCGACAAGCGGTGTGGGCGCAACAGGGAATCCAGGCGCCTCATCCGTGGGGTCGGCTGCCGGTACAGGCGCTATCAACACGGGAACGTCCTCTTCTTCCGGAACTGTCGGGTTGACTCGATCAGGTTCCGGCTCTTCTGCCGCCGGTGCAGCAGCGGGCGTCAAAGATTCGGCGACGGCCACGGGCGGAGCAGCTACTACTCCTTTAGGCGCAGGCCTCGGTTCCACCGTGACCCCGAACACCGGTTCGTCGGCAGCGGGGGCTTCAGGTCTGGGTTCTTCCACCACTGGATCATCGGATCCGTCGGCTACCACTGATTCCACGGCTTTGATTGATAAGACAAAGGTCAATCCAGCAAACGCAACCACAGGAACAGGCGCAACGTCGGCCCCGGCTGCGGGTTCCACGAAGATGGACTCTTCCACCACTTCTAATGCCATGATTGACAAGACCAAGGTCAATCCAACAAACTCTGCGGTTACTACGGGCGGCACGAGTTCGGGGACAACGCCTTCAGGCGCATCGCCCACCACGAGCAACGCCACTACGACCACAACTCCCACGGGTGGGTCACCCACCACCGGTATGGGATCCCCCGGGACATCCACCACGGGGGCTGCCGGGTTAGGGACCACCACCCCAAGCCCTAATACTACAAGCGCAACGAATCCCGGAGTAAGCGGTTCAATCCCGAACTCGGCTACGGGCGCAGGTCTCGGCAATAGCCAAAACGCGCCCAGTTCACAGAATGTGCCCGCGGGCGCAGCCGGAACCATGGGTCCAAGCCTAAACACCACCACAGGGACGCCTAGCGCCGGCGTTTCCGGCACTACGGGCGCTTCGACGACAACTCCTCCGGCCGCGGGCGCAACCACCGGGACGTCCACTGATACGGGAAGAGGACTAGGCTCGGTTCACAGCACCGGTTCTACCACCAACGCCACAACAGGCTCAGGCGCTTCCACCACTGGAGCCGGCGCCAAGTAATACCTGTCGATCGTATACGTCGCTCGGTGTAACTCCGGGCGACGAACTTCTTTACGATTTAAGCAGGCGGGGAGGAATTGCGGCGACACGCCTCCTGAGAGGCCGACTCTACGTAGCGTTTTGTTCCTGTTCAGTGAGGGCGCAGAGGGACGCCACAGCGTACTACCATGCCCACTTACCCGTTTCCGTGGGGCGACATTCCAGGCAGTTCTTCGTAGAATCATCCGTTATCTTAATAGGATACTTGCCCGTAAAGCATGCCGCGCAGAAGTCCTTTTCAGGAAGAGGCATGGCCCTGAAAAGACCCTCGAGGCTCAAATACGCCAAAGAATCCGCTCCTATAAAATCACATATCTGGTCCACGCTGTTGGAAGATGCAATGAGCTCCCCTTTGCTGGAAAAATCAATCCCATAATAGCAGGGATACCGAATGGGAGGGCAGCTTATCCGCATGTGAATTTCCTTTGCGCCGGCTTCGCGCAGGGCGTGGGTTCGTAGCTTACTGGTTGTTCCCCGCACAATGGAGTCATCCACCACCACGATCTTTTTCCCTCCCAGAATTTCACGCACAGGATTGAGTTTGAGTCTCACACCCAAATTGCGAATGGCCGAAGAAGGCTGAATAAAGGTTCGCCCTACATAATGGTTTCGTATGACCCCATACTCGAAGGGGAGCCCACTCCCTTGGGAAAACCCCAACGCGGCGTAGTTCCCCGAAGCAGGCATGGGCGCAACGAGATCCGCCCCTTCAATGGGGCTCTCGAGGGCAAGTTGCAATCCCAACTGCTTGCGTACTTTGTAGACGCCGTGCCCGAAGATCATGGAGTCGGGTCTGGCAAAGTAAATATACTCAAAGATGCACATAGATTTATGAGTTCGCCGAGGCCCTTGGATGGAGCGTAGTCCGTTCTTATCGACTATTACGATCTCGCCTGGTTCCACGTCTCGGACGTATTCGGCGTCGATAATGTCCAGCGCGCAGGTTTCGGACGTGAAGACATACGCGTCACCTTTTTTGCCTATGCACAAAGGACGAAACCCATGTGGGTCTCTCGATGCAATAATTCCTTCGGTGGTGACGAAGACCACGGACCATGCGCCGCGTAGTTCGCCGAACACACGAGTAAGGCGGTCCTCGAGTGGGCCTTTTTTGTGGAGGATCAAGTGCGCCATAAGTTCGGAATCCGTCGAGGTTTGGAAGATGGCGCCCTGGGATTCCAGCCGCCTTCGCAAGCTGGTGATATTCACAATATTTCCGTTGTGTCCCAACGCAAACGCGCGATCTATTTGCTCAACGAGGAAGGGCTGCGCATTGCGGAGCATGGAGCTACCGGTAGTTGAATAACGCACGTGTCCGATTCCGCTGTGTCCGGTGAGGGTTTCCAGCGCCCCGTCTTTGAAGACGTCCTGGAGGAGCCCCATCCCCTTATGGGAGCGGAGATCCACTCCATCGCTCACCACGATGCCGGCGGATTCCTGGCCTCGATGCTGGAGGGCGAACAAACCTAAGTATATCAATCGAGCGGGATCTTCAGCGCCGTAAATGGCGAATATTCCGCATTCTTCTTTTTTAGATGGAGAATCCCACATATTCCTCTCCCGTTATGTAGCGCCGCGCTCGTTGATCACAACAGACGCCGAAGCCGACATCCCGGAGCAACGGTTTACCGGGGGTGGCTCTATTACTTGCCCCGAAAGGTTTTTCCGTTACGATTCTACTTGCGTCAATTCACCGTGATTTAGGCTCGTGTCTTTCTGGAGTTTACCGCAAGGAAACATGCAGTTCCAACAGTCGTCGGTTGAGCGGCCGCCGAAGAGGTAAGCGCCGTCCAAACTCAGCAGCCATATAAATGGAAAGATCATCAGACCGAGGGAAAGAAGAGCTATACAGATGATTTGCGTTGTTTGCAATACGTGACCTCATGTAAATCTTCACGGAACATGCGCCTCTTTGTCCGCGGTGAAGATTTACCTGTAATGTATTTGGCCGCCCGCCCCCGGATAAGCTATCGTGGCGGCGGTTTTGCTTGGGCCGGTAAAGCTCTCAGGCGGTGACCGTTAACCGAGCCTAACGCCATTTCAAGCCCGGTGAATCACTTTAAGATGCCTAAGGACCGAACAAGGATTCTCATGTTGATAACACATTCTAGGTTTAAAGCAAAAAGGCAGCCGCGGGGCTGCCTTTTCCTACAACGAAACTCGAAGGCCTACGAAACTCTAAACTTGTAGATCTCGTTGGTCTTGGGATCAATCACGTGAACCGCGCATGCGATACACGGGTCAAAGGAATGGACCGTGCGCAAGACCTCAAGAGGTTTCTTAGGATCGGCTACAGGGGTTCCGATCAGAGCGTTTTCTACGGCGCTCTTCTGGCCCTTTGCGTCTGCGGGTCCAAGATTCCAAGTGGAAGGCACGACTTGCTGGTAGTTCTTGATCTTGCCTTTTTCGATGTTGATCCAGTGGCCGAGAGAGCCGCGCGCCACGTCATTCAGGCCGGCGCCTTGGCCGTTCACGGTTTCATCCAACTTGTACGGAGTGAAGGTGGCCATATCGCCCTTCTTCACGTTCTCGATCAGATCCATGGTCCACTTTTCGGCTCTCTTCGCGTTGACGAGGCACTTAATACCTCGTGCGGCGAGGCGACCGAGGGTGGAATACAGGGCTTCCGGCCCGACATTAAGTTTCTTGAGCACCATGTCGGTGGTGTCTTTGATTTCTTTATTGCCGCCAACATACGACACGAGGCATTGCGCAAGGGGTCCAACTTCCATGACTTGGCCGTCATAGCGAGGCGCCTTCATCCAGGTGTACTTGCCCTTCGTGTCGGGCACGGCGCCTTTCAAGGCGTCGCCGGTCAGAGGAATCGTTTCTCCTACGGACGGATGAAGCGGCTTGTCGCCCTTGTACCAGGCATGAGTCACGTCTTCGGTAACCTTGCTCGGGTCAAGTTTCACCAGCTTCAGTTCGCGATTCATGACCATACCGCGGGGGAAGTAGAAGCTGTCGGGTTCGACGTCGCTTTCCGGGAAGTCGCCGTAGGACATGAAATTCTTATTACCGCCGATTGCGCCCCAATCCTTGTAGAAGCCCGCTATCGCGAGAAGATCCGGGACGTAAACTTCTTCGATAAAGGCGATCTGATCACGGAGCTTGTACAGATACTCGGAAATGCGATCAACATTTAGCTGAGCTATACTGGTCACGCCGCCGGGCAAATGGCCTTGCAGGTGAGGGTTCTTGGCGCCCCAGATTGCGGTCATTTGGGCTGCGAGCACTTGTTGGCGTAGGTTGTCCAGATAATGTCCCACCGCCATGAGGTTCGCTTCGGGGGGCAGCTTATAAGCCGGATGTCCCCAATATGCGTTCGTGAAGGGTCCGAGCTGTCCGGAATCAACAAAGGCTTTGAGTTTGCCCTTAAGGCCTTCATAGTACTTGACGCTTTGCGGTCTGCCGCTCACGTCCGCGGAGAGGGATGCGGTTTTCTTGGCGTCCGCGGACAAAGCGGAAACCACGTCTACCCAGTCCAGCGCGCACAGTTGGTAAAAATGAACGGGATGATCGTGCATATTCTGCGCGGCGTGAGTCAGGTTACGTATGATTCTGGCGTTGGGCGGAATTTTTATCTTGAGAGCGTCTTCCACCGCGCGTACGGAGGCCAGCGAGTGAACCAAGGTACACACACCACAGGAGCGCTGGGTCAGCAAGTGCGCATCACGGGGATCACGTCCCTGTAAGATGATTTCAAGGCCCCTGAACAGGGTGCCTGTGCTCCAGGCGTCCTTGACTTTTCCGTTCTCGATCTCGACTTCTATTCTTAAGTGACCCTCTATTCTTGGGATGGGGTCAACGACAACTCGTGCCATGTTCAAACTCCTTTGTGAAAACTAGGCGTTATGCGCTTTAGCAGAGTGGACTACATGGGAACATAGAAGGGTGACAATTCATCCCAGAAGCTAGGCTCGCTGCATCCGATGCACGGATGTCCTGCGCGAACCGGCCAGTTCGTACCCTGGTTGAACTGAATCAGGGGGCAATTGTTATATGTAGCGGGGCCTTTGCATCCAACTTTTGCCAAACAGTAGCCTTTTGCGGCGCCTTCATCCCCAAATGTTTCAACGAAATTGCCGTTTTCATATTGGCCACGGCGTTCACAATTGTCGTGGATCAGCATGCCGTGTGCGAAGAGCGGACGACCTTTGTCGTCAAGTGCCGGCATTTTGCCCAAAAGCAGATAATGAACGACTGCGGCCACCATATTATCGCCGTTGGGCGGACAACCGGCCAAGTTAATGGTCTTGATGCCCAAAGCTTCACTTACCGATTTGGCGCCTGTGGGATTAGGCTTGGCCGCCTGGACTCCGCCGTAGCATGCGCATTGTCCCACGCACATAACAGCGGCTGCGCTCTTTGCTACTTCGTTGCTCAGTTCATACATGGTCCGGCCGGCGACTTTGCCGAACACGCCCTTCTCGCCCATGGGGACGGCGCCTTCTATTATAGCGATGTACTTACCCTTTTGGTTCTTAACTACATCGTGGAGGTTTGCTTCCGCTTGATCACCGGCCGCCGCCATAATGGTTTCATGGTAGGCCAGGTCAATGGAATCCAAGATAATGTCCGCGGCCCAAGGATAGCTGGTGCGAATGAAGGCTTCAGTGCATCCCGTGCATTCGGCCAGATGGAGCCATACTACCGTAGGTCTTTTTTTGGATTCTACCGCTTCGGCAATCTTTGCTGCGTAGGAGAGCGGCAAACCCAATACGGTCGCCATAAATCCGCAGAATTTCATGAAGTCTCTGCGGGAGACGCCCTTTTTCTCTAATGACTCGTCCAAATGAAAACGTCTGTCCATTAGTAGCCTCCTTTTCTGAACAGTGAGGGTTGTAGACTTAAGTTTCGACAAATACCATTGGTCGCTGGGCAAAGCTGACACCCGGCGGAGGTAATTGGACGCGAAACATAATGACCGTAGGAGTTACAATGTGGAGTAATATAATTCGGCGTACCCTATAGATTCTTAAGTCTAATGGAGGCAAGGCGGAAAATCAAGCCGAATCTTGAACAATTCCATATTGCTACGATAACTTGGCTCGTGCTACCGGGCTCCTCGTCTCACCAAAATCGCTCTTTGAGTTGTTATGAATTTTCTTATTGGAGACACTATCACCCAACACCCGCTTATCTTTAAACTCATCTTCGACAGTGCTCACTTTTGGGGCTCCCGTAAGTATCCGGAATTACGCGCATGGCTTTTTTGGCATATCGGTAACTTGCTGTAATAACAAGATGTGACTTTTTATTGAGTTGAAAATGTAGTGCCAAACTAT
>JBBRBO010000148.1:0-8733 GCA_038205805.1 Desulfomonilales bacterium
CTGATTTATTTGGGAATATACCACCAAACGGCTGTGCAATGCAAGAACTAAATGCGCTAAATCACATAATATCAGGATGTTGAGCAAATCTAATGTCCCTAAAATTGCGCCCGACCAGATTAAGTCCGACAGCCTCCTAGGCTCAATCACTCATGCGGGCGATTGCCCATATATCTCGAAATGAAATCTTCCCAGGTAATCTCTTAGTCCGGCCATATTCCCTTCGTCAAGGTCAGGACAGTCTTCAGGACCTTTTATTCCTTGAACCGCTTTAAGAGCAAAAACGGTACAGGTAGGCTCATCACATTTGCCACAGTTCGTTTTCGGCAAGAGCTTCAAAATCTCGAGCCACTGAGGTGTAGGCGCGGCGTCAAATGTAGGATTAATCTCCTCTCGTTTGTCCCACGCTTCGTTGATTTCCTTTTTCAGCCATTGAAGTATTTTCTCGGCTTCCGCATCATCCTTGAGAGCATTAATAAAAATTTCTCTCGCATGAAGCGTTATAAGTTTCCCGTGAATTCTAAGGGTCAGCGCAGGTGGAGACTCTACGTAATCGGCCCCGCCCAATGCAGTATTGAGGTAGGGCAGGGCCTCCGAGATATCCTGTTCCAAACGTGCGACACAATGTACGGATTCAAAGTTCGGGTTACATTTCGGTCGGAATAGTTCCTTGGTGAATCCCTGGAGCAGCATGGTATTACCTCTCTCCGAATTGTAAACGACTATCTACTTATCGAGCCCTACTCTTCTCGTTATGGTATGAATCGGATAGCTCGTGCCGGGCCGAGGCCGATAACTAAGGTTGACTTCGATAACGGCGTCTCTGACGTCCGGCGGTAACGGGATTTCAAAAGTCTCTTCCTTGGGCGCGAATGGTTGAATACTCGTATCTCGTATGAACCCCAGCTTGTTTTCCGGTCCCAAAACCATATGTGTAGATCGAGAATCAGTTGCCTGACTGGTGTAAATTCTCGATGTTTGGAATATCTTCTTCCCACTTGCTTCATTGGCGGTCACATCCAGGACCACCTGAGTCTTGGAGGGTCAACCATCCGGGATGCGATGTCCTGCCTTACTTCTGATGTTTGTTTTGAGCGCTATAACGGGAAGAGGTTTTCCCTCGGCGGGCTGGAAGGTATACGCAAGTGCTTGAACATCCATGGGCAATGATTCCCTCAATCGAGCGGATACATCATCCCGGTTGTTGAAATCCGGAGGCATATAGTGATTGCCGTCTTTCATATGGCATTCTTGGCAGGTCTTTGTACCGCCCGCCGGAATGTACGCATGAAGATAGCTCCCGTAGAGTGTGGCGCATTGTACAGGCATATCGGGAGAATCGAGGACAGGTCCCAATCCGTGGCATTGTCCGCAGAGCAACGAGTTTTTGAGTAAGTGGCTTTTCTTCACCGGGCGATCCTTATGGTCCGGTATGTCTTTATTCCCATACAGCACCGCCCTCTCGGGTCGCCCATGCACTATGGCCTTATCGTTGTGGCACACTAAGCAGCCTATGTTGAGCTTACCTACCATATCTTTGTTGTTCTTGAGCGAAGCGACGGCAATCGCTCGCACTACTTCGTCGGTCGCATATTTGGCTTGGGGAAAATGGCATTTGAAACACGGAAAATCGTTCTTAACGAGCTGTTCCGGCGGAACTCCCGGTTTGGCGATCCTTTTCAAGATCGAGGTCAGCAACATTTGATCATCTATACCCATCAAGGATCTCGAATGATGCGATTTCTCCCATTGCTTATAGATTTTCTCGTGACATTCCTTACAACTGGACGAATCGAACATTTGTATCAGTTCATCCAGAGTGCCGATCTGAACCGCGGGATCTCCGTAAGCGTGTAGGGAGCAACAAAAGAAAAAAAATACTAGGAAGGGGACAAGCAGATTTCCTGGTTTTTCACTCCCAGGAGGCGGCGACTTCATGATGTTTCCTCTTTTTTCCACAAGATATAAATCCGTTTGCCCAGAATATCCAAGATGATCAACATCTGGTTGAGAGTTCACTCATAACAGTCGGATCAAAATCAGATTTGATACCACGGCGTAGTCCAGCCGTGCTCCATCGTAGATGCGTCATATGCGAACCCATTGTTGGTGTCCGCTGCGATCGGCGGTCTGGTCAACAGACCGCCGTCATGGCCGATTCAGCTTATCTTAATATATGTGTCGCTATTAATCTTTCCATTATTTTAGCCCACCCGGAAAATTTCATCCACGCGAAAAACCACCCATTAAATACGCATAAGTAGTTAGCCAGTTAGACAGAATCACCGCTAGCGCAAAAATAAGACTACCGATGCTCATCAACGCCAGTCCGCTGAGGATATGGCTATCACACATGCGGTGGCCAACCAGGCCCCTGAGCCGACCAGTAATCCACCCAAAAAGGCTATGATTGTTTCTTCAGGCGGTTTTGGTCGAAGCTTGAAATTACCTCGCATCTTTGCCGAGGCATAGGATCCTATGACCACGAATACAACCAAAAAGACAAGCCACCATACAACTTTCGGCGCTTTAAATGGCTTCGCAGGCTGGGATACCGCTGGTTTCGCTTGAGAGACGGACTGCTGGGGACCAACTTTTGGGTCGGGCTTTGTTTTGGTCCACACGGATGTCACGGGCCATTCCGTGGCTAAGGTTTGTACAAATAGCACCCCGTGAGTAACGCCCAGTGGGTAATTGCGTCCGCTTGCCGCTGAAGACGTGTACGCCACCAGCGCTAGGAGACCTATTGCGACGCCTGACTGCCAAGGTTTCCACCCCTTCGTAAAGATACGTTCCGCAACCGGTAATTCTTGCGATGACTTAGCGGTTTTGGGTACATTCGGGTTTGACTTCCTCATCCAAAATATTCCTACCACAAGGGTAACGGCGGAAATGAGTATGGCCAAGGTCCAGTAAGGAAGACCGGTCAGAGATGAAAGCGTCACAGGGCCACCGTTCGAAGCCTTTATAACATACGAACTCAGGGTTTTGTTAAAGCCGGCAAGCGGGCCATAGGCTACGGCGGCCATTCCAATCGGCATACCGGCTAGGGCAGCCATGGAGTTCAGGTTCCCCTGACCCGCCTTGAACAAGCAGCCGCTTACGCAACCGCCGGCCAGCACGGTTCCGATACCGAATATGACTCCGCCCACTAAATAGCTGACCCAAAGCAAGGGTTTTGGACTGAGCGTGATCAGGCCCGTTGCCGCGCCTATGGCGAAAACGACCATACTTGTAGCGATTGCAACCCACAATCCCCATACCTTCGCGGTGTCTTTCATTATTATAATTTCACTAAACGCAGAGGCGCCGCAGAGATCGGAGCGTTCCATGAAAAACCCAAAAAGGAACCCAATGGGAATTGCCGTAAGCGCCCATAACCCCGTGGCGGCTGCGAACAGCGTCACGATGGTTGAAACGAGTATCGCCGTCACGATAATCATGTTGCGTGGATTACCTGTTTTGGCCGACACGTTTATTTCTCGATAAGGGCTCGATGTAACATTATTCACTATTTCGGGCATTTAACCTCTCCTCAATCCTCTTTGCCGACGCAACGCTAACCTACATATGATCGGGTCTTGATCATCAGAAACGGAGCGCCGACAGTTTTGTATTTGGCGATCGCATGAATAGTCGTCATGTGGTCCACTGACCCAGCGGGGCTTAGCGCCTGAATCCATGGCCGGATAGCCCGATCGGTCCTTAGCACCCCTCCGAAGGCGCCCTGGGAGCAGATGCGGGGGGAGCCGCCTTGCCGGATGTTTTTGTCACATCGCTCGGCCTGTCGGATTCGGGAGCGCCCTCGACAGGATAATCTTTTCGGCTCCACTCGATCCATCCTCCGTCATACACAGCGGGTTTCGGATAGTCGAGCAGGCGCGCTGCGAAATAGAGTACTGTGCCGAAACAGCCACTCACGCAGGAAAACACCGTGTGCTTATCCGGAGTAATGCCCTTAGATTCGAATATCGTCTTGATCTCTTGGGCTGATTTGAACTCCTTGTAGGTCTCTCCCGTCAGAACGTTAGTGAAAAAGAGGCCTACGGCATCGGGGATGCGTCCAATTTTATCAGAGGCGCGACTCATCTTCGTTCCCGCGTATTCGTCGGGTCTCCTGGAATCCGCGACCACTATGTCCAGTTCTTTCAATTTTCCCATATATCCGGCGAGTTCATCACCGGTCATTAGGCGTTCGCGATTGAGATGTACAGGATACGATGTTTTATCAAAGTGAGGCGCCTCAGAGGTCATAGGTCTGTTTTCGGCTATCCACTTGTCGATCCCGCCATCGAGGACCGAGACTTTTTTGTGTCCCAAGAGATCCAACGCCCAGAACACCCTCGTTGCCGCAGGAAAACGATCCGACCGGCTCACAAGCACCACGTGATGGTCAGGCGAAATACCGTTCTCTTCGAGATACCGTATCAAGTCTTTGACCACTAACATCTCTTGAATCCCAAGTCTCGTCCCCTTGATCGCCTCGGTCGGCATTCGTATGGAATCGGGGATATGAGCTTTTGCGTAGAATTTTTCTCCCGGCTCGACGTCTTGGCGGTCGAGGATGCGAATATTGGGGTCTCCCAGGTTGTCCTGTAACCATTGAGTTAACACGAGAATTTCCGGGTTCGGGTAACCTCCATTTTCAATAGCTTGTGCCGGCAGTATCATAAGCCAGCCGATCACAAGCATCGAGCACGCCGAAAGAGTTGTTTTTTTCATAGTAACTATGGCTCCCGTGATTTCCATAACGCTTCACCCGATCCACATAGGGTAGCTCCCGCGTGGAAATAGAAAGGAATCCCTCAGCCCCATTTGAGCAGGGCGGGAGTTCTCGGATCCGAGATGTGGAAATCACAAAATATTAGATTGTTACAGTTTGGGCGCAGCAATAGGCTGCCGTAGTGCAAACTTCTTTAGGTTTACATGAGCGGAAGTTTCAGATCAAAAGTACGCAGGTAATAGAGAGAGGAGTAGATGAATGCGACGGATTGTCTCGGTTCGAGTCGGTCAGTGGTGATGCGCAACTGAAAGCAAAACACTGATCCATCAAACAAGGAGAAGTCGCAGAATCATGAGAGACGGATCTAAATTGGCGTTGAGTTTCGTGGAACTGATACACAGGATTTGATGTGAGTGTCACACGTGGGATGGTCGGACACTTCTTCTTACAACTACAAGGGAGAGTTCCACCGCCGCTTTCGGAATTATTCCAAACGCTGGCGTAAGCCCCTCCATGAGGATTGTTCGTTTCAAAGATGGCCGTTTGAGCGTTGAGCAGGGAAAATAAAGTATGAGTGTACTGGCGAACGCAGAAGAGTCCCGTTCCGGTAAAAAGCTGACAAAGGAGAACAAGAGTCATGATGGAAGCCGCTCGGTTGCTATATGCGCCGCTCTTTTTCATCTTCCCTCTACTCTCAGATCGGTAAAGTCCAGGAATAGTTCATTATTATGCCGGAGACGAACATCATTTTGAACGGCGTATGGTCGAGCGCCGACAAGTCTCCCGTGATTGAGGCCTTCATTACCACGAAGCAGCAATACTGTCAACTTGCGTTCGCAACCTTTTTGCCTTCTTCTTGCAGAGCCTTAATACTCACTTCGGAGACGCCGAATCGAACGGGCGGGAGCGGGCTTGGTAGCCTGTTCCTTTACGGACTCTTTCGGCTTGTCTTTTTTGAGTCGTGGAGCTGAAGGCTTTTTGGCTTCAGCGGAGGCTACTCGGCCTGAGGCTATGGCGTTCACCATTTTACGAATCGCATTACTTGGGATGGCGAAGCCTATTCCCACATTGCCGCCGCTCTTGGAAAGAATGGCGGTGTTCACGCCTACGACTTCGCCTTCGAGATTCACCAACGGGCCTCCGGAATTGCCGGGGTTAATGGCCGCGTCCGTTTGGATGAAGTCCTCGTAATCGAGTATGCCCATGTGGTTACGCCCGGTAGCGCTCACGATACCCGCCGTGACCGTTCGCATGAGACCAAAGGGATTGCCGATAGCCAGAACCCAATCACCGACCTGTAGAGTCGTCGAATCTCCCAGTTTGACGTACGGCAGATTCTTCCCCTGAATCTTGAGGATCGCTATGTCCGTTTTGGGGTCCTCGGCCAAGACCTTCGCCTTGTACTTTCTCTCGGATTCCATGGTAACGGTCACTTCATCAGCGCCTCGAATTACGTGGCGATTGGTGACCACATAGCCGCGCGGGTCCACGATAAAACCCGAACCCATGCCCAATTGGCGGCTGCGAGGGTTCATTTGCGGCGCCCCGAAAAAGCGTCGCAGGAAGTCGTCTCCAAAGAATTCGCGAAAAGGATGATTTTCCAGAAGCGGGTCAAGATCCGGAGCCTCTCGTTGCGCCAAGAACGTCTTGACCGAAGAGACATTTACCACTGCGGGCTTGATGCTTTTCGCCGTGGTGCGGAAGGCTTCCTGGAATTCCTTGGCGCCCTTGCTGAGTTCCGCATGGGTCGGCGAGGCCCACACGCCGGCGCACATAACAAGAGCAGAGACCAACAAGGGAGACACTAAACGCCTGAGTGTTCGTTTCATATGTATTTCCGTCGGCTTATTACATCGGACTGATCGGACCGGACTAACGCCGTCCCATCGTGAATATGTGGGATGAGCGATGATTCGCATCCACATGTGCCTCATGGAGTTAGTCAAGTGTACGTGAGCGGGGTTCCCAAAACGTGTTGCAGAGGGTCTGATTAGCCCTCATTCCGCGTGCGTTCCCGGCAACGGGCATTCCTTGAATGAGCCACCGCCGCGGACGTATAGCTACTCGCGAGGAAAGAGGTGATGTGTAGGAAATACCCTCTTGGCCAAAGCTTCACCAAGCTCACTCTTCGAAAGCCAAAACCGTATCAGCACAGGTTGGTCCTGTGGTATTCCTGAAGGGACATGACCTCGAAGTCGTCTCCACGATACCGCGCCTGCAATCCTAAAGAAAGGGCGTTGGCGCCCGCCACGGTGGTGAAATAGGGCACATTGTGATTCAGGGCCGACAACCGGATCCTGTACGAATCCCGAAATGATTTTTTGTCCGATGAGGTATTGATAACCAGGCTGATTTCCCCTTGAGCAATAAGATCCAAGACATGAACATCATTGCTGTCGTCATGCAGCTTTCCCACGCGCTCACAGGGTATGCCTTTGGCCTCCAGGGCATTCGCCGTGCCTTCAGTGCATACGAAGCTAAAGCCGCAGGATTTGAGGCGTTTCGCCACCAGCACGGCATGTCCCTTGTCTCGACCTGCAACGCTCAAGAAGACCTTACCGCCCGTAGGAATAGGAAAATCCGTGCTATACTGGGACTTTAAAAACGCCATGCCGAATTCGGCGTCAATTCCCATGACTTCACCGGTGGATTTCATTTCAGGGCCGAGGATCACGTCCACTCCGGCAAATTTGATAAACGGGAACACCGCTTCTTTGACGCTCACATGGAGCGGGTAAACCTCTCTGGTGAAGCCGATTTCTTTCAGAGTCTTGCCGGCCATGACGCGAGCCCCAATCTTGGCCAGGGGAGCGCCTATGGCCTTGGACACAAAGGGAACGGTTCGAGAAGCCCGTGGGTTCACTTCGAGGACGTATATTTCCCCATCCTTGAGGGCAAGTTGCAGGTTCATCAAACCTTTTACCTTTAACTCCACAGCGAGCATGCGGGTAATCCTGCGAATCTCATCCAGGTGATACCTACCCAAGCTGTACGGCGGTAAAGAGCAGGACGAATCACCCGAATGGACCCCGGCCTCCTCGATATGTTCCATTATACCGCCGATGACCACATCGGTACCATCGGCTACAGCGTCCACGTCGATTTCCACGGCGCCGGTGAGATAGCCGTCAACAAGAATGGGGTGGTCCGCAGAGGCCTGCACCACGTGTGTCAGGTAGTCTTGGAGATCCGAATGATTGTGCACGATCTCCATGGCGCGGCCACCCAGGACGTAGGACGGGCGCACTACGAGCGGATAGCCGATGCGATCCGCTACCTCTATGACCTCGTTGTACGAATGTGCGATGTCGTTGGGTGGCTGATTGAGTCCCAGAGTCATGAGGACTTCCTTAAAGCGCTTGCGGTCTTCGGCCCTATCTATGGCGTCCGGCGATGTGCCGATGATGGGGACGCCCGCTTCCCATAAGGCGACGGCAAGCTTAAGAGGTGTTTGGCCGCCGAACTGCACGATTACTCCGTCGGGCTTTTCCTTGTCAACGATTTCGAGCACATCCTCTAGGGTTAAGGGCTCGAAGTACAAACGATCCGATGTATCATAGTCCGTGCTCACCGTCTCAGGGTTGCAGTTGACCATGATGGTTTCGTACCCGTCGGCTTTGAGGGCGAAAACCCCATGAACGCAGCAGTAGTCGAATTCGATCCCCTGACCGATTCGGTTGGGGCCGCCGCCTAGTATGATGATCTTTTTCGCATCCGTGACATCGGATTCGTCTTCCTCTTCGTATGTGGAGTAAAGATACGGCGTGTGGGCCTCGAATTCCGCAGCGCAAGTATCCACCCGCTTAAACACGGGACGTATGTCGAGCTTTCGTCGGAGCGCGCGCACCTCGCCTTCAGTCATTCCCGTTAACTGGCCGATGCGTATGTCACTGAACCCGTAAGCCTTGGCCTTGCGGAGTATGCCGGCGGCGTCCGCGCCTTCCATAGCCCCTTTACGGGAGAGGGTTTCTTCGAATGAGACAATCTCCGCCATTTGATTGATGAACCAG
>JBBRBO010000149.1:0-8713 GCA_038205805.1 Desulfomonilales bacterium
GTCACCGCGACCACCTTTCTGGGGAAGATCAACGGCGCCGGTCCTGAAATTACCCGCTCTCTGCGCCTTGAAGATAACCTCCTCATTGGGGAGGATGTTTGCCGAGCCTCCGGCGAAAAGGCCGTGCATTTCCATTTTGCCCCCGGTCTGTCAGTGGAGCCCAGCAAGGGCGGTCTCCGGGTAAGCGCCAATAGGCCCATCTGTGAACTCCGTGCGGAAACGGGCCTGTGGGGCGTCACGGACACGTTCTACAGCCCAACTTACGGTGAGATCATGGACGCCAAGGCCGCCGCCTTGCGCTCTACGAACGACGAACTGCGCTGGAGTATCGAATTCGGAGGGAAATAAATGTCGGGAAAAACGCGCTCTCCCAATCTTATTGTCATAAAAGTGAATTCCCATGCAAGCGGCTTCACTTTCATCTTCGCGACGGCGATTTTCGCTATGTATGCCTATAGTGATCCCCCTGTAAACTCCTCCATGGCAGTTGAACACCACGTCTCATGTATACGCGGAAACACGGTTCATGAAAATAGCAATACTCTTTCACAAGAACCCCTATTCTGAAGCCACGAGGATTGATCTCATTCGGATGCGACAAATGTCCGCGGGTCTCAGGCGCCGGGGTATGGATGTGGAGATTCTTGCCCCTGTAGCCTGCGAAGGGGCGTTGGAAAACGGTATCCCTGTTCGACATTGGTCGGCGCTCACCGAAGCGGGTCGTTACGACCTGGTGAAGACGTGCTATCACTTCTCGGTTGGGCAGGCGGAAGCATTCTCCGGGCCTATGATCTCACGCATTGTGCGGGTTGTGGATAAAACCTACCCCGAGCGGGACGCCCCTTGCCGCGCCGAACTCCTCAGGGCTCAGGAAATCATCGCGGGAAAGGCGTCTGCGGTCATCCTGAACAACGCCGAAAACGCCGAGCGTTGGGGGAAGTTCTACGGTCACGACGTCCCGGTTGTTCTCGTCCCCACGGGATGCCCGTCGGTGATTCCCCCGGCCGGTCGCAATCCCTTCGCCGCCGGCGAGCGGGTTGTCATCTTCCTGGGTAGTGTGGCCTCCCAAGGGATGCTGGATATGCTCAACGCAGCGGCCGGCAAGCTTGCGGGCTGGGCGGTCATCCACCTCATCGGCGCGGACAAGAGCGCCCTTTACGGCATAGGCGGCAAGCTATCCACCAAGATCATCCAGCATGGGGAGCTGCCCGAGCCGCTCATTTGGGATTACCTGCGGAACGCCGACATGGGGCTTGCCCTCGCCACGGGACCGCATCTCTTTGACAACGATATTTCCAAGATATACAACTATCTACGGGCAGGATTGCCGGTTCTCGCCGAGGACCGCATCATCACCAATCACCTGATTTCCGAGACGGGACACGGCAAGATCTTCAGGTTCGGTGACGGGACTGATCTTGCGGCCACGTGTCTCGAAATGCTCGATACGGACTACAAGGCTCGCTCAGCCGAGGTCATGGACCACATGATCCGCCTCCATTCGTGGGATGAACGGGCAGGCCGCTTGGCGGACCTTATACGTTCAATTGTGAACAAGCCTCTGAAGAGGAACCGCTCCTTATGAAAATTGCGCTGGTGAAACCGCCCTTTTACTCGCTGTTTGGGCTCAATATCCCGAAGATGAAGACCTATCCACTCAACCTGATCTGTTTGGCCACGTACCTGCGGCGGGAAAGCGAACACGAGGCCGTAATAGTGGATGGGGATAACCTTGAGCCGCCGGCCTTCGAGAAAGCCGTTCAGGAAGACCCCGACGTGGTGATGCGCAAGCGTATCCCCGAAATGGTCCGCATTCTGAACACCCCGGACCACAAGATTTGGGAGCGGCTCATGGATCGCATCATGGCTTCCGCACCCGATATGGTGGGAATTACATGCAATTCCGGGAATATGGACGCCGTGAAGCTCATGACCGCCAAGCTCAAGGCACGGGGATTGCCGGTGGTCTTGGGCGGTAGCCACCCCACGGTGGCTCCTGAGCAAAGCCTCGCGTACACAGGCGCTGATTTCGTCATCATGGGTGAAGGCGAAACGAGTCTTGTAGCGCTTCTGGACGCGGCCCAAGGCTCCGAGGAGTATGCGAACACGCCGTCCCTTGCGTGGACCACTTCGGCGAGCGTGCGACGCAATCCCCAAGCGCCGCTCATAGCGGATCTCGATTCGCTCCCCATACCGGATCGGTCGTTCATCAGTCGGGAGGAGTATTTCGGGAACGTCATCATGACCGGTCGCGGCTGCCCCTTTGACTGCGCCTATTGCGCCTCCCGCAATATCTGGGGCAAGCGCGTGCGGCTGCGTTCCGTGGACAATTTCGTTGGGGAACTGGAAGCGCTCAAGCGAGACACCCTCGACGCCGGCTCTGCTCCAGGCGCCTGGGTCATGAAGATCGTTGACGATACGTTCACCGTAAGCAAACGCCGCACCCTGGAGATCCTTCAGCGCATCATCGAGCAAGGCTTAAACCGATTCGAGTTCACGGGGGGCGTACGAGCCGACTCGCTGGACGAAACCCTGACCGCTCGCATGGCCCAGGCCAATTTCAAGCGAGTCACCCTTGGCGTGGAAAGCGGCAGCCCCAAGATATTGTCGCTCATCCGTAAGCACGAAACAAATGAAGACGTGAAGCGCGGCTTGGCCCTGCTGCGCCGAGCCGGAATCAAGTCCCACGCCTTCTTTATGATAGGCTTTCCCGGCGAAACCCTCGAAGATGTGGAGCTTTCTAAGCGCTTAATCCTCGATGCCCAACCGGATTACGTGGAAGTCAACATGGTGACCCCCTACCCCGGAACGGACCTCTTCCCCATGTTGATGGAAACGCCCCCGGAATCCATCGATCGCTGGCATAGGTGGTTCCACCAAGGTATGGCCACCCATTCCAATCGCCTGGGCTATGACCTGGATGCGGCGTACGCCGATTTCGCGGAATTCGCCCGTGAATACAACGTCCAAACCGCCGCCTCGTAGCGATTTAGGAAAAAGACTTGGGGAGAACCTTCTTGAAAGAAGGTCCTCCCCAAGCCCCTCTCCAAGAACTTTTAAAATTGCCGAAACCGGTTTTCTCTGCGAGAAAAGCCGGTTTCGGCGAATGTTAAACTTGCTTAGAAAGAGATTGGAAAGACCTACTATGCAAAAAACTACCTTCACGAATTTACCTTTTACCGGCAAATCGGTATAAGGTCCCTTGAGCCGACAGCTAGTCCATTTGCAAGGAATGACGCATGATAGATGTTCGCAGCCTTTTCGCCGATAAGAAGATCACCGTCATGGGGCTTGGTCTTCTGGGACGCGGCCTGAAAGACACCATATTCCTCAGCCGGTGCGGAGCTGATGTCACGGTTACGGACCTGAAGACGGCCGAGCAACTGGCGCCGTCCGTGCGGCAATTAGAGGGACTACCCGTTCGTTTAAGGCTGGGGGAGCACCACCCGGATGACTTCCGGAATGCCGACATGATCCTCCGCAATGCGGATGTGCCTGCCACATCCAAGTTCCTGAAGATCGCCCGAGAGACCGGCGTGCCCATCGAGATGGACGAAAGCCTCTTTTGCAAGTATTTCAACGGCGTGGTGGTGGGTGTCACGGGAACCAGGGGCAAGACCACAACCACGACCTTGATCCACCGGATGCTCTCAGGCGGCGAGCGGAGGGTCTTCCTCTCCGGGAATATCCTCGGGTGCGCCACCTTGCCGCTTCTCGCTGAGGCTCACGAAGAGGACACCGTGGTCCTCGAGTTATCCAGTTGGCAATTACAGGGCTTCCACCAGGCGAAGATTTCCCCCAATGCGTCGGTGTTCACCAACATCTATCCCGATCATCTCAATCGTTACGGTGGGATGGATGAGTATATCCACGATAAGCTCGCCGTATTCCAATATCAGCAGGGGTCGGATTTTTGCCTCTTCAATGCTCGACAAGCGGAAACCGCTCAACTGGCGCAACAGGCCCCGGCCGGCGTGTTTTTCTTTCAATCGGAAGATGTGCCTTCGGATTGGGCGATACGGCTCCCCGGCGAACACAATCGAGAGAACATAGCGGCGGCCGCAGGATTGGCCCGACGCTTGGGCGCTTCTCCTTCATGGATACGGGAGGCGGCGGAAACCTTCGCCGGCGTGGAACATCGGCTGCAACGGCTTGGCGAAAAGGACGGTGTGGGTTACATCAATGACTCCACCAGCACGACTCCCATAGCGGGCTGCGTGGCGCTCAATGCGGTGAAGGCCGAACGAATATTGCTCATTGCCGGGGGCGCCGACAAGAACCTGGATCTACGACCCTTCGCGGCCGCATTGACCGAAAAGGTTCACCGAGTGGCCCTGCTGCACGGCACGGCCACCCCCGCCCTCAGGGAACACATCGTGGAATATGGCGGGGAATCCAAAATAACGGGCCTCTTCGATAGCTTGGACACCGCCGTCGCAAGCCTGTCAACCCAAGCTCAAGCGGGAGATGTGATTCTGCTGTCACCGGGCTGCGCCTCTTTTGGGCTCTTCAACAACGAATTCCACCGTGGAGAAACCTTTATGCGGATCGCCGCGGACATGGGAGTATCGAGCGACACGGGCGCATTAAGGTAGGATACCCGGGAATCAACCCGTTCATGAGGCGTTCAGTAATGGTTCACCGGGCTTGATGCGGCTCTGCGCCCGGTGAACGGTTACGATCTTCTCGAACGGGGCTCTATCGCGCAGAGTCTTCCAATGTCGCAGAGCCTTCTAATGAGCATTGCGTGAAGTCTATGGGTTTACCGCACCCTTTACATTTGTGCTCACGGTCGAACTCATCGGAAAATATCTCTATTTCCTTACCGCACGAGGGGCATTTACACGAAAACGAAGCTAGATCTTTGTTGGCCTCAAAACCGGGACAATGCGTCGGTGTGCTCATGAACAACTCCTTGCTATGTGGGTTAAGCGTGAGATTACGCACGAAATTGAGCCTACCCTAGGCTCACTGCGCTATGGGAAGCTCGGGACGTATTTCGGCGCCGGGTGGAAGAAGGTAATTTTCGCTCTTCTATGGTAACGCGGTCAGTCTCCATAGGCAACAAAAAATACACGCAACGGACATCAAAATGCCGGGGGAAACTTCTTGTGAAACGGTTCAGCGCAAGGTGAGCGCTCACTACTTATACCAATACATAATCAAAGGGGTAATATTGGGGAGAACCGTCTTAAAAGAAGTTGGAAAAACCTGCTTTGCAATAAAAGCTCCGCCTATATTACTTTTTTGCCGGCACATCGGTATTAGCAGCAAGTTGTGTTACATGAGTATGACCGAGAAGCGTTTGTGTAAGATTACGTTTCCCGACAAGTTTCCGCCCCAATAGCCGGGACCGCAAGCTGCTGGGTTCGGCGATCTATGGGATGCGGCTTAATAGTATTGCAAATTTCCGCCTCTGCTGAATCTTTGGCCGTCTCAAGATCATAATGAGTTTGCAAATTTATCCAAAACCTGGGGGTCATCCTAAAATACTGTGATAGCCGGAGCGCCGTGGCGGCCGTGATAGGACGCTTCCCATTTACGATTTGATGTATGGTCTTCGGATCAACGCTGAGATGACGCGCGAGCGCATTTTGGCTTAAGGCCGGAGGCTTCATAAATTCCTCTAAGAGGATTTCACCCGGATGTATTGGAGATAACTTTTTCATGTCTTTCATGCTTCATAACAAGCCTGCAAAGCAGTAGTGGTCAGGGAGAAGCTTCCGGCCGGAAGATTCTCCTGGGCTCTCACTCTCTGATCATGCTTCGCCGGCTGGGCCGAGCCATTCCGGGTGTTGATGTGTGCCGTCATGGACCGTGGTGGTCTTATAGGTTTCGTATGTCCCTTTGGTTGCGGCTTGGGTCGTTCGATTCAGTAGCTGAGCGATCTGATCCTCCGTGAGAGGCTTGAAATTACGGGCCGCCTTGAGCGCCTGATCCAATATCTTCATGGAATCGCATCCGGTGATGACCACGCTTACCGGGAGGCTCATAGAGTAATGAAGGCACTCAACAGGAGAAGCCGTGTCCGTCTCGAGTATCACGCCGGCCCCCATAGGCTTCATCCCGAGTGGGCCGATCTTCTCCTTTACGAGGACCGGCAGCACCTTCTTCTCGAAGCTGTCATAGTGGGCGTCCATGACGTTCAGGGGCATCTGCACGGTATCGAAGCGGAAGTCGTGCTCCTTTGCGGTCTTCAACATCGAGAGATGAATCTCCGGGTCTTTATGGCCCGTGAAGCCGATATACCGAATTTTGCCCGCTTTTTTGGCTTCCTGAACGGCTTCAAAGGCGCCCCCTTCGGCAAAGACCCGAGCCGGGTCATTTTCCCGGATAATCTCATGGAACTGCATAAGGTCCACTCTGTCGGTTTTCAATCTTCTGAGAGAATCCTCAATCTGTTGTGCGGCGGTTTTCTTATCGCGGCCGTCGATCTTGGTCATAAGAAAGGCCTTGTCGCGGTACCCGTCCTGGAGGGCCTCCCCCATTCGGATTTCGCTTTCGCCGTCGTGGTAGTCCCAGCAGTTGTCCATGAAATTGATCCCGTTATCTATGGCGGAGCGGATAATGCGCACGCTTTCTTGGGGATCTTCCTGTTTGCCGATGTGGTAGCCGCCGAGCCCGACCAAGGACACCTTTTCACTCGTTTCGCCCAACATGCGGTAGGGTATTTCCCCTACGCCGTCGGCGGCCTTCGCTCTGAGCGGAATACCCGACATAACCGTAGCCGCAATCGCCGCCTGAAGTAATTCGCGACGCGTCATTCTGATGGGAGTTTCCATAATTGCTCCTCCATAATTGCTCCTTTGGAATAATTCGTAGCCGTCAGCAAAGGATGAATGTGTCATCTCGGGATTGCGCCGATCCTGTGGCCTATTTTTTAGATTTAAAAATGTTCAGCGGTTCCCACCACTTCTGTTCTTTCTTTGGTTCGGGGTCTCTTGTCTCCTGTTTTATCTCGGGAGTGTCGGGTTTGGGCGGAGCGCTGCGGGCTTCGGGAGTCGCTTTGTCGGGGTCTTTGGGTTTGTCCGCAGGTCGCGCCTTGTCATCGGGTTTTTTGGGGGAAAAGGTTATTTTCCCCCAAACTTGGGATTTGGAATCCATTGTATAGACGACGATATTCGCCCCTTCTTGACATTTGACCCACCATTCGTCGAATTCCGGATGGTATTGCACATCCGTTACAGTACCTGTGGTGGGAACATCGAAGTTCAGCGTTTTTTCTTTGCGTTTTGCCAAGCAGGGAGATTCGTATGCGCAAAGAAACACCATTACGACGCCGGTAAGAAGGGCTGTCAACGCTTTCATTCGTCTATTACTTTACCACTTTTCCATATACGGCATAGATGGGATCGCTGGGAATACCCAACGAATAGTATTTGTCGTCCGCCGGCCTGGGTAGACCTTTGCTCTCGAAGACCCCGTCGATGTAGAAAAGCTCGGCTGCGCTGAAGTACTGCTTCACCAGATCAATACGCTGGGTTTCGCTCGAGTTCTTCCATACTTTCACCGCTTTGGGCGGGAACATCCTGTTGGAAAACACAACGACGAAGATAGCTTTGTTCTTGAGGACCCGCCCGACTTCCCGGAAGACTTCCACCGGATGCGTCAAGTAATCCACGGATACGGTATTGATCACCGCATCGAAGGTGTTATCGTCAAAGGGCAGCTTAGGCTCTGCGTTCACATCATGGATTATCCGCTGCGTGAGCGCCGGGTTCGCTTCCAGCTCCTCTTTGTTCAAGCCCAGGCCCGTGACCGAAGCAGGGGAAAGTTCAGCCGGCAGGTGCGAATTCGGCCCCGCCATGAGATCCAAGATGTTCGCGTTTTCAGGAATGAATCTACTGAAGAGGTTTTCCACGGTGCTAAGGGCCTTTGAATCCAGGTGCTCGACTATCCGCGGCTGCGTATAAAATTGGTCGTCCGGGGTTTCATCATCCCGAGCGAAATCATCGGAAGCAAAGTAATCGTCCGTGCCCTTGGGTTTGGGCTCGTCTTGCAATACGAGATCCTTCAGGTCGTCCTTCGTGTGCACGGGAACGGGAGTGCAAAGGCCCCTTGGATCCATCCTGCAACGGTATCCCGCCCCTTCGATCCCTTGGGACATAAGAGAATCCCAGCTCTTGGAAAAATATGAGCATTGATCGTTCAAACACACATGGTGAATTTCCCCACCCCAAGTTGAGTCGAGGGGGGTCTCTATGGGTTCCATTGCATCACCGCAATGGGGACAAATCGGCTTGGCCACGCTATAACCTCCATGACCTATTTTGAATCTATTTAGACGCGGTATGACGCCGACGCCTATTATTTATCTTATTACTTCCAGTGCCCCTAAACAAGGTTTGGTCGATCCTCTTCGCTCCTATGGGATACTTTCATCAGTCTTTTGATGATCGTTTTCGCGCCGACGGATTACGTTGGAACCCTCGCGGCACATACCAAGGAAGAATTCACGTAATCGTTCACCGGGGTTTGAGGCGGCTCTGCGCCCAATGAAAGCAAGAGGGAGACTCATTTCCCCTCCGGGTCTCCCCATACGTAATTACAAATTGTTGTCCTGTCCCTGGTGAACTCATCTTCGACAGTTTAAAATGTAAACACTAATGGTATCAGAATGTTAACATGGGTCAACAAAAGTTTGGCACTACAATATGGATGTCTGAGTCGGGTCGACGGGATCAGGCATGGAGGGGGCAGGCCCCAGCAGAGC
>JBBRBO010000150.1:0-8655 GCA_038205805.1 Desulfomonilales bacterium
CTGCGGCACAGCAGGGGTCAATACCCGCTACACCTAGTGCTCACCGTTTACGGCGTGGACTACCAGGGTATCTAATCCTGTTTGCTCCCCACGCTTTCGCGTCTCAGCGTCAGTATCGGTCCAGGTAGCCGCCTTCGCCACCGGTGTTCCTCCTGATATCTACGAATTTCACCTCTACACCAGGAATTCCACTACCCTCTCCCGTACTCAAGCCTGACAGTTTCGAATGCACTTCCGAGGTTGAGCCTCGGGCTTTCACATTCGACTATTCAGACCGCCTACACGCGCTTTACGCCCAGTGATTCCGAACAACGCTCGCACCCTCCGTCTTACCGCGGCTGCTGGCACGGAGTTAGCCGGTGCTTCCTTTGGCGGTACCGTCAGATTCATAGCTATTTACTATGAAGGTTTCTTCCCGCCTGACAGAGCTTTACAACCCGAAGGCCTTCTTCACTCACGCGGCGTTGCTGCGTCAGGGTTTCCCCCATTGCGCAATATTCCTCACTGCTGCCTCCCGTAGGAGTCTGGACCGTATCTCAGTTCCAGTGTGGCTGATCATCCTCTCAGACCAGCTATCCATCTCAGCCTTGGTAGGCCATTACCCTACCAACTAGCTAATGGACCGCGGGCTCCTCCTTTGGCGCCGGCTTCGTTGAGAGGCCGACTTTGACCCCAAGGACCGAAGTCCTCGTGGTCTTATCCGGTATTAGCAGGCCTTTCGGCCTGTTATCCCGATCCATAGGGCAGATTACCCACGTGTTACTCACCCGTGCGCCACTGTACTCCATACCCCGAAGGATATGTTTCTCGTCCGACTTGCATGTGTTAGGCACGCCGCCAGCGTTCGTTCTGAGCCAGGATCAAACTCTCCAGTTTGAACTTGAACTTAGTATGTGCTTGAACTCAAACGCTTAATGCTATTCAGTTTTCAAAGATCCACGGATTTAGGCGTTTATGTTTCGACGCCTTCTTCCCTCATTCAGTTTAGATGAACTCGGTTTACTTGTCAACACGTTTTTCATCTAATTTTAACAACCCCGCAACATTCTGCTTTGGGGTATCCGGCCATCTTAACACAGCCATTCTCGTTGTCAAGCGTTTTTTCAGGTTCGCCGCTTTTCGTGGAATTTCCTTACTCCACCTTGCTCGGCCCCGAATCAACTCTTCGGCTGTGGTTCAGATTTTCAAAGGCGGTTCCGCACCGGATCTCTCCAGTATTGCGCAACTTCGGTGTGTTGTCAAGGACTTTTTTACCGCCGAGCAACTTTTTTTCAGCCGCCCTGCGATGAAAGGTAATATGCCCCGAATCCCTTCGGCTGTCAAGCGCCCCGATCAAACATACTCGTTTTTCTTTGGGAGCGGCTTTCTCAGTCGCCCCATTTATACGGGCGCCACATCATGGTAGGTCATCCCCCGCAGAGATTAGTTTCCGAATAGGTTCTTCATTTTTCCACAATTCGAAGATTTTCTGCGGTTTTTCTCAGCGGGGCGATAGACGGCGGACTCAATGAGCGCCTGTTTTCGAGGGAGGATGGCGCTTTTAGTGGCCTTTGAAGCAGGGTTTCCGTCTCCGGCGCGGCTCATAGTCGTTGCGCGTACGTGTCGCCTACGCAGCGCGCCCTTGGGCCGGGTACGCGCAAGTGTGCGATCGCATGTGCTTAGCGGCGCACTCCCGCAACCGGCGCCATTTTCGCCTGAGTGCGTACGCGGCGCCGCATGGCGAGTCTTAGCCTGAAGACTGGCGGTCCGCGCCACTATTTCCAAGTTATAACAGCGCCGCTGGGCCTACGCCTATGGGGTGGGAGTACATAGGCCCCTATCAGGACTCGTTTCAAGCCGAGTCGTTTTTCGGCGTCCAGGTTCCCAGCGCGTACGAGCACACGCTCCTATGCGAGCGCGGCTTTCGCATCTGAAGTCGTCGCCTTCAAAATTACGCCGGCCGATTATTCGCCGAGGGGTACGCGCGAGCGGCCACGCAATCCACACGCCGCTTTATGCTCGAGCCGCCATTAGGGCTCTTGGAGGCGATTGCGCGTTCGCGTCGGTGCGACCGTTTCATGTGATACAGGCGGAGAAGCCGGTAGCAAGAGCGTCGGCGCGATGGCCAACTGATACCAATGCGCAATAAAAGAAGTAATATTGGAGAGAACCTTCTTGAAAGAAGTTTCTCCCCAAACCCCTCTCCAAGAACCTTAAAAATAGCCGCAAGTGCCTTTTCTCAAGAAGAAAAAGCCACTTGCGGCGCATTTAAACATTCTTTCATAGTAGTTAGGGAAACCTGCTCTTACAAAAATATCCTTCACCTATATTCCTCGTTCGACAGCACATTGGTATGAGAAGGCGTTTGCAAATTACATGATAAGGATAGAGAGAGGTCGTTTAGATTGGGTTCAGGTCAGACCACGCAGGCGGCGTCCTGCCCGAACAATGGTTCTGGAACTGAACGCTATGGACGCCGGCACGAAGTGGGCGCGCTCACTTGGATGGCGGTTTGCGGAAGTCCTTGCTTCCTAAAGCGGGCGCCGGCCGATTATTCGTCGAGGGGTACGCGCGAGCGGCCACGCAATCCACTCACCGCTTTATGCTCGAGCCGCCATTAGGGCTCTTGGAGGCGATTGTAGTGAAACCCGCCACGGTAGGACCGTCGACGCTCGGCTTCTTCCAGAAATCCCAGCCTTCGGCGTGAGCTTCCCCAAATACCACGTAACTGCGGCTCAGGTGGAACGGCCGCGTGTACTCCGCAGTGAACCCCCTGTGCGCACGTTTTTGCCGAAGGAGTAAAGAAACCCGAACTCACGATTGGGGATTTTCGGAAGAAAGGGCGCAATCATGCCGCTGGAAACAGGTATGGGAGCGTCCCCGTTACAGCCGCAGTCGCTCGCGGGAGCCGGAGCCCTGCGCTCCATTGGGGCGGGAAGGCTCTGCGCCTGGGCCGATGCGCAGAGAACGCCGATCAAAAGCAGTAATACCGACACGACATAGCAAATGGGTCTCAACAACCTGTGCTCATGCACGATACACCACCACACCTCATAATTCTTGAACGAATACGGACCACGCCGCAAATGCATCAAGCAGAAAAAGCCTTCAAAGCGAATACTACAACAATCCATTGAACTGATGGATATTATATACGAAAACAGCCTTGCAGGTAAACGCAATTCCGCGCTGGGCGCACAAAGATGGAGATACCACGAGAAGGGTCGTTGAGGTCGGATTCGAGTAAGACCGCGGCGGTCACTGCTATCAAGCCCATCGGCCGCTTGTCCAATCGGTAACTTGCGATGGGTTTCAGGAAGGCGTACACTATGTGCGGCAGCTTACGCATCCCGGAAAATCACCGAACAACGCCATTTTCGGCGTCTAGCTGAGATCCCGTACGTAAAAATATTTCCTCAACCGAAAGAAGGTCTACAAAATGGCGGAAGATCAGAACAAGAAGGACGAGGGAAGCGCTCGATGTCCATTAAAAGAATCCATACCGGCTCCGAAAATCGAAATCGTACCTCCAACATTCGAAATCGTAGTTAAGAGCGAGAAAGGGAGAAAAGCGATAGTATCTGAGACCGAAATGAGTAGTAGCACAGAGTAAACCTTCAGGCGGGGGGAAGTATACGGCGACTCAGAATCATGAAGAGCAATAAGAGACCGCTTGGAGGGCGCTCGTCAGACGCCACAAACCATCCATGAACAGTCATATTTGAGCAAAGACGTGTAGAGCACGTATAGTAAGGCGCTTAATACCAAAAAGCAGGAGGATGTTACAATCATGCGGTATGACCAATGGAGGGTGGCGGCTTTGGTATTAATGATGTAGGAGTTGAATTCCCTGTCTTTACAATATCGAATCGCATAACCCCGATATATTGTTGCTAAGTCATTTTGATCAAAAAATTCAATATGCTCACGCGTAATGTGCGCTACTTTCAAGCTTCGGAAACCGAGAGATTTTAAAAGGTAAACCACGCAGCTTACTAACGTAACCAACGATATGCCTGTATAGAGTAGCCCTAGTATTCCTAAAACGCTCTTTAAGGGCAGCAAAGTATCAAGGCTCCATTTCGCCAAAAAACCTCTGCAGTGGCAAGAAATACAATAATGGGAACATGTTTGGGAGCCATATCATCTATTCTATCAAATCTATCGTCTTCATAATTAAAAGCGGCTTGGGCCAAAGAAAATAGCTCCTTAAATTTCTGAACTT
Organism: Desulfomonilales bacterium; assembly: GCA_038205805.1. GTDB lineage: Bacteria > Desulfobacterota > Desulfomonilia > Desulfomonilales > Desulfomonilaceae > JBBSBY01. The sequence continues at coordinate 4,205 of JBBRBO010000150.1, forward strand.
GTTCTTTCGCCGTCTCTTGGGGTGGTGGTATGTGAGCCTCAAAAATATCAGTAGTATCAGTCATTCATCCGACTCTATGGATCATGTATGTATTGGGGTTAGTGTAAGTAAACGCCTCAATCACTATGTAACGCGCCCTCATCGGCCGCTCTTTGATCGTAGAACTCGCTCGTACCTTCGGAAAGGCATATAGGTTGAGTTGGCCGGGAAACGAATACGTGGCGCACGTTTCCCGGCTATGGGGTCGCCGACGGAAGGGAACCGTCGGCGCTTAGCAAATTACGAAGTGGGCGCGCTCACTTGGATGGCGTTCTGAGGACATGCGGTCTCGCATATACCGCATCCCACACAGGCTTTGGCGTCGTACAGGGCGGCTATGGCTTCGTTGTCGATCTCCGTCATCGCGAGGGCCTGGAACGGACAGCTCGCCACGCAAACTTCGCACCCCACGCACTCATCCTGCCAAACATAGGGTTTGGGCCAGTCGGGTTTCTTGATCCTGGGAGGCTTTTGTCCCATTTCGTCTCTGATTGCGCCGTAAGGGCAACCGCGGGCGCAGACGCCGCATTCGATACATTTTGCTTGGTCGATGGCGTGGGGCTGTTTCTTTTCGCCGCTGGACGCTCTGGTGGGACAATTGCGCGCACAGGTTTGGCAACCCTTGCACTCCTCCGCAACGATACGGTAGGCCATTGAATGCTCCTTGAGATAGGTGAACTGTGGGTGATTGGTAGGGAAACCCTGATATGGGTTACGATCTATCGGCGCACACCGATACCTTGTCGGCGTCGTTCGCCCTGATTCAAGGACGCTACGCCGATGGGACGGTTACACTGTCACGTATATTAGATCCGCTTGCGTGTGGGGTCAAGGCATCTTGTTGATGATTTTTTCCGCCGCGGTGTGGAATGCGCGCTCACAGTGTCCGCTTATTGGATAAGGGAGGTCTTCAACTCTCATACCGAAAAAGTTTCCCTTCGTTTCACGTCACATCTCGGACGTGAGACTTTCATGCGAACATACATCCTACAATGAGCCCGTTTCTTGTCTCATTTCTTCATCTGCGGCCATCTACGGATAATGTCTTTAACGTTCGATCGAGACACGATGACTATTCTCAAGCATTCATAGTTAATCCACGGATTGCGCAGATTACGCAGATAAGAACGACCATGACTTATGGTCATAACGTAGTATGAAGGTGTATCCAATATTTTGGGAGCCTTAGATTGCCCCCCTGTATCCGTTAGTTTAACGCCTATGGGATTTACTCCCCTTTGCATGACCCTTGTGATTGCAGCGCGCCGCAGTCAAGATTCCTGTGCGGTGTAGCGGCTCATTAAGCTTGAAACGAAGCCGCTCCCGGTATATACCGGAGGAACACCCAGGCCGCCCCTGGGCGGAGAGCCGCCTTAGCCCGATAAACGATCACAAAGATAACTGAAAGACCAAACGAAGGACCACCGAACCCCATGAAGCTTAAACGATGGTTTTCTCAACCCATACACCTTCTCGTGTCTCGATTCGACCATTGTGAACCGGTGGCGGGCCGCGCCGGTCGTCTAGCGTTTTGCGCGCCCTTTTTTGCGGCGCTCATGCTGTGCTCGTGTGTTGTTCCGGCGCAGCAAGGGGTAAAGACCCCGGAATCCAATTCCGGCGCTTCTTCGGAAAGTCGGCCCCAAATGGGCGGCAAGCTCCTGAAACCAGTTATCCCCGACGATACGCCCGCTCCCAATCAGACAGAGGGTTCGGCGCCCGCGAGTCTCCCGCAGCCTCCGGTAACGCCTCAATCCAATGCCGCGCCTGCCCCGGCCACTGTGCATGAAGCCGCCCCTTCGGCGATCCCTCAGCCCCTTGCTCCGCCGCCCGCGCCGCCGCAGACACAGCCCACGGTCGAGCCCTCCCAGACGCCCGCGCCTACAGCAATCCCCACCCCGCAATCCGGACGCCAAGGGGAAATCGACAAGGTTAGAAACGCCGCCTTGAACCAAGCGAAGTTCATCCCGAACATCAAGAAAATCAAGATGTGCTATGCGGTGAAGGATGATGAGTGGTGGATTATCCTCTACGAACAAGGAGACGGTTTTTATGAACTTAAGCAATATACATGGAACCGGGATGAAGAACGCCTCGAATCGTATCTGGTCTTGACACGCATTCCCACCGATCAACTTACTCAAAACCTCTCGGCCGCAGAACCGGGTCGGGCGTGTGAGGCGTTCAATCCGGCGTAGCCCCATCACTTGAACTTTTCCGCCTAACCTCTTTTCCAGCTTGTGTTTTCGTAACATCCTATGGTATCGTTTCGGAGACGGGCGCCGCATAAACACCGGCGGCACGCTGCGTTTTGTCGTACAATCGCCGTCTCGAAAATCCCTTCTCCATGGGAGCGCTTAACATGAGCCGCATACTTACTCTCTGCCTGGTTTGCTTCTTCACGTGGACTTCCTTTGTGTTTGCGACTCCCGAGCTGAAAGAGATCACCGTCTCCCCCGACTTGAAACGAGTGGCGCTTCAGCTAAGTGCGCCGGTCAAGCGCTACAACCAATCCCTCATCTCCGGCCCTACGCGCCTGGTGTTGGACTTGGACGGGGTCACCGTGCACAAGCCGCGGCTGTTCGGGTTCCCGGAGTCGGGTCTAGCCGTGAGGACCGCCAAGACCTCTCACGGGTCGCGAGTGGTCCTTGATTTCGGGGGCGCCTCCAAGCCGGCCTATCAGATACACAAGATGGGGAACTACCTGCTGATTTTCTTGGGTGAAGCGGCGGCCGAGTCCGGCTCGACCGAGCAGGTCAATTGGAAAGAAGCTGCGTGTTCCACGCGAGCAATTCCCGTAAAAGCGCCCACTGTAACGACCTCGAGTGGAGCGCTCACCATACGATCGGCGACATCCCATGACGACGCAATCACCTTACAGGTGTCGGACAAGAATCGGCCCGACGCCGTGTACACCATCGACTTGCGGGTGGATTTGGACAGACCCGGTTTCAATGCGGCGAATATTAAACCCATGACGGTGGCCTCATCAGCGGCTACGTCTGCGCCGCCCCCACGAAAAGGCGGCCCCGTTAAAGGGAAGGAGTAATACCGATGTGCTTTCACAAAAGAAAGATGGGTGGAGCTTTTATTGCAAAGCAGCTTTTTCCAACCTCTTTCTAGGAAAATATGCCGATCGCGGAAGTTCTTGGAGAGCGGTTTGGGGAGAAACTTCTTTCAATAAGGTTCTCCCCCATATTACTTTTTTGATTAGGTATTTGCGCAATGAGTCCTTCGTTAAGTTTTAAAAGCATAGTTTCTCAACCGGACCTCTCTTTGCGCGGGTATGAAGACAGGAACATCCATCAGACCGAGGCCTGGATCAACTTCATCGCCGAGACGCAGGGGGCTGCGCCGGTGTACGCCGTTCTCACCCACGGAGACATGGTCGTTGGGAGATTCGCGGGTCTCATTGTGGAGAAGTTCGGTATCAAGATCCTGGGAAGCCCCTTCCCCATGTGGTCCACCACGTACATGGGTCTGAATTTGGCGCGCGGTGTTCCAATGAGATCGGCGCTCAATGCGCTGGAACACTACTGCTTCGAGCAGCTCCGGTGCGATCACCTGGAGCTGATGGATAAGCGTTTCACGCCTGAAGACGCCCTCGCCATGGGGTACAAGAGCTATATTTACGAATCCTTCGAGATCGACCTGGAACCCGATGAGGAGTCCATCTTCCGCAGTTTTCGTCACTCGTGCAGAAACTGCATACGCAAGGCCGGCCGAGAAGGCGTAACCATCGAAGAGGCCGAAGACCTTTATTTTGCAAGAGAATACCATGAGCAGCTCAGCCACGTCTTCCAGATGAAGGGTCTAGCGCCGCCTTTCGGGCTCAATCGCGTGGAGGCCCTGATTCGTTGGCTGCGACCCACGGGCAATCTGTTGCTCCTGCGGGCGCGCAATTCCGACGGGTTGTGCATCGCCACAGGGATCTTCCCGGCGCTGAATACCACCGCGTACGCATGGGGATCGGCGAGCCTTCGGGATTATTCCGGAGTCCGGCCCAACGAACTCATCTTTTTCCATGCCATGAAATACTGGAAACACAAGGGCATGAAGATCTTTGATCTCGTGGGCGCGGCGGACTACAAGAAGAAATACGGGGCAAGAAAGACAAGCGTGCCCTGGATCCGCAAGTCGCGCAACAGCGCAGTGGCGGCCCTAAGGACCATGGCCGAGGCGGTGCTCTTGAAGTATCCCGGGCTCACAAGTTTTGTGAACCGCTTTACGTAGACTGATACCAATACGCACTCAAAGAAGTAATATCGGGGAGAACCTTCTTGAAAGAAGGTCCTCCCCAAACCCCCATAGGCGCTAACTTTTAATTTGACCTATTTGTTTTGCGTGTCTATCTTTTATAGAAAATCCTGGAGGGAGATCGATGCAAGGGCTAGACACGTATGAGCGAGAAGATT
>JBBRBO010000151.1:0-8599 GCA_038205805.1 Desulfomonilales bacterium
CACAATCGGTATTTCAAAACCGCAAAAAAACTGGCTGGAGAACTCTTTCGGAGGTTCAACCGATTTCAAGGCAATCCAGCTTCTCTCAGAGACACTATCGCCGGGTTCCTATGACCGCTACTTTTAAAGACCAGAACTATATCGTTAAAATGATTGTTCCGTGCTCATATTGAGTCCGAACATACCGGTATCCAATAATCCCAAATCCATGATAAAGACGACTCGTGGACATGCTTGCCTTTCCTTCATAGTCTTTTTCAAAACCAGGAAAGACAAAGCATGTCCTCTTTTAATTTGCAACCTCAGGTACGCAAATCCCGGATGGACCAAAAATCTAACTCATTCATCGGAGACTTGCCGAACAGGTGGAATCAGCAGAAAAAGTTCTGAAGAAAATGGAGATCTTCCTTCGCTGTCACGACTCGAAACGTCACCACATGGTTCGGCGAGTAATTGAATCCATTCACCGCCCTCTGACTGTAACTGTAACGGTGATGCACGTTCACCGCACGGTTCTACCAAGAACCTCTTTCAATGCCGATTTTGCGGCCAAGTGACCACACATTCCGTGCACTCCGGCGCCCGGCGGCATGGATGATGAACAGATGTAGAGTCCGTCGACGGGGGTGGTGTACGGCCCCCACTGGTCCAGGGGTTTGAGGAACAGCTCCTGAAAGCTTTGAATTCCGCCGGCTATATCGCCGCCTACGTAATTGGGGTTATAGAGTTCCATCTGAGCGGGTTTCATGACGCTGATTGCAGTGACACGATCCCGGAATCCGGGTGCAAAGCGTTCTATCTGAGCTTCGATGCGATCAGTCATGTCCTCCACGCAGCCGTTAGGGACATGACAATAGCCCCACCCTGTGTGGAGGGTTCCCGACGAACGGCTCGGGTCAAATATGCTCTGTTGCGCAAACAGCACGAACGGCTTTTCCGGGGCCACTCCCCGCCAGACCTCAGCTTCGGACTGAGCGATCTCCTCCATAGTTCCACCCACATGAACAGTTGCAGATCTGTGGCAGACTTCGGCCGTCCAGGGCACAGGCGTTTCCAAGGCCCAGTCCACTTTGAAGACGCCGGGGCCGTATTTGTGTGACTCCAGCCGCTTGCGAAATTCTTGATCGAAGACTCCCGTACCCATTGCGGCTAACTGGAGAGGACTTACATCGCAAAGAATAATCTTCGCCTTTGGTAAGTCCGTGAGCGAGAGCACGGGGGAGTTGACCTCGATCGTTCCTCCCAGCGACTTGAAAACGGACGCCAAGGCGGTGGAAATCGCCTCAGAACCACCCTGGGCCATTGGCCAACCTACTGAGTGTCCCAGCATGCCGAGCATCAGCCCAAAGGCTGCGCTGGACCTTTGTTCCAGGGGCAAGATCGAATGGGCGGAATTCCCTGCAAATATTGCCTTGGCGCGCACGTCGGAAAATGTAGCATCGGCCAGCGACATTGCCGAGCGTATGGCTTTCAGACCGAATCGAGCCATAACGAAGGGATGCGAAGGAAACCCCAAGGGCTTGAGAGTGTCCTTAATGATTCCTTCGTAGTTTCGCACGAGGGGCGCCATAAGACGCGTGTAAGCCTTGGCATCCGGACCCATACCCGCTGCTGTTTTCTCGAGTGATCTATGCAAGGCGACGGCGGTTCCATCGTCCAGAGGATGCGTCAAGGCTATCGGAGATTCTATCCACTGAAGCCCGTGCGCCGCCAAATTCAGGGTGCGAAAGAATGGCGAAACCAGGGCCAATGGGTGTATCGCCGCGCAGACATCATGACGTAGTCCGGGCATGGTGAGTTCTCGCGTGCGCAAACCACCACCGATGGTCTCTTTAGCCTCGTATACGATGACGGAAAGCCCCGCCTGCGCAAGAGTAATCGCTCCTGCCAAGCCATTCGGTCCGGAACCCACTACAATCGCGTCATGCGCTCCTCGACTGGTGTTCGCTGCACTTTGGGCCACACGCCCTCCAATCTTACTGTTTGCAACAGCGGCAATTGCGGCGCGGATACTGTGGACTCTCTGCCAGCGCGTCGCCGTACGCTTCCAAAGCAAACAAGTATATTTCCAATGATTTTGTATTTACACTTTACCGCTCTTTGGTCATTCAGCAAACGATAAAATAACCAATAAGGCTCTCGGGCGCCTTTCTCGCACTCCCACGGACGACGCCCGCACACGTGCTCTCCAGGTAAAGCTCGCCGGCCGCCTACGCCCCGCCTATTCTACAGCAGTTTGCAAACCATCCGATGAAACCGAAAAAAGGGCTCCCAAAGCAATGTGCGAATTTGTGCATTATACCAGATATTCCATACCTTGCCCCATTGCGTGCGCGGATCCACACACCTTTGGTCCACTGTGAGATGCGATGCCACACCCAGGTGTGCAGCCAATGACTTGAGCAGAAAGGTCCAGATGTTCACCTGCATCTTGGAACCCACAAGGTGAAATGCAGCCTCGAACACAGGATCACTTGACCGCGTCAGCCCCAGGATCTGAACGACGGTCCTATCTTCGCTATCACGATAGGCGCTGAACGTTATCCAGCCCGCTTCCGGGTGCCCCTCGGGGGTGATGAAGGTGAAAGACCGCTCGTCTGCGTGGAGAATCATGACACCCGTGGAGACTGGCCCTCCGGGCGTGGACGAGTCAATGGCCACTATCTCCCCAGGTCGTATTCCCTTGTTCGAGGCGTAAAAATGATTAAAGGACGGCTGGAGCGCAATGAAGTTCTCTCTGAGCGCTGTGATTGCGGATTCAGGGGTGATGTCGAGATCGTCTATGTAGAGCCGATAGATCTTCTGCCATAATTGGCCGAACCCTTCAGGCGGCCCAACGGCGCGTCTACCCGCCACATTGATATTCCTAGCTTCGGTGGGGAAGTCGGGCGTGCTCAGGAGACCGTTCCAGGGGACTTTGGCCCAATGATCCGCGTCTGAGACGTCTTCCGCAGTCGTGTGCGTTCCGTAGCCTTGCGCTTGGTCACTCAGCCCGGCGGAGTGCGGACGCTCAGTGTCGATCACGTCGTGTAAGGTCGTCAACCGCAGGATGTCCTTCATGGCCCTAGTGAGCCCGCAAGCGGTGAACTGAACCGCTTTACCCCGAGCGGCGCAGGTGAACTTAACAAGGACTCCGATCCCGAGTGGATTGATGCGCTCCACCCGCTCAAAATTTATACATATACGGCGAAATCCCCGTTCAGGATGAACAAGTTCTAGGAGAGGACGTTCATCATGGGACATCATGAAGCGTGGTAGAGTGACCATGTCCACGCGCTCATCAAACGGAAATCGGCTTAGGATGTACTCACCTTTGTCAAAATCCGTACCTCGGGATGTTCGCACAGGTGTTTCGGCCAGGCGGTCCCGCGCAGTGGTGAGGCGGTTCGAATATCCGGGCAGCAGCTCGAGACCTTTACGCACAAAAAAAGATTTTCCCATTTTGTCCAGGTATGCCAATTGCGCGGCTCGGCCCACAACGGCCTGAGAATATGTGGGATATGCGTGGGTGACGGCATGAAGCTTGTGTAAAGGCGTTTTCAGATAGCTGATAATCTGGATTTCATGTATTACCTCGGGCGCGGCTTCTCCCAATATATGTGCACCCACCACTCGACCACGACCGTCGCAGATGATCTTGGCAAACCCTTCGTTTGCTGCGTCGATCATAGCGCGACGCATGTCATCGTAACCGAAGCGATACACTAGGGTATTGGCTCCGTATTTCTTGAGCGCCCGTTGTTCCGAAAGTCCGATAAAAGAGATCGGCGGGTCCGTGAAAATAACCATTACGTTGTGACGATAGTCAACTTTTTCGTGAATGGGCGCGACAGCATTGGTAGCCGCGAGGATCCCCTGAGATTCCGCTGTTGTAGCGAGTTGCCACGGTCCCACGATGTCACCGCACGCGAATATGTTCTCCGCGCCGGTTCTGAGGGAGCTATTGGTGACAAGTCCTCGGGGTGTGGTCTTCACACCGATTTTTTTCAAATTGAGAGCTTCCACATTCGGGAGTCGCCCCACGGTGAGCAGTACGCGGGCAGCTCGCAGCGCCTGTAGGTTGCCACCGGTATCCGTGTACGTAAGAACTGAGGTATCGCCGTCCTTGGCCGCGTGGCTGATCTTCGCCTGGGTTACAAAACAAATGCCGGCTTTTTGGAGAATCTTGAAGAGAGTCCGCCCTATTTCAAGGTCCACCATGGGCGCGATGCGTGCGCCTGCTTCGACCACAGTCGTCTTTACACCCAGCCGCGCAAATGCGGAGGCCAGTTCCAGTCCTGCGACACCGCCGCCCAATACAATAATAGTTGCGGGGAGGCGCTCCAGGGCGAAGAGGGTGTCGGTGGTAAGGTAGTCTGTGGTTTCAAGCCCCTGAATAGGGGGTATAAAGGGCCGGGATCCTGTAGCGATGATGAACTTTTCCGCTGTTAGAACCTTTCCGTCCACAAGAATGCGATGCCTGTCCACAAACGACGCTTCTCCGTGGAGAACTTCCACCCCAATCTCAAGGAATGACTCGGGCAGATCCTTTTCGTATGCCGCCTGCACCACAGATCTGACCCTGTCCAGCACTCCCCCTGCATCCGGGTATTCAGGATCAACTCCCTTGAACCCCAAAGATGCAGCGCGCGCCCAGTCACGACTGAAATGACTGGACCGTATGAAGGTCTTTGTAGGTATACATGTGTAATTGGTGCAGTTTCCGCCTACTTTGCCCCTCTCGATGACAGCCACACGCTTACCTACACCGTTTGCCGTCACTGCGGAAACGAAACCAGCGATGCCCGCGCCGATGACAAGAATATCGTAATCATATGAATGGGCCATAAAACTCCACGGAGCATAATCTCCAACACGCTACACCGTCAAAAGACTCTTGTTGAACGGAAATGCCTCAGCTAAACAGTCTACGGGCTCTGCTCGGCCTGGATTTGAGTTGCAGTCGGCTTCAATTACCTCAGGCTGATCGCCTTTTCCGGGCACATCTCTTGGCAGCAAAAGCATGTGATGCAGAGGTTTGGATCTGCTTGCGGGAGATCACCCGCCATGCTTAAAGCGTGGACGGGGCACTGATCCACACAGGCGCCGCATCCGACACATAACTCCGGGTCGGGAGTGGGTCGAAGTGTGGACTTCTGTTGCATGACCTGCTGAATTTCCTCGTTTCTGAATAAGACCTCTCCACCCAGGGGAGGCAGCTTGAAATCAGGAATTCGCTTGAGTTCACCGACAATCTCAATTTTACGGAGGTCGTAATCGCCCAAACCAAGTTCTTTGGCTCGTTGGAGAAAACGGAGCTTTCCGGGATCGCAACCCATCATAACGGCAATCACCGTGTCCAAAGCTACGGCGTTGTCTGAGGCGAGAATCACACCGATGTCCCTCAGGTCCGGGGAGGCCGGACCGTTGCCCTCCATCCCCACAATGCCGTCCACGATCATAAGATCCGGCTTGCGTATTCGGAAGACATCCACCACCAGCTCATGGAATCGGGCAGGGCTGCCGGCTGCGCAGTGGAGTTTCGCTTTTTGCGCGCCTGGGAGTATGCCGTAGCTGTTCTTGATTGCGCCTGTAATAACCGTGAGCCCGTGGGTTTTAAATTTGGGCAAGCTGATAAACACGTCCGCATCAAGAACGGCGCCGGATACGCCCACTTGGGGAAGGAACTCAGGATTGAAGTCAACTTTTCGTGAATCGGCGCCGATATTCTTATAGTAACCCTTTGCCGCATCCATGAGTCCGGATTTCTCGAAGCATTCTTCTACTGCTCCGTAGTTGAACAGCCCTGAATTGTCTCCGACGATGATTTCGGCCGGCTCCATGGACTCGACTTTGTCCACCACCGCACGCAACACCTTGGGATTCGTTACTATAGCTTCTTCCGCGTTCGACGTCCGCAAGGCGTTGGGCTTAATAAGCACCTTTTTCCCACCCAAGGTCTGCGGGAAGATTTCAAAGGCGCGATCAACCGCAACCCGCACATTTGCGTAATCACTAGGTTCTATCATTACTTTTGTCATTGCCTTCCCTCTCTTGTAAATATGTGTGCGATTCGGCGACAGTGCTCCGGCTCATGAGTTACTTGTGTACGGCCCTCACAGGAGAGATGCCGGTCCTTGCCTTTATTCCGTCATCTTTGACCCAAGCCCGCTTCAAAGTGGAAAAACTCCCGCTACGAAGGGGTTGGGCCGACCTTCGGAGCCACCTTACGTAGATGAGCGCGCACGCGCCACGACCGTTTACCGCTCCCAAAGTACTTGGCTGCCACAAAGTTTAGCGCGTTTTCTTTACGGTTGGAACAACCTTTATGTAATAATGGAAACTTACCGGCGTGGACCGGTCTCTTTTCTATCTACTCCCACCCTTTTGTGCTCGAAAGGACGCCGATATGCGGGACCACGAGAAAAGTAAGGAGCAGTTGATAGCCGAACTGGAATGTATGCGGACGCGTGTGGCAGAGCTGGAAGAAACAGAAGCCCGCCTAGTTGGAACCGAGACGGAACTCCGTGAGAGCGAAGACCGCTTTCGGCTCCTGTACGAAAATACGCCGCTTGGTTATCAGTCTTTAGATGAGGCGGGTCACGTGATCGAAGTAAATCAAGCGTGGCTCGACACTTTAGGATACACGCGAGAAGAAGTTATCGGTAGGTCTTTTACCAATTTCCTGGCGCCGGGTTACGAACAGCAGTTCAAGATTAATTTTCCACGACTTATAGAAGTGGGAGAGATTCATTGGGTTGAATTCGAGATGGTGAAAAAGGACGGATTGATCATCAGCGTAGCCTTTGACGGCCAGATCGGACGCGATAACATCGGGCGTTTCAAGCAGACGCATTGCATATTGCACGATGTGACGGAACTTAAACGAACCGCCGACGCCCTACAAGAAAGTAGAGAACTCCTCAGGATTGTTACGGAGGCCTTACCGGCGGGAGTAACCTACATCGATTTGGAGCGCCGGGTGCTTTTCAGCAACAGGACTCATTCACGCTGGTGGGCTTTTGACACTGCGGCCGTAACCGGTCGTACAGTGGAAGAGCTGCTGGGGCCGGATTATTCAAATATACGCGGGTATATGGATGAGGCTTTCACCGGCCGCGAGGTATCTTATGAGCGCCGTGTGATCTTTCCCGACGGCGCGGTGAGAACACTGGCCGTGACTCTGGTCCCGCACAAAGATGTGGGTGGTCAGATACTTGGACTCGTTTCGCTGATAAATGATGTCAGTGAGCAAAGGAGATCCCTAGAGTCGCTTCATGCGAGCGAGGAACGGTTCGCCCTTTTCATGCGCTTTGTGCCGGGATGTGCATTCATAAAAGATGACCAGAGACGATTCGTATACGTAAACCCTGAATTTGTTGAGGCCATGGGACTAACGGAACAAGATGTGCTCGACCGAAGGGTGGAGGATTTTCTTTCCGGACCCGTAGCCGAGACGATGCGTCGTGATGACGCGCAGGTGCTTAATGAGGGAGCATCTATTGAGATCATCGAGACGCTTCCCGTCATAGACGGTGTGCGAACATATCTCACTCGTAAGTTTCCCATGGCGCAGGCCGAAGGCGTCACATATCTCGGTGGAATTTCCATTGACGTTACATACCGACAGTTGGCCGAAGAAGCCCTCGAGGCGAGTGAAGAAAAATTCGCCAAGGCTTTTCATAACTCACCGGACGCCATCTGTATTACACAGTTGTCGGACGGCACGCTCATCGATGTTAATGAACAGTTTATTCGTCTAGTCGGTTTGGAGCGCAAGGTGGTCGTTGGACGCAGTACACTCGAATTGGACATTTGGCATTGTTCTGAAGACAGAGACATTTACGTCGGTAAGTTCTTGCGTGAAGGCCGGGTAATCGACTTCGAGACCACGATGAATACGGTTACAGGAGTACGAACATGTCTCGTTTCGGGTGAACGCTTCGAGCTGTATGGACAACCATGTTTGCTCAGCATTTTGCACGATATAACGGATAAGAAGCAATCCGAAAAAGAACTGAAGCGTTTAAACCGAGCCTTACGTACGTTGAGCGAATGTAATCAGGCCCTTGTTCGTGCGGAAAATGAATCAGAGTTGCTTTCGGCTCTGTGCAGTATCTTAGTCGACCACGGAGGCTATCCCCTTGCATGGGTAGGGTACGTTTACCCGTTAACGGAAAAGCTGGTGCGCCCCGTAGCATACGCGGGACCGGAGGGCGCCTATCTCGCAGACTTGCAGGTCACCTATGACGATACTGAAACAGGTCGGGATCCCAACGGGATCGCTGTGCGCACCGGCCGACCGGTTATTGTAAATGAAATCGCTTCGGACCCGACCTTTACTCCCTGGCGAGAAAAGGCTCTCCAGCACGAATTAGCTTCCATGCTCACTCTACCTTTGGTGGAACATAGTGACGTATTCGGCACGATCAACGTATACTCCCGTGAAAGTCACGTATGTGATGAGCAGGAACTGAAACTCCTCACTGAACTCGCCGAAGACGTCTCATTCGGCATCTCCACCCTCAGAATGAGGAGTCGTCTCGAAACGAGTGAACAGAAATATAGACAACTGGTGGAACGCTCCAACAGCATCATTCTCAAATTTAACGCCGAGGGT
>JBBRBO010000152.1:0-8363 GCA_038205805.1 Desulfomonilales bacterium
AAAGTTCTGATGAGTTACGTGAGTGGAACCGGCCTTTTGCGAAATCGGCAAGCGCTTACGAGACTCACCATACCACCATTTCACCTTTCAACGAGTAAGACCGCTGAATCCCTATTCAAGTAGATCACTCAGCCGTTTTTATAAGAATAGAAGGGGCCTTCTTAGGCTGCGCAGAGGCGTCTCATACCAACATGCTTTCAAAAAAGTAAGATCGGCGGAGCTTGTTTGCAAAGCGGGTTTTTCCAATCTCTTTCTAATAAATTTGATATCGTCGGAAGCGGCGTTTTATCCTTGAGAAAAGCCCCATTCCGCAATTGTAAAAATTATTGGAGAGGAGTTTGGGAAGAAACTTCTTTCAAGAAGGTTCTCCTCAATATTAGTTCTTTGATTACGCATGGGTCTCAAGCCCGAAACTGTTTTCAAAAAGACATTCCCCTCCAAAGAGGGTAGAATAGCGCCATGTGTGGAATCTTTGCGCTCATCAATCGTCCGGGCCTCAAGGTGGATGTCCCCGCTTGCAGGGCGGCGACGGCACTCCTGCGTTACCGGGGTCCCGACGCCGAGGGGGAGCTGCTCACCAACAACGGCGAGGTCTACCTCGGGCACAGACGGCTCTCCATCATCGACTTGTCGCCCAACGCAAGTCAACCCATGGTTCGTGAAAGCGGCGCCTGCCTGGTCTACAACGGTGAAATCTACAACTATGCGGCGATTCGGGATCGCCTTACCGCCCTGGGCGCCCCATTCCGGTCCACAGGGGACACGGAAACCCTTCTTCGGGCGTTTGATCGCTGGGGGATCGCCTGCCTTACCGAGCTTGAGGGCATGTTTGCATTCGTGCATTGGAACCCGCAAGCTCAGGAGGCCTTCATCGTTCGGGACTTTTTTGGGATAAAACCGCTCTACTTCTGTACGCTCCCAAGCGGCGCCCTGGCGGTTTCATCGGAAATCAAGTCGTTCTACGCCATAAAGGGGTTTCGTGCCGAGCTGAACGAAGATGCGCTGCCCGAATACCTTGGGTTCAGGGGTTTGTGCGGCGACCAAACCTTGCTCAAGGGCGTCCGACAAGTCAGGCCTGGGGAATACCTTCACTTTGAGCGGCAAACCGGCGAACTTACCAGCCGCGCCTACTGGGACCCCCTAGATGAACTCGGCGCGGCCCCAGCGGTCACTCCGGAGGAATTCCTCGAGCGGTTCACCAGGACCACGGCGGCTCATCTCATTTCCGATGCGCCGGTGGGCGCTCAGTTCTCCGGGGGGCTGGATAGCGCCTTGGTGTCGGCCCTCGCGGTGAAGGACCTCGGGGCCAAGCTCACGGGGTTTCATTGTCATGTGGAGAACGCCGCCTTCGACGAAACGCCCCTGGCCAAGGAAACCGCCCGAGCCCTGGGTATGCCCCTTGTCACCGTTGACCTGGACGCAAACGTGTTCTTTTCGGACATCTTGGAAAAACTCACCACTTCAATGGATGAGCCCCTGACCCATCCGAACTCGGTGGGTATTTATCTCCTCTCCGAGCGGGCCAAATCCGAGGTCAAGGTCCTCCTGTCCGGAGAGGCGGCCGACGAGCTTTTTTGCGGATACGCTCGCCACTCGGTGGTGTATGGCCTCGAAAAGCTCAGGCAATGGGGTTTCGGAGCGCTGGAACCGTGGCTCACCCAGGGGCTTCTGGACAAGCGCTTGCCGCCGTCATTGAGTCCTGGGGACGTAAATGTGGATTCCTACATCCTCGCGGGATCGGCGCCTGTCTCCAGAGGGGCTCTCACTGCGCTCCTCCAGGACGCCGACGCATGGGAGAGATCAGTGGCCGTGCGACGCGGCATGCTTGAATCCTTGGGTCACTTGTCACCCTTGGATAGATGCAGGATCTATGACGTGAAGACCTATCTCCCGCCCTTGTTTATTCGTCAAGATAAGATGTCCATGGCGGCTTCCATCGAGAATCGTGTGCCCTTTGCTACGCCGAACACCTTGGCTCTTGCGTTTGGTCCGCCCCATGACCAACTCATCAGCCTCACGCGGAGAAAGCGTTTCTTGAAGGAATGCCTCATGAAGCGCTTGCCACGGCGGTATGTTCTTCGTCGGAAATGGGGGTTCGGGCTGCCGCTTGACCGGTGGTTCAAGTCCGCAGTGGGTCAGGATCGCTTGGAGTCGATCAAAACTACCGATTTCGGCTTTATGGCTACTACCGCTCTTCAGGGGCTCCGTGCGGAGAACCTGACGATGTCCCAGGCGAATTTGGTGTGGACGACGCTTGCCCTCAAGGTATGGATGGGCGTCTTCTTGAAGACGAGCCCTCCCTTCATGGAGGGCATAATCGCTCACCAAGAAGGGGTCACACGTTTGGAATCAAGATAGGGTGTTCCGGAGGAGAGATGGATCTCTTTCCTACCATCGTCCGGTGCGGAAGGGTCACAAGCCGTCATAGGCCTCCTGGAGCGCCGTGACGTCTATGCACTGGCGCAGCTCGCCGTCGGAAGGGTGCGAAGGTCTCTTCACCGAACTCGCGGGACAAAGGTATTCTCTCTTTTCAGCGTTGTGCACCCAAATATACGATTTCCTGCGATTACGATGATTTTCCATTGTGCGCTCCTTTGTGCAAAGTCCCGGACTGCGACCACTACGGACGGGGATGGAGATGTGGACAGGTGGAAAGGTCCGCCGCTTCCAATGTCACCCCTGGACTGACGATTTCCACCCGTCCCCAAGATCACCGACACGCCGCTACGTAGCGTATAAGTGTCGGTTACGTTTAGGTATTAATGTGGTTCCGGTGATGGTTCACCGGGTATAATTTCAAGTGATTTCAGGGTTCCTGGTTACCGGTCTGCTGTGGGCGTCGGCCGCCTTGACCGCTCTGCCCGATTCTAATACAATCAGGGGGTTCTCGTCGGCCCGACTGCGGTTTTCCCGCTTTGCGAATCAGGCGCCGCTCAACCTTGCCGCGAGGATATCCCGAGAAAAACCTATTAAAGGGATTCAATCGACGGAAAAAAGATTCACACGGACATCTATATGGTGGAAAAAACTTCGGACACTCCCGGACAATCGGAAACCAAACGCGGGCTCTTCGGACGCCGACATGTGGTGATCCCCTGGGACCGCAACAAACCCTACTTTGTGGGAAGGGCGCCCTTCATAGCCCTTGTATTGTTGAACATTGTAGGCGCCTTCGCCGCAGCCTTCCTGACCTATCGACACGTCATGTTGTCGGCCAACGCAGGGAAGGTGGGGGAGTCGTTCCTCTGCAAGGCGCAGGGAATCATCAATTGCGACGGCATCTTGCTGACGGACTATTCCGTAATCCTCGGGTATTTCCCGTCGTCGGTCTTGGGTTTCATGGGGTTCGCCTTCGCCCTATGGATCATAGTAGGCGCTCTTTTCCTCCAGCGATTGCGAAAACTGGCCATCATGGCGCTGGTCCTTTACTTCTTTACGGCCATCGGCTTCAGTTGGTATTACATTTACATAATGATATTCGAGGTGGATTACATCTGCACATGGTGCATCGTCTGCCATGTGGTGAATTTCACTTCGCTGTTCATTGCGCTCACGATTGCGATTAAGCGTCGTAAGGACTTTCTCCTTGAAGAAACGGCCCCGGCAGCCGAGCGGTTTTACTACGTGGCCGGCGCATGCCTGATCGCCCTGCTGGTCTTTGCGGGTAGTGGTTTTTGGGAATACGCCCTGAGTTTTCAAAACGCCAAAATGAGATATGAGGAACTGGCCAACGACCCAATCGTGATAATGGCTTTGCTCAAGAGTTCCCCCACGTACGAAATCCCCATCGGCCCGGGCGATCCGGTGTACGGCAATCCGGCGGCTCCGTTTCCCGTTGTGCTATTTAGTGACTTCCAGTGCCCCATGTGTTCCCAGACGGAAGCGTATCTCAAGGAAGCTGTTCGGCACAATCCCGATGTCCTGCGGCTGGTGTACAAGAATTTCCCGCTGTCCCCGGACTGCAACCGCACGGTTATCGGCAATCTCCATCCCTATGCGTGTGAAGCGGCCAAAGCCGCGCACGCAGCCTTTGTGCTTCAAGGAAACGACGGCTTCTGGAAGTACGGCGATCTGCTCTTCGCAAATCAGAAAACGTTCAAGCGCCGCCCGTGGATTGAGTACGCCACACAGTTGGGAATGGACGTCCACGCCTTCGAGCAACTGCTGGGGCCTGACCAAAAGCCCGCGCTCAAGATCAAAGAGGACACGGAACTTGGCGCCTCACTCAAGTTGTACGCAACGCCGCAACTCTTCTTTGAGGGCAAGAATATCCCGCAAACGTTTAAGGGCGACTTTCTCCTGGATACCCTCGAAGAACTCATTAGGCTGAACCACCCTGAAAAGGGGGAACTTCGCTTGAACAAGCGGTTTTAGTGTGATTGGACATATTTCTCCCTCGAATCGTCCTGGTGAAGCCGAAAAAGTTTTGACGGATCACCGAACGACTATGCGATAGAAACATTGTTAGGCCGAGATTCGTAAGTACCTAATTATTAATATAAATGAATTTTTCAGCTTCAACAAGCAATAACGTAAAAAGCCCCTTAAACTGAAATATAGAAAGCTGTACTCGAGTTTACCCACCTTTAAGTTGCACCCTAAAATGGACCAAATTTGGTCTAAATATGGCGCCGTTTATGGGGAATTGAGCTGTACGACGGCGATGGTACGCGTAGGAGCGCGTACGCGGCGCGGTTCTCTCAGCATAACGCCGGCCGAATCTCATACCAGGCTTGAGACTCCCCAGTTCCTGTGTACGGCTGCGATTCGTATGGGCCAAAGCGACCCACAGCGGGTGAAGTAGACCCGGCGCTATGGGTCAAGACGACCCGCGTTGACTTACGTATTCCCGCAAGTCCATAGATGTGATACCCTCAAGCGTTCGACTAGACGTCGTGATCTGAGAAGAAGGACCGACACGTGGCGAAATACGGTGTGATACTGACGATGGTTCTGGTTTTTGTGTGGGGATGCTCCAGTCTACAAGGCCCTGTGGAGAATCCCGTGCCCGCTCTCATCCGTGATATTCCAATGGGCGCCTCACAGGCGCAGGTGATGGACAAGATCAAGGGAGTCGGGACCACCACGCTTGACACCTCGAGCCGAAGACCCAAACTGAAGTGGAAGATTCCGGGGAACCCCGACTTTCACGAAATTGAATTCGACTTCACGGAAAAGGACCATCTGTTCATCATACGATTCGCCGTAACGGATAGACGCCGTGACGTGTACGATAGATTGAAAAAGGCCTTTTTTTCCACATTCAATTTTTCGTGGGATGAGCCGTTGAGAACCCGTGTCAAAGACAGTGATGTCTTGTTCTACGCCCCGGAGAAAGGCGCCGTGTTCTTCTTGGAATTTACGGACAAGAAGAGCGGCGACAAAACCATCGAACTCTTCGAGCGGCGAATCAGTGGGCTGGACAGAGAAGCCTACGCAGCGGAAATGAAAGCCGCCCAGGCCGCCCAGGAAGCGCAGAAGACTCCGACGGACGCCGGTGAAGCTCCAGCCGAGCCTTCTCCGGAGAGTAAATCGGCGGGAACGACATCCCCGCCGGAAGCGGCCCCAGCCACGCCTGAGCCCAGGCAGGACACCGCTCCAGCCGCATCTGAGGCCGCCCCGAAGAGCAAACCGGCCGAGGCTCCGGCGCCTACCGCGCCTCAAGTGACTGAGCCGAGCCCGGAGGCGTCCCCTGAACCGAATGTGTCTACTAAGTAATGCGTCTCGCTTCCAAACGAGAAACATTGGTGAAAGCCACGGCTTGTAAAGTTGGTTTCTTAAACGCTTCCTAAGAATATTTACTACTCGCCAAAACTGGTGTTCCTTCCTAAGAAATGCACGTTTCGGCAATTTTAAGAGTTAGCATGAAAGTCTCGCGTTCGGGATGTTCCGTACAACGGCCACATGGAAGGTTTTTCGGTATGGGAGTTGAACCTCTTCCAACCCCCCTTGTCAGGGCGGTAAGCGTCGGCTCCGAGTCAGAGGGTGGTCGGGCAGTACTCTTATGTCCCTCCGATAAGGGGGATACAAGGGGTTTAATCCTAAAGCATTTCAAATATCGAATACTTTCATACTTCGTTGTGACGATACGTCATGGTCGTTCTTGGAGAGGGGTTTGGGACTCAGCCTTCTTTCAAGAAGGTTCTCCCCACTATTTCCTTTTTGATTGCGAATAGGTAGAGGGGAGCGCCGGTGAATAGGAAATTCACCCTATGGCTTTCCGTTGCGGCGTTGCTGATAATCACCGCGGAAGTGTATTTGCCGCTTATTACGCAGGAATTCGCCAACTGGGATGACCCCAAGCACATACAGGCGGTGTGGGAACCCAGTTGGGTCAAGGCCAAGGCTATTGCGCTCGATTTCAATCTGCACTACACGGGAGTGGCCTACTACAGTCCTTTGCACTTCCTGAGTCTCATGGCCGATCAGGCGATTTTCTTTCCGGAGCCGGGACCTCAGCCGTGGATAGCCAAGGCGTTCAATGTGCTCTACCATGCCGTAAATTGCGTGCTGGTTTACTTTGCGCTGGGGACGCTGGGGTTTACCTTCAGGGCGTGTCTCCTGGGGGCGCTCGTGTTTTCCGTGCATCCTCTTCAGGTGGGGACGGTGGCGTGGGTGAGCGAACGCAAGAATCTCTTGTGCGCAATGTTTTACCTGGGGGCGTTTCTCTTTCAGCAGCGCTATCTTGTGCAGGAAAGGGTTTCCTCTCTCTTCGGGATGGGGCTGTGTTTCTTTGGGGGATTGCTTTCCAAGCCCCAGGCCGTGACCTTTCCCGTGACCGCAACCACATGGTTATTTATGAGCGGCAAAGGCGGCCCACAGACGCGGCGCGTCATGGTAGGGGTCATTGCCGGCCTTGGGGTGGTCGCCGTGATGTGGGGCGTCTATGTGGTGTCCACGGAGATTTCTCAACCGGGTATGCTGCCTCCCCCGGCGTATCGTCCGTTACTGGCCGCCGGCGCCCTGATGTTCTATGTGTCGAAGGTCCTCCTGCCAATCCACCTTGCGGTGCTCTATCCCAGATGGGACGTGGTGGAATCTGCGCCTATTTTCGTTTTTCTGTTTCTATTCACTGCAATTTTGGGTATTCTTTTGTGGTTCTTTCGGCGCAGAATAGATCCTCGGGCTCTCTTCGGCGCCGCTTTCTTTTTCATAAATGCAGCGCCGACCTTGGGATTCATCTCGTTCGGTCACATGAATCATTCCTTTGTGGCGGACCATTTTGTCTATCTCTCCATGTTCGGCTTTTCCATTATCGCTGCGAGTGTATGTGATTGGGCCTTAGAGCGATCCAAGACGCACATATTCCGCCGAGTGATCACGCCGATTCTGTGTTACTCCTACGTAGCGGCGTTGGGTATCCCCGCGATCCTGCAAACCACCCTGTGGAAGGACCCGCAGACACTCTGGGAAGCGACACTTAAGGTCAACCAAACGTCGCCGACGGCGTATGCGAACTACGGGGCCACGCTGTTGACCAAGGGAGAGTCCCAGGCCGCTCTGGACGCCCTCCTGAAAGCGGCGGACCTTGCGCCGGGAATGGATATTATCTACAGCAATCTGGCGAACGCATATAAGCAACTGGGTAAAGACGAGGAAGCCCTGAAAATGCTCGAAAACGCATTGGGCCGCAATCCCGGTGACCCTCGCCACTACATCAACTTAGCGGCTGCGCTGAGCGCTGCGGGTGAAAAGACCAAGGCCCTGGACCTTTTGCAGATAGGCGCTCAGGAATTGGTGGATTCAGCGCCGTTGCACAACGAGCTGGGGCTCACTTATACGCAGGACGGCCGAGTGGACGACGCGATTGGGGAATTCAGAAAGGCCCTGGCCGCGGATCCGCGGCTACCGGACGCATACGCGAATCTGGGGGCAATCCTGGTGGCGCAAGAAAGGCCTAAGGAGGCCGCTGAAGTCCTCCACAAGGGATTAGAAATGATGCCTGATTCGCGGATCTACGCCGCCCTGGGATCGACTGAAGAACAACTTGGGCATATACCCGAGGCGCATGCGGCATGGCGGCGAGCCTTTCTCGTGCGGCCCGATTTGCCCGGATTGGCCCAGGAGTACGGCCAAAGCCTCCTGAAACACGGCGACCCGGTGGAAGCTCAGGCGATCTGCGTTGTGGGGCGCATGGTGGGCCGCCCCTGTTCTCCCGAAGTGGAAGAAAGCATCGCTCAGGCGACACAGGCTCTGAAATAAGGACGCGTTCACCAGGCTTGATACCAATGCGTAATCAAAGAAGTAATATTGGGGAGAACCTTCTTGAAAGAAGTTTCTCCCCAAACCCCTCTCCAAGAACTTTTGCAATTGCCGAAAGCGGCTTTTCTCAAGGAGAAAATGCCGCTTTCGGCGACTATCAC
>JBBRBO010000153.1:0-8207 GCA_038205805.1 Desulfomonilales bacterium
CCTTTGACGCAAGGGCGCTGGACCGACTGACCCGCGGATTCATCTCAATGACGATGACGCGACCGGTTTGCGGATGCACGGCAAATTGTATGTTGGAGCCGCCGGTGTCCACGCCTATCTCACGGATGATGGCGACGGACTGGTCCCTGAGAATCTGATACTCCTTATCTGTGAGCGTTTGCGCGGGCGCGACGGTGATGGAGTCACCCGTATGCACTCCCATGGGATCAAAGTTCTCGATGGAACAAATAATCACCACATTGTCGGCGACGTCACGCATGACCTCGAGTTCGAATTCCTTCCACCCGAGAGCGGATTCTTCCACCAGTATCCTGGTCACGGGTGACAATTCCAAGCCCCATTTCGCGAGTTCTTCGAATTCCTCTTCGGTGTAGGCCACGCTACCGCCGGTGCCGCCGAGGGTGAAGGAGGGCCGTATCACATTGGGGAAGCCGACTTCTCGGGCGATAGCCCACGCCTCTTCCAGGTTTTGGGCGTATCCGCTCTGGGGGAGATCCAGGCCGATGTTGCGCATGGCCTTCTTGAAGAGGTCACGATCTTCAGCCTTGTTGATGGCCTCGATACCTGCGCCTATGAGTTCCACGCCGTATTTTTCCAGCACACCGGCCTCGTGGAGTTCCACCGCCTTGTTGAGCGCCGTCTGGCCGCCGATGGTGGGCAGCAGGGCGTCGGGGCGCTCCTTTTCGATGATGCGGGTAAGTATGTCCAGCTTAAGGGGTTCTATATATGTGGCGTCGGCGAATTCCGGGTCGGTCATAATGGTGGCCGGGTTGGAGTTCACCAGAATAACTCGGTAGCCCTCTTCCTTGAGCGCCTTGAGGGCTTGTGTGCCGGAGTAATCGAATTCACAGGCCTGACCGATAATAATCGGCCCTGAACCTATGAGCATGATGGATTTTATATCCGTTCGCTTAGGCATAGTGATTCTTCTCTTGGGTAGTATAAGACCACCGGGCAATATATGGGCCGGAGGGCAAAAGATCAAGGAAAAGACGCGTCCAAGGGTGACCACCGGTCGCGGGAGCGGCAGCGTCGTCACACCGGCGATTTGGCACATATAGCGCTGGAGGGATCGCCACACGTCCGGGGTTGAAAGATCCCATGTGAAGGTTACCCGCAATCCTAATTTCAGTGTATAACAAAATGGGCGGAGGAGCGTCGGCCCGACGAGTAAAATCGTTCATGATGTGTCACAGTAGGACGAGGGCGCTTTTAGGCGTCTATTTACCTATAGAAGACACGTCTTGGGCGGGCTCACCGGAAATTCAGTGAGCAAGGCGCTTCCCATCGAGAGAACTAACTCCCATCATGAAAACTTTTCTACGTGATAAGGAAATGCGTCGGCTGTTGGTGGAATCCTGGGCTCTGGGATGGCCGATCATTCTCATAATGTTCTTTCAGTTTTCCATTGGAATTGCGGATGTGTATGTCGCCGGGTATCTGGGCACGAATATCTTGGCCGCAGTGGGGTATGTGGGCCAGCTCTATTGGACGCTCATGATCTTGGCCAACGCCATCACCGTAGGGACCGTCTCTATGATGTCTCAGGCCTACGGAGCAAAGTCCCCGGAAGGCGTGGCGAACATCACCGCTAACTCACTTACGGCGGGTGTGTTTGTGGCGGGCTCGTTGACGATTCTATCCCGGCTGTATCCCGAAAACATCATCCGCTTGGCCGGGATGCCGGAGGATATTCGCGTATTGGCCGTGCAGTTCCTGGCGATATTCTCTCTGGTGCTTGTCCCGACGTATCTTATGATTATTACTAGCGGGATACTGCGGGCATCCGGCCGTGTGCGAGGCGCTATGGTCAACAGCTTCATCGCGGCAGTGGTGAATGTCACCTGTGATTTTATTTTCACTTTCGGGTGGGGACCCGTGCCGGCCTTAGGCTTTCGGGGTATTGCCTGGGCTACGGCCACCGCCACGACCCTGGGAATGTGCCTGAACCTGGCTCTCATCGTGTTGGGGCCTGGAGGGATCACTCTGCGGGCTTTGGCGGCGCCGAAACTGAGGTGTCTCAAAAATCTGGCCAAGTTGGGTGTGCCCAGCGCCCTGCAACAGACCGCATGGAATGCAGGAACGCTCGTGGTCTATTTCCTCGTGGGACAACTGCAAGCGGGACAGATTACCGCGCTTGCAGCCATGTCCGGCGGAGTGCGTGTGGAGGCGATCATCTTCCTGCCGGTGTTTGCGCTGA
Source organism: Desulfomonilales bacterium (assembly GCA_038205805.1). Lineage (GTDB taxonomy): Bacteria > Desulfobacterota > Desulfomonilia > Desulfomonilales > Desulfomonilaceae > JBBSBY01. The sequence goes on from JBBRBO010000153.1 coordinate 2,222, forward strand.
ACATGGCGTCCGCGGTGCTCACAGGCAACAGGATCGGTAAGGGCGACATTGCCGGCGCACGAGCCGGGGCAAAGGTCACCGCGCTGATGTCCTTTGTCATTATACTTGTCCCTACTATCCTCATTTTCACCTTTGCCCGACAAATCGGCGCCTCATTCACCAGCGATCCCGCCGTCATTAACGAGATTACCCGTTACCTGCGCATTAACATGGTGGGAACGCCGTTTCTTGCCGTGGGAATTACGCTATCCGGCGCGCTCCAGGGGGCGGGCGACACCAGGGGCACCATGCGCATTATTTTTGCCGGGATGTGGGTCTTTCGGATACCGCTTATGCTGGCTATGATTCACGTTTTTAAGTGTGGGCCGGTGGGGATTTGGTGGTCGATGACGGTTTCTATGGCTCTCATGTGCGCTCTCTTAGCCAACCGATTCAGGCAAGGATATTGGGTAAACGCATCCGTAGACAAGGTGAGCAAGGCTTTGCTGTGGGAGGGATGTCTCGGGGAGAAGCCATCGCAAAATCAAAAGTAATACCAATGCCGAATCACACAAGTAATTTTGGGGAGAACCTTTTTGAAAGAAGGCTTCTGCCCAAATCCCTCTCCAAGACCTTCTGCAATAGCCGAAACCGGCTCTTCTCAAGAAGCAAATGCCGCTTCGGTGATAATCACAAATTTCTTAGAAAATAGGTTGGAAAACCCTGCTTTGCAACGAAAGCTCCGCCGATTTTACTTTTTTGAAAGCACATCGGTATAACCATTCGCCGCGAACAGATCGAGCGCTCGGGAAGATGATGAAAGGATCCGCATGGCGGATGAGTCCGCCTCAGGCTCCCAGCGGTAGCATAGTCGCCTCAAGTATGTTCTACTGTTGCGCCGATTGCTCACGGGGCTGGGCCGCTCGTCAAGGAAGGCCTTTCCATAACGTACGCGCTTCAGAAAAGAGCGCGGCGCTACAATGTTGCATGGCCGGCGTAAAAGGCGCCGTTATCTCCTATTGAGCTATAATGAGAGGGTACGCCAAGCCCGTTATTCTCCGTCGCACAAAGTGCGAACCATGCAGCTTTTGTTGACAACCACCGCATGCTTAGCCATACTACATTTGAGCGCACGGCCATACTTGTCGGATTTGCCGACCCGTGTCACAGCCTCGTGATTGAGAGGGAGTAAAAGCATGGAACCGACGACTCCAAAGCGGCCGCTGACATCGGCCATGGAGGACTACCTGGAAGCAATTTATCATCTTGAGCAAGAGCGTCGCATCGCTCGAGTGCGCGACATCGCCAAGAGAGTTGGAGTGAAGATGTCCTCCGTAAGTTCGGCCCTGCGCACTCTGGCGGGCAGGGGCTTGGTCCGTTATGATCGCTATCAATACATCACCCTCACCGAAGAGGGCGCAGCAAGCGCCAAGGAAATCGTGCGCAAGCATGAGGCATTGAAACGCTTCCTCGTGCGTATTCTCGACATTGAGGAAACGATTGCGGAAGACAATGCGTGTCGTATTGAACACCACCTGGACCCCGAAGTTATCGACCGACTTATACGGTATGTAGAGTTCACGGACATGTGCCCTGTGGATCAAACGCGATGGCGCACGGCGCCGGCCCAAGGATGCGAGAACTGCACGCCGTGTCTGGACCAGGCAAAGGAGAAAATGGCCCACCGTGAGGAGGCCCAGCGAGAAGCGCTCAAGGACAACATGACCTTGGCGGAAACCTCAAAAGGCGCGCAGGTGATGATAGATCACGTATCTATGTCGGAGGAACTCGAGAAGACTTTTCCTCAAGACGCGTTGGAAACCGGAGTCATCGTCGAGGTGGAGGACGTGGATTCCTCAACCGGCGGCATTTCGGTGACGGTGAAGGGCTATCATGTGAAGCTGACGCGTGAAGAGGCCGCTCACATCTTCGTAAAACCCATCTGACACCGCTTCGTAACCAATGGAATAAAACATGGGGAGAAGCTTCTTGAAAGAAGAATCCTCCCCACTCAATTCGTGGGTTACCACAGTATGAGACAACGCCCTTTAACGAAGAGTGGTCGCTGTCCCTTACGTAAATACTCACAAGTCGTTATACGTCTGTTCCGGCCACACCCCCATTTATAGACGAGCATTACCTACAAGGACGCTCCACTCACTTTTTAGGGCTGCTCCTCCTTGGGGAACTTCTCCAAAGCGCACTTGTTGCAATTGCCGGAGCACGCCGGGTCGCCGTCCCGAACGCGGTTGAATTTCCGCCAGAGACGCCGACCGGCGAAGTACGCCGCTAAGATTACAATAAAACTTACGATAATGTTTTCCCACATATTCTACTCGCCTCTTGCCGTGAGCACTTATCGCTTACGGAAAGAATTACGTTGAATGCGAAAGGGGTAGTCGTTCACCGGGTTTGAGACGCCCCTGCGCCCTGTGAGGATCGGAAACTTCTCTCCTTTCCGAAACCACGTCCTTCGGCATTTCCAACGGTCGCAGGATTCCTCTGTGAACAGTTACCGGAATGGTCACTTTTCCCTAACTGAATACTTATAGTTTAAACCATCGGACTCGCCGGGAAAAGTGTGAATTACGGCGGCGGCGTCTTTAATCCACTACACTCCTAAGTGAAACAGTAGTCCGATGGTCCTCACAATGAGCGCCACGGCATAGGCGAGAGTCGTGGTGTAGAGCATGGCGAAGAACATCCAGCGCCACTTCCCTGATTCGCGCTTTATGACGGCCAAAGTGGCGAGGCATGGATTGTACATCATAACGAAGAGGATCAGGGTGAAAGCGTTAAGCGCATTCCAGCCCGGTTCATGTTTGAGCCGTTCACCTAAGGCCGTGGTTTCGCCTCGTTTACTGGCTCCCAGGCTGTACGCGGTGCCCAAGGTAGTCACCACCACTTCCTTTGCGGCAAAGCCCCCTACCAGCGCCACGTTTGTGCGCCAATCAAAGCCCAGTGGAGCAAACACGTATTCCAGCGCCACACCGATTGATCCGCCGATTGTCCCCTTCAGCTTGGCGCTTTGGCGTTCCCCTTCTATTTCACCGATTTGGGCAATGTAGTTTGTGTACGCTTCGGCGAGGCCGGAGTATTGCGTCGCGATGGGCTCTTTCGTTGATCTGGAAGTAAGAAGCGCTTGTATCGCGGGTGATTCCTGAGCCTGTTCCCCGAGAGATTGCGTACGCAGCCGCTCAAAGCGCTCAAGGTCTTCTCGAGTGTGGAAGACGCCCGAAACCGCAGGTTGCGATAGAAGTACGTCGGTGACTGCGTCGATGCGACGGTCAAATTCGCGACTGCGCTCAGCCGGTAGGTCCGGGAAGGACATGACGGCCCATACCACCACTGAAATGCTCAGTATTAAGGTGCCGGCCTTTTTGACATACATCCACGTGCGTTCCCACGTATGCGTCAGGAGCCCGTGCATAGTGGGCATTCTGTAAGGCGGCAGCTCCAGCACAAAGGGCGCGGACGGCCCCGAGAGCAATGTCGCGCGTATAAGCTTCGCTGCCAAAAGCGCCATCGCCCAAGAAATGATGGTGAGCAGAAACATCATCTTCGCCTGTCCGTATGGGAAGAATGCGCCGATAAGCAACGCATATACCGGTAATTTCGCTCCGCAATTCATTAATGGCGCCACCAGGATGGTTACCAGGCGTTCTTTGGGTTCCTTCATGGTTCGTGTGGCCATTATTCCCGGCACTGCGCAGCCACCCGCTAAGCCCCCGGACACCATGAGCGCCAACATGGACGCCCCATGAAGCCCAAATCCTCGGAGCACACGGTCGAGCATAAAGGCGATTCGCGCCATATATCCAGTGTCTTCGAGAACAGCTATGGCGAAGAACATGAACGCAATGAGCGGGGTGAAGCTCAACACGCTTCCCACGCCGTTAATGACGCCGCTCACGAGGAGGGACTTCAGAAGCCCTTCGGAGAGTAGCCCCGAAACGACTGAGGCCAACCAGGAGAAGGCGTCGGCACACAACTTCACCAGCGGTTCGCTACCCTGGAAAGTGAAGAGGTACACCACATAGAGTACCAATCCCAGGATGATCGGCCCCAGAATTTGGTGCGTCAGGGCGTGGTCCAGGTTGTCCGAAATGTGCGCCCGGTCACCCGGAGCGACTCGTACGGCTTGCCGAATGGCTCCCGACACGAAACCGTAGCGGGCATCGGCTAACAGGATGTCCGGTGGATCGCCGAAGATGGACGAAAGGTGAGTACGGGACTTCTCGAGTTGTTGTGAAAGGCCGCCGGCTGCGCCGTTGAACCTGGTGATTATGTCCGGGTCGCCTTCCAGGAGCTTGAGCGCCGTCCAGTGTGCGGAAAGTCGTTCACCGGGAAAGGAGGACTTCTTCAGTTCCCGTTCCACTTTGCCGAGTTCTTCCTCAATTTCGACGCCGTACTGTATAGGGCGCGGTTTGTGCACGTCCGGGGCTTCCGCGGTATCAACCACGGAGTCCAGCAGCTCCTGAATACCGACGTGCTTTTTGCCGTTCGTCGGCGCCACAGGCGCCCGAAATATCTCTCCGAGCGTCTTGATGTCTACGAGGATATTGCGTCCCTGCGCCACATCAATCATATTGAGGGCGATAACCATCTTCACGCCCATTTCCATGAGCTGAACGGACAAGTACAGGTTGCGTTCGAGATTCGAGGCGTCAACCACGTTGATGACGACGTCGGGCAGGCAATCCACTATATAGTTTCGGGCAATGATTTCTTCCAGAGAGAACGCCGTGAGGGAATACGCTCCCGGCAGATCCACGACGTGAATATTGCGCTCCGCATGTTTGAGGGCGCCCTCTTTCTTCTCAACCGTAACCCCCGGCCAATTTCCCACGTGCTGCCGCGAACCCGTTAAGGCATTGAACAGAGTGGTTTTGCCGGCGTTCGGATTGCCGAGTAGGGCGACGGTGATGTCTTTTTTCATACGCAATACCTTGTCGGGGACCGCTATACTCCGTGGTAGAACAGACTAAGCGGGCCGTTCAACCACGGCGTCCGAAACGGACGGCGATTACCTCAAGCGGCCCACATCATTGTACTACAAACATCGTGATCCTTCACCAGGAGTGCGGCCATTGCTTCGCGTGCCGTGGAGTTGTCCAAAGGGAGAGGCATCTCCTCTGCCATCGTCGGACATTGAGGCGCCTCTCACCCGGTGAGCGTACCTCGACAAGGGTCAGGCCGCTTTGTCGGGGATGCTCATAAGTATGTCTTTGGCTTGCTCTCTACGGAGGGTAATATGATAGCCTTTGATTATGAATTCGATCGGGTCTTGAAGAGGCGCGTACTTTACAACCTCAACCTCGGTCCCCTTTACAAAGCCCATTTCCATAATGCGCAATCGGAAATCAGGAGCGCCGCATATCTGCACAATGGCGCCCTTTTGCCCGGGCCGGTAATTGGATAAGCGAGTGATGTCGTTTCGTACACAGTCTTTATCAGGTCCTGCAGGACAATCGGGGCATTTTTTACGGAATCGGCGTCTCCACATACTGGTCTCTCCTGGAGGCGGTGCAATATATTCGCCTACACGCATGCTTTTCAAACATGTAAGGTTGCAAGTGTTAGACTCGTCAAACATATTGTTAGCCCTCTTCGTGAACCTTGTCAAGTGATTTGTGTAGAATAATCGTTTGCTAACGACCTTTTTCCTTGCCGTAGGTCACCTGATGAGACAAACCCGTGCTATGTACTGACGAGTAGGTGGTCGCGGCGGTCAGACGGCGCTCGGCCGTCAAACACGAGGTGTTCGGAGGCGGGATGTGTCCGGGTCGGTTCTTTTTGCCGGCGTAGTGTCTCATCCCATGAATAATTACCCGCAAGGAGGCGGTTTCGTGGATTTCAAGGCTATACGGGTCATCAGCGCAGCGGTCACGACGCTTATGGAGGACATTCCGTGGGCGACCTACGGGCCGCAGTCATTCCGCACGCCGGTCATCAACACCGAAGAAGATTGTGCTAAGGTGGATCTGCTCCTCGACATGATGGGCAC
>JBBRBO010000154.1:0-8138 GCA_038205805.1 Desulfomonilales bacterium
GATGGTTATCCTGAACCCATGAACCCGACCCCAAAACGTAACGCCCTGGTCATCAGCTTGAAATCCGGACACACCCAGATTCCGGACAAGGTCGTGCTTTATTTAGCCAAGATCCTACGCCGACCCGAGGACGTGGTGCGCACTGCGTTGCTCACTCGAACCATCCGTATCTCCAAGATCGCGAACGATGAAAACACTCGCAAATTCATCGCATTCCTCGAACAAAACAATCTCACCACCTATTGGGGCCGGTCCGAAAGCGCCGGCGACAAGACCATGCGCAATATCTTCGAGCCTGAAACGCACAAACCGGAAACCTGGCGGCAAGGGGATGTCCTCGAAGGCATCTACGAGGTCTTCGGATCGGCCGAGGGCGGCATGGGCAGAGTTTACTTCGTGTTTCACAAGCTCTGGCGCATGAAGCTCGCCATCAAGACCCCGCTGAAGGCGGCCCTCACTAAGGAAAGCCATATTCTTCGCTTTCTTCGGGAGGCGGAATTATGGGTGAACCTGGGGCTACATCCTAACATCGCCACGTGCTACTACGCTCGCGTAATCGACGGCCTGCCGCGGCTCTTCATCGAGTACGTGGATGGCGGCCCCTTGGATCAATGGCATGACAAGGGATTGCTGAGAGATTTACCCAAGCTCATGGACCTCATGCTGCAATTTTGCCACGGCATGATATACGCCGAGGGATTAGGCCTGGTGCACAGGGACATCAAGCCGGCTAACTGCCTGCTGACGCGGGACGGCGTCCTCAAGATCACGGATTTCGGGCTCGTCAAGCGCATGGAAGACCCTGGCATCGGAATTGACGACGAAACCCGGAGCGACGACACCACAAGCCGTAGAGTGGATTTCGAAATAACCTCAGCCGAGGCCGGGATCATGGGGTCCCCCAAATACATCGCCCCTGAGCGCTTCAGGTCCACCGGAGAGGATATCAGGTCGGATATTTACTCCTTTGGGGTAATGCTTTACGAGCTGATCCTCAATCGCATGCCCTTCGACCTGCCCAAGACCTACGCCCTTCGCGACCTCATACGGAGCCACCTACGGGCGCAGCCTGTTGATCCACTGTTTGTGCGCCCGGAAATCCCCAAATCCCTGAGTCGCCTGATGTTGACCTGCGTGGAGAAAAAGAAAGAAAACCGCTTCCCCACCTTCTCGGACCTCTGTGCGGAATTGGAGCAGATTGCGACGGAGCTGCGTCCCGGCAAACGCATCAGGCCCCGACCGAATCTTATGGCTCTCAAGACGGATTCCTTGAACAACCAAGCGGTGTCGCTCCTAGATTTGGGGCGAGAAGACGAGGCCCGCACTCTCCTGGAAGACGCATGTTCCGCAAACCCCGAACACCTCGAGGCCGTCTACAATCTTCACATCCATAGGTGGACAAAGGGAGAGATCTCGGATCACGAGGTGGTGGGCAGCATGGAATCCCTCCGCATCGAGACCCGTGTGACGGCGGATTACGCCTTCCTCATGGGCCTGATCGCTCTTCAGCGAGGGGACGCCTCCGGAGCAATCGAATACCTGCGGGACGCCTCATCCCAAGACGCAAAATACGCCGGCCAATGGGAGCGCTATGGCGGTGATCCCGGTAAATTCGTGGCGAGCTTGAAACTGCGCAGCGCCGGGACACGCAAGGGCTTTGCCGGTCACATTAAGAAGGTCCACGCCATAAGCTTTGGGGGCGCCGGTTGCCGTACGGTAGGTGAGGATCGCCTGGTCCGCGTCTGGGATGTGGAGACCGCACGAGTGCTTAAGCACTTCCGCATTTCGAACTTTCCCATCGAGTGCGCTCGATTCTCGCTCGACGGCGAAACCCTGGCTCTGGGCTTCGGCTCGGCGTACAAAGCCCTGGAGCTATGGTCTGTCACCCAGGGGCGGTTGATCCATCGACACCCCGGCGTGAGCGTCACACGGGTCGCCTGTTCCCCGGATGGACGCTTCGTAGGATTCGCCGACCTAGAGGGCGCCCTGCGCATACTCGACCGGCAAACGAACAGGGTCGTTTGTGAGATCCCCGGCGTCGGAGGCGTAACAGCCCTGGCGTTTTTGGGCCGCGGCTCAATCTTGGCCGTGGGAACCGAAAGCGGATCACTGGCGATGTATGACGTCAAAAGCGGCTCCGAAAACGTGCGGCTCGCCCTCCACGAAGGCCCAATCAGCGTTATTCAAGCTGCGCACGACGACAAGCTGTTCTTAACCGGCGGAACCGACCAGCGCATCCATGTCCTGGAGACCTCAACGGGTAAATCCGCGGCCGTGTTTTCAGGCGCGGCCGGACGAGTCACCGGGATCGTCTCTCTCCCCGACGCGCGGAATCTCATCTCCATCACTGATGACGGTGTTATGAAGATGTGGGGCCTGGAATCGCGGCGCTGCTTCAGGACAATCACCACACAAAACGAGCGCTTCTCCTGCTGCGCTTACTCGGATGAAGCAAAGCTCCTGGTGACGGGATCGGCTCGGGGCACAGTGGCCGCATGGACAGTAGAGACCGCTTGGTTCGACAGGAATTTCCCCACACCGGCAATTGCTAAACCCAAGACTTTCAAGGAGCTTATGGGATTGCATCTTCAGTTCCGGCAAGCCGTGGCCGAGTTCAACACCCTCTGGAAGAAGGGGCGCACCTACGAGGCCTTCGAGCAGTTCGAGAAGATCCGGAGCGCCACAGGATTTAGTTGGTCCAAGGAGGCGGCTATGGTGCGCAATCTCCTGGGTGAATTCGACCCACAAGCTCGTCTGCGATCCGCTGCCTTTATCCGATCATTTCAGGGACATAGCGACGACGTGGTAAGCGTTCGCCCATCCACCGACGGGCTCAAGCTCATGAGCGCCGGCCTGGACGGCCTGGCCGTGGTGTGGGATATTACTTCAGGTAAGCGCCTACTTACCATTAAGGTGGGTTCACCCATCCATTGCGCCTTTTTCGTGCGGAGAGATTCGGCGTATCTCACCTGGAGCATGGATCACGTGGGCCGCCTATGGGATGAGAAGGCCGCTCTGTTGCAGGAATTCCCAGCGGTGGACCCGCCGCTTTCCCTCTCTCACACGGGGAAGGAATTCTTCGCCCTTGGACCGGATAAACGAGCGCTCAAGATCGTCTTGACCACAGGTGAAAGGGAGCCGCTGGGTCCGACCTTCGGTGGTTCACATTTTGCTTGCTTTTCTCATGACCATAAAACAATCTATAGCATGAAAGACGCTTACAAGATTCAGCGGTGGTCTACACATCATGGCCGCATCCTGACGGCCTTCAGGGACCCGCCGCATACAATAACGTCGCTGTGCCCCAACCATGCGGACGATAAAGTTGTCGTGGGCCTAGAGAATGGCGAAATGATGCTCTATGTGGTGGGCTCAGGTCTGAATGTGGCCAACTTGCGCGGACACTCGGCCGCTGTGCGCAACCTTGCAGTGAGGGCCACAGGCGGCCTTTGGCTGAGCGGTTCCGACGACCAAACCCTGCGCCTCTGGAACATGGACGCCCAAGAATGTCTTGCGATCCTGGAAGGTCACACGGCTCCCGTCCGAAGCGTGTGCTTTTTCGGAAATATGTTCATGGCCGCAAGCGGATGCACCGACGGAAGCGTGAGACTCTGGGGCTTTGAGTGGGAGCTGTTGCAGAGTAGGAGTTCGGGAGCGCCTTTTTGAAATAAGGTCCTCCCCCAAACCCTTATCTAAGAACCGTTTTCGTAACCGCGACTTCTCGCCTAAACTACTTCGAATCACCGGGGATCGGGATCATGGCGCAAAAAAAGACAATCAACGCAAAGAAATTTATGGAAGACCTCCGATCCGGCAAAAGTAACCAGGAGCTGATGCTGTTGCATTCGCTGGACCAAGAGGGGTTGGCGAAGGTGTTCAACCTCCTTGTCGGCAAGGGATTGGTGACGAAGGACGAAATCTTCCACCGCAAGCCCATTAAACCGGCCCCCCCCGTGGATGATCCCTCCGAAGACTACCGAGAAGACTTGTCGCGGCGGCTCGCCGAGGACCATCCGGACGCCGACCAGGAGCGCTGCCCCCAATGCGGCGCCGGAGTTCGCAAGACGGCCCTCACGTGCCCTGAATGCGGACACTTGCTGTCGGGCCAGGATCGCTGGGACGGCACGGAACCGCCAAAGCGCTTCTTGGACAGGATTCCTCCCCTCGTTCTGGGCTCAATAATAGCTGGAATTTGCGGTATTTTTCTCTTCTACATTTTCAGAGACATCATCATGCCCATGAGTTATTCCGCCGGCGAGAAACGGGCTGAGGACCTGCGCAGGGAAATGCCCAAAGACAAAGCGCCCATTCAAGCCGCTCGAGACTTAGCTCGGGTGGGGGCTCAAGGGGCGCTCCGAGGGGAGCTTTCCCGGCTCATGGCCGAAGACATCGTCAGTTCCTCGAACACGCATTATACCCAGTTTACCGGCGGCTCCAGGTGGACTGAATTGTCCAATCAGGAGCGTATGGAGACGCTCCACAGCTTACGTAAGGCGATGGAGTCAGCAGGAATGCCTGTGCGCTTCACGTTCAACATGCCTTCAGGGGAGCTGTACGCAACGGTCACGGCCTACGCCATACGTGTGGAAGAACCCTTCAAGGATGCGAGTCCGTCGGCGGCTGGGTCTACCCCTCCGGCTCCGGACCCCTTCCGTATAGATATTCCCTCGGCTCCGGCCCCACCGGCCGTCAACCCCAACCCGCATATGCCGGGTGGCCTCTTGCCTCACCACACGCCCACGCCGGGTGATGTCGGGGATTAGGGAGAGGTTTGCGCCGGCGCGAAAAACGCGCTGATGTATCGCGCATCTTCCCATTCTTAAGGTAGCGTCCATAAAATAGTCAGAACTTTTACATGCGGTATAAGCCTTTCATACGAGGCTTATACCTCCTCATCAGCTTCACTTTTTTCCACAACTTACCCCATGAAAAATTAACGCCTGACAACCTTGCAGAATTGTCATCTAAATTGCTGTAAATATGAAGTATCCAAAAAAAATCATACTTGGTTACAAGTTTTTCTTTACACTAGTTGTCCATTTGTCTATACATCTACCCATCCTAAAATCTTCGTAGCCAAGAGAAAGGAGAAAAGACCACATTCCCTTAAAACACCAATTCGGCGTTACCAACCTGTCACCAGGAGGTTAGGCAATGAAATCTTCAGTTTCGAAAAGCCCGCCCGGAAGTAGTCCTGAAGGTAAGACACGTAAAATCGTCGGGATCATCATCGCCTTCATCGTTTTATTCGCATTTCAATCCATCCACTTTCCCGCGGATCTAACGCCGGCAGGGCATGCGCTCCTTTCAGTAATGCTTTTTATGCTTGTCATATGGGTAACCGAGGCCGTGGGGTACGCTGCAAGTTCGTTCCTGCTCATCGGCGCTTTCACCATTCTTGTATCTGTATCTAAAGATCCTGCAACCGGCAAACTTATCGGCACCAAAGCTGCGCTAGGAATGGCCTTGTCCGGCTTTAGCTCGGAGGCCTGGATTTTAGTGGCTTGCGCTCTGTTTTTAGCGTCCGCCATAGAAATAACGGGTTTGGGAAAGCGTATCGGTTTTTTCATTTTGAGCAAGATGGGGGCCAAACCCAAGAAGGTACTCTTCGGCGTGCTGCTCATGTGTTTCATCTTGACGCTTTTCATACCAGCGCAAGCGGCAAACGCCGCTCTCATGACGGCAGTGTCCCTGGGCATCATCGAAGCTTTCAAATTGGATCTGAAAAGCAACCTTAGTAAAGCGATGCTTCTCATTGTGGCATTCGGCACAGGTATTTCCGGAATGGGCATTCTCACATCCGGAGCCCCGCCCATTCAAACGGCAATGTATATTTCCGCCGCCACGAAACACGACATTACTTGGCTTCAATGGGCTATCTATGGAGTTCCCTTCTCCTTCGCTGTGGGAGCGGTTCTCTTTATGCTGGTCCTTCATTTTTTCCCGCTAGGTGATGAGGAATTGGCGGGCGGCCGTGATCTCATCAGTGAAAGATATTCGGCAATCGGACCCACATCCGGCAAAGAGCTAAAGCTGCTGATTATTATGTTAATAACCATTTTGCTCTGGGCGACCGGCAAAATCCTGCATCCGCTGACCCCCAGCACGGTCGCCATCCTTGCAGTTATAGCCATTTTCTTCCCCGGACTTAACGTGGCTACCTGGAAACAACTTGAGTCAAAGGTTAATTGGGGCACTTTGATGCTGTTCGGCGCCGCCATTTCCCTTGGAATATGGCTACTAAAGAGCGGCGCCGCCGCATGGGTGGCAAAAAACACAATCATCAGCTTAGGGGTGGGACAATGGCCCTTCTTGCTCATGATCGGAGCAGGTGGATTGTTTTTTGCCATCTTTGCGCTCGCATTCTCAGCTCGCAGCGCCGCCGTAGCCGCTCTTGTTCCTACGGCGATAGGGTTTGCTCAAGGGTTGTCCATTCCGGGTTTGAACGTATGGGGCTTATCCTTGGTGCTTTACTACAGTATCCAGTTTTCCGTAATTCTTCCGGTAAACACCCCAATGTCAATGGTGGCATATTCAACAAATACCTTCAGTTCCGACGAGATGATGAAGGTCGGGATACCATTGGTGCTTATCGCCGTATTGCTCTTGGTTGTTTTTAGCGCAACGTACTGGCATTGGCTGGGACTCGTCTAAGTCGGAATCGCTTATTCAGCCAAACGGAGACTACTATGGATCAGAAGCAACCCACATTTATGAAGTTGGAACTACGTAAGTTCGACGTAAACGACGTACAGTTTGGAGAAACCACGACTATTGAGAATGGGTGCATGTTCATTCGCAAAGATGAACTTTCGCAGTACCTCAATAGGGATGGATTCTTCAGCAGCATAGAAGTGAATATTGCACGTCCGGGAGAAAAGGTAAGGATCATCCATGTCATGGATGTCGTTCAGCCGCGGATTAAATTATCAGGCGGCGCTACTCCATTTCCCGGAGCATTGGGAGCGGTGTCGTTAGCCGGGTCCGGCCAAACCAATGTTATTGAAGGAGTTTCCGTTATTCAAACGGGTCTTCGAGCGGGAATCCAAGAGGGTATCGTCGACATGTCCGGCCCTGTAGCGGACTACAGCATCTTCTCCACAACAAACAACATTGTGTTGGAATTCGTGACCCGCTCTGAAATGACGGATTTTGAATTCGACCGAGCCTCACGTAAAGCCCTTCTCGAAGCCGCCGTATACTTGGCTGAACCCACACGAAACTTGGTTCCGGATAGTATCGAAACCTTTCAGCTTGATGCCCCTTCTACCACCACTGCTTTACCGAACATTGTTTATATCTACCATCTACAATCTCAGGGATTGCTGAGAGACACCTTCGTTTATGGAGAAAATGCGCGCACCCTTCTTCCCACTTTGATGCACCCGAATGAAATTTTGGATGGAGCCGTGGTGAGTAGTAATTACATCATCGCCTGTCAAAAAAACCCAACATACTTCCACCTAAACAATCCTGTGATTCTCGATTTGACACGACGTCACCAGAAAGATTTGATGTTCCTAGGTGTAATTATCGCCAATGAACACAGCACACTTCGAGAAAAGGAACGTTCGGCGAAATTCGCAGCGAAATTGGCGAAGCAGCTCGGAGCCGATGGGGCGATTATCACCCAAGAAGGCGGCGGACACGCCGACACTGATCTCATGTTCAATTGCAGAGAATGTGACAATTTGGGCATCAAAACCGTGATTATCGCCAATGAAATTGCGGGTGTTGCAGGCAATTTACCATCCTTGGTTGACACAATCCCAGATGCGAACGCGGCAGTCACCTCCGGTAATAACGACGAACAAATAGTGGCCTCTCCTATGGAAATCGTTCTCGGCGGGGACAATATTGCCGGAGTAAATGGCTTGGCTCTTCAATCATTCTCAACCACGTTAGGGAGAATCTATACCGCAACCAACCAATTCGGCGCTTACAATTTAACCATCAAAAGTATGTGAGGAGGCGCAAAGTGATACGGGTAGTTCATTATCTTATACCACTTCGCGGTATTTAGATTAGAGAGGCTCGCGATTATTACGCGTTTCTGGTACATTACATACGTAATATAGGAGGGGTCTTATGGGACGCGTTACGAGAGCTGCAGAGTGGATGTCCTTGGAAGAGCTTCA
>JBBRBO010000155.1:0-8121 GCA_038205805.1 Desulfomonilales bacterium
GAACCTTCTTGAAAGAAGGCTTCTCCCCGAACCCCTCTCCAAGAACTGTTAAATTGCCGAAACCGGCTTTTCTCAAGGATAAAAGGCCGCTTTCGGCATATTAAACATTCTCAGATAGACGTCGAAACAACCTACCTTCCCCAAAAGAGTCTTCACCAATGTTACTCGTTGGAAAGCACTTTGGTATTAAACGATCCTTTTCAATTAACGGAGCCACGTTACCAGGACGCAACCGGCTGAATGTAAACTCAGCCTTTCCGTCTTGTCTTCCTATATACTTCCGCATGTTGATACCTGTAATCGTTCACCGGGGGTTTGCGTCGGGTTTACGGCCCTGCCGTATGTAATCCCAAATGGTTGCGCTCTTCCTGGTGAACGGTTACCACTTACCGGCCGGTTCCGCCTACCATAGGCGTTTGCTCCGGCCATTTTACTTCGATCAGAGAAATTCGAATGCGTCTCCGCAAAACACGATACAAACACACAAGGAAAAATGATACTATCGGCTGCGGCGCTTGGGGTGAACGCGCTAGGCGTAACAAAGTTCCGGAATGTCCCCGAAAAGTGTGAATCAGTGTCGGAAGAAAATAGCATCGAAGTGGAAATTAAGGCTCTGTTGGCGTCCCAGAAGTTCGCCGTCCTCTCGACTCAGGAAGAGAACCGCCCGTATACGAGTCTTGTGGCCTTTGCCGCGACGGACGATCTGAAGTCGATTTTTTTCGCCACGACTCGCTCAACACGGAAGTACGCCAATATGGCGGCACGGTCGGGAACGGCTCTCCTTGTAGACAACCGCTCTAATCGTTCTGAAGATATTCGCTCGGCCACCGCGCTTACGGTTTTGGGTGACGCGACGGAAGTTCCCGCCTCTGAGCGACCGCAATGGGCCGCCCTCTATATCGCCAAACACCCGCACATGCGTGAATTCCTTTCGTCTCCCTCCACGGCTCTCATGACGATGATAGTGGAATCTTATCTCCTCGTCAGGCGCTTTCAGAACGTCACTATACTGAAGATCAATCCATGAGCTTAGTCTTGCGACTCCAGGAAATATCCCGCTCTCCACGTGATCTCGTGGGAGGCAAGGCGGCGTCTCTGGCGAAAATGGCCCAAGCCGGCGTGCCCATCCCACCGACCGTGTGCGTCACAACGGAAGCCTACACTGCGTATGTGGACAAAACCGGCCTTCGGGATCGCATCCTCATTGAGCTGGAGCGCAAGCCCTTCCAAGAAATGAGATGGGAGGAGCTTTGGGACGCTTCATTACGCTTGCGCAATATGTTTCTTACTACGCCGCCGGCGCTCGATATACGAGATGAAGTGGTGACGGGCGTCAATGACGTTTTCCCAGGCGCTGCGCTGGTCGTGCGGTCTTCCGCTCAAGGGGAAGATTCCGCGGCCTTGTCCTTTGCCGGCGCGCACGAATCCTTCCTCAATATTCGTGGCCGCGACGGATTGTGGGACCACGTGCTCCTTGTGTGGGCTTCCCTCTTTTCCGATAGAGCGCTCTTGTATCAGCGGGAACTCGGGTTGGATCCCCGATCGAGCGCCATGGCCGTTGTTGTTCAGGAGATGATCCAGGGGAGTCGTTCGGGCGTCATCTTCAGCATGAGCCCCCTTGATCCCAAGCGTGCGGTGATCGAGGCGGCCTATGGACTCAATCAGGGATTGGTGGACGGCGAGGTCGAGCCCAGTCGCTGGATCCTCGAGAGAAACACAGGGGAAATCGTTTCTTTTCAGCCGCCTATCGAGACCGGCGCCGGGAGTGACGGAGTGAGCCTACGGAACGCCGGACTTCCGCTCAATGGAACGGAGACGCTGGAGGTGTTCCGATTAGGGCGGAGAACGGAAATGTTGTTCGGCTCACCCCAGGACGTGGAATGGACGTACAGGGATTCCGTGCTGATAGCTCTTCAATCAAGGCCCGTAACAACCGGTCAAGGGGCGGGAGATGACCGCGCGTGGTACATCACTCTGCGACGATCGTACGCCAATCTCCTCACATTACGGGACGAGATGGAGAATGAATTGCTCCCCAAGATGGAGCTGGAAGCCGCTGCGCTCGGCGCCGTGAATCTCAAGAGTCTTTCAGACGACGGCTTATGCGCGGAGGCCGAACGTCGCAAGGGTATACTCGATTACTGGGAAAAAGAGTATGTGGACAAGTGTATCCCATTCGCTCACGGGGTGCGTCTCTTCGCTGAGGTCTACAATGACCACGTGCGGCCGGCGGATCCTTTTGAATTTGTGGACCTGCTCCATGACCCGGACATGTTGAGCGTCAAGAGAAACGCGAGCCTCCGAGAGCTGGCACAGGGCATTCGGGAAGACCCGGACTCATTGCGTTGCCTTCGAGAGGACCACGTTGAAAGCTGCGGAGAAAATGTGCAAAAGCTCCTTGCTCGGTGGCGGGAGGCGTTCGGGGTTTTTTCCTGGGATTCTGCGAACCTCCTGGAGCAATCACGGCAATTGGCGGACCTACTCGAGGCGTACATCAGTATGGGTCCGCAGTCCACCTTTGAGAGCGCTCAGGCAAAGGTGGAACTCGCCGGTAAATTTGTCGAGACGTTCCCTGAATCAGAAAGAGAATACGCCGCCAAGCTGCTTGATCTCGCTCGATCAAGCTACCGTCTCCGGGATGACGACAATATCTACATCGGCAAGATTCGACGCCGCTTTCTCGAGGCGGAAGAAGAACGTGAATGCCGCTCGCTGACTGTGTGTCCAATAGGGCCGCTCCCGCAGAAGCCTGTTTCCACTTCTGGGTCGCAGCCGTTTACGTCTGAAGAGCAAACCGGCTCTCCGTCGTCGCTCTTCAG
The DNA here is from genome assembly GCA_038205805.1 of Desulfomonilales bacterium. Lineage (GTDB taxonomy): Bacteria > Desulfobacterota > Desulfomonilia > Desulfomonilales > Desulfomonilaceae > JBBSBY01. The sequence goes on from JBBRBO010000155.1 coordinate 2,820, forward strand.
GGTTCAGGCGCGGCAAATCGTGGGGCAACCGGCGGGTCCGGGAGTGGCCACAGGTAAGGCGCGCGTAATCCGCACATCCGAAGATCTCTTCACCTTTCAGCCCCAGGAAATCCTCATCTGCGACGCCATTGATCCCAACATGACCTTTGTGGCTCCCCTCGCTGCGGGTATCGTGGAACGCCGCGGAGGAATGCTCATCCACGGCGCCATCATAGCCCGAGAGTACGGCATTCCATGCGTAACGGGCATTCCTCGAGCCACTGAGGTCATCCATACGGGCGAGAGGGTTACGGTGGATGGGTTTCTCGGTCTTGTCATTATTGGATGAACCGTCGGCCGGCTCCTACTCTTGGAAAGCTTAACGAATCTGAAATAGTGTACTCGAACGGGGAATGAATATTCGGTAAGGCGCGGTGGGAGTGAGAAAAATGGTTGGGGAATCCCCGCATCAGGAAATTCCCCTTAGCATTACGGGGAGGATGAGCCCGGGCGTCGTCCAATTGTAACGACGACCAAGGGTGTAAGGTGTTATTGGGTCACGTCGTCGCTTGAGGGTCCTGCCTACCTGCCGCACACGGGAATGGTTTCCACGAGGTACGTTTGGGGAAGCATAACCGGACGGCAAACCGGTTTATAGACGACATTGTACCAGGGTACCGACACCGGTTCCGCATAGTAGTAGGGCACCTTTTGCTGAATTGTCTCGCAAAAAGGCTGCGGGCGACATTGGGTGCAGGGACTTTGTCCGCAGGCCATACCTACGGGTGTGCCTCGAACGAGCACGCTTTGGGTCTTATACCCGACCTTTTGCACCATAACCGTGCGGGTGCACGGCACGACTTGAGCGACCATTTCCGTTCGAGTACACGGCACCATTCTGGTGACATAGCACTGCTGCGGTTGCGGTCCGCAGTTCGGCGGCGGGCACATAGCGAAGGCTGCTCCCAACGAGAGCACAACCAACAGCAAGGCGCTCACCACCACGACCATAACCCTTTCCATGATGGACCTCACTTAAAGTGATTTGTGATTTCCTTATAGGGATAATCGACGGGTCAACTCTATCACAATGAGCGAAATGTTTCAACCGGTTAATGGCAAAAAAGAATCCGAAATAGATAAAAAACTAAAGCTAAGCATGAGCTAAAAGGACGCCGAGAAAGTCCCGCATACAGCCGCTGTTCACCACCCGCTTGTCGTCACCTTAGTGGCTACTCGCAGGGCTGGTCACTCTCCACTGAGCGCGCCGAGCCCCCTTATGTCGGGACGCGAGAGGTCGGCTGGGCGTCGTCCAACATGGGACATCAAATGGGTAAGATTATCTCTTCCCGGTAACTTCAATGAGTGTTTTTATGAAGAAGTAGGCGAACAGGGCGAAGGCTATGGCCCGCGCCAGGATAAGCTGATTGAATTCCTCCCTTGCTAGAAAGGATTGCATGAGATAGTAACCGAGCACGGCCATGCCTATAGCTGAAAGGACGATTTTGAGCGTGGGGTTCAAAAATTGTTTACTGTTCATCGTGCGTCTCCGAAAAGGTGTGCTCCGAGGTAATCTCGAATAAGTTTCAGGTCTTCCGATTATTCATGTTTCGTCTATGTATTTTAATGACTTAATTGATTTTCTTTTCAAAAAATGCTATGGTAGCCAAAATTACCCGTATGTTCGTTCATTCTTGCCAGTGATATACATTTTCGACGAACCGCGGTAGCTGTTCGGCAATGGTTCACCCGGCATCCGTCGATTTTGCTGCCGGTGAGAGTCGGAGGGGTTAGTCATTATAGCCTCCGGGTAGCCCATCGACATTCCGACCGTTTGGGTGGTTCGTTTACTCTTTGTTTGCGTAAGGCCGCCGACGAAGGGTCCAGGAGATCGGTTATCATGTTCAGCGCCGAAGATAAGCCCATCGGTTTCAGCGGTACGATAACTCATACGAGTTTGCTCGATATTGTGCAACTAATATGTATAGGCCGACATACTTGTCGGATGCGCGTTAAGAGCGGAGTTGACATAGGGACCGTATACTTTCGCGACGGCGAAATCATACATGCCCAAACCAATGGTTTACAAGGTGAAGAAGCCTTTTACACGATCTTAACCTGGCGAATGGGGCTCTTCGAATGTGATGAAACGGAGCCTGAAATGGTAACCATTCACGAGAGTTGGGATTTTCTCCTCATGGAGAGCATGCGACGGGCCGATAAAGCTCCTGGGCATTGAAATTCGTCTACAACACCGGCAATTCACGCGCAAAGACCGGTCTACGCCCTGTTAACGGTTACTCGGAATCTTCACACGGTTATAAGTGAAGATCCCTATTTTGTATGCTCATGCTGTACATCGGAAGGTTTCCGAGCGTCAATTCAGCTCATAATCGCAGTTGGTCTCAATGGGACCGGATGAGCTCTCAGTGTCTGGATAATCAAAATGGCAGATCTTGTTTTAACAAAGAAATCGTTGGATCGCATTGACGCCGTATTGGAGGGCCTGCTTGTCCGTAGCGGCGCGCATACCGTGCTCCTTATCGACAAATCTGGACAACTGATAAGCTATCAAGGCGCCATGGACCAAGAAAAGGTCGCGTCCTTGGCGGCTTTGACGGCAGCAAACTTCGGGGCCACCACGGCTATAGCGCGATTATTCGGCGAAGAAGAGTTCACCCTTCTCTTCCACAAAGGAAAAGTCGAGAATATTCACTTTTCCAATGTGGGCGAAGAGTATCTTATGATTACTATATTTAATAACAACACCCACTTAGGGCTCGTAAGGCTGGAAGTGCGTAAAGTGCTCGAAGAGATCGAGACCATGTTTGCGGAAAACTTGAGACAATGGTTCAATACCTGAAATATGACTATTCACCGCGGCTTGTCGATCGTGAGGACTCACGACGGCCTGCTTCGGAAGAAAGATACGTCTCTATTCGGCGTTCATCAGGCGCTGAGCCGTCTCACGCCGGGTGAATCTCACCACGAAACGTATGTCCCGATAGGGCTGAATCACTATGGCGATAATCAGTTTTCGATCAGATGAAATAGTGTGTAAGATAGTCTATTACGGGCCGGGAAGGGGCGGTAAGACGACGAATCTGAACACTCTTCATAAGGCGTTGGGTCACCAAGTGCGAGGTGAACTCTTGTCCATTGACACCTCGGGTGATCGCACGTTGTTTTTCGATTTTCTTCCAATGGATCTCGGCAGCATCGGCAAATTTCGGATAAAGATCTCACTCTACACCGTCCCGGGTCAGGTGCGGTATAACGATACGCGTAAACTCGTGCTCAAAGGCGTTGACGGTATTGTGTTTGTGGCGGATTCGCTGGAAGCCCGAACAAACAACAACATTGAAAGCCTCCAGAATCTTGACGATAACCTCAAGGAACAAGGGAAATCCTTAACTGCTCTGCCTCTTGTGCTCCAGTATAATAAACGCGACTTGGCGGGGAGCAAGGTAGCGGTCACTCCTGTGGAAGACATGGACCGCGACCTCAATCCCGAGGGGCGATTTCCTTCCTATGCGGCGAGCGCCCTTCGTGGGGACGGCGTGCGGGAGACCTTCAAGAAAATATGTATGATGACCGTTATAGACGTCAGCACCCGGCTGCTGAAAGATAAGGGTATGAGTCTCACCGGATCGTGATCTTCGAGAGGGCTTCACCGGGCTCGGAGGCGTCTCAAGTCCGGTGAACCAAAACGTGTTTTCTTTCCATACCGAAAGACGCTTGCGGTGGTTGGATTACTCTCGGTGAATGGCGCTAATATTAACTCTATACGGAGATTAAGGTGGCTGACCAAAAGCATAAAACGCCGGAAGAATTGGGCGAAGCGGTTGGTAAAAAGATCGAAGAACTCTTCGGCGGCTTTTTCGGCGACGATGAGCCGACCTCCACAGCCGTGGTCACTGAAGGACGCGGCGGTAGGTTCGCCGCCCAAGCTCAGGCGACCGCTCCGCAGCCCGTGGTTTCACCACCACCTCCTCAACCTCAGCCTGCCGCTAGAAAGCTGCAACCTATTTCTCCGCAACCGGCCCTGAATACGCCCCCATCAGCTACAGCCCCCGTTGCAGCGTCTCCGGCCCACGACGAGACTTTCCAGGACATCGTAGATCGCTTGGAAGCCCTTTACTTGAGCCTCGAATGGGAAGCCTCACCGGATGCGGTGAACGAAATGGGCGATTGCTTCCGGGCCTTGGATCCCGTCTTACCCGCTCAAGGCGCAGCCCGCACCATAGTGAATATGAACCTGCGGATTCTTCCGAAATTCCAGCATATTGATACTTCACCTGCAACGGCTTGGCTCAAGCTTCTGCAGGACAGCCTAAGCGCACTCAAGCATATTCATGCGACACATGGAAAGCAGCCGCCCAAGGCGCTCATAACCGCAATCAGCGCAAACTACAAGGAGCTGATAAAGCCCGACGCCCAGGTCGCTGCCCCTCCTAAGCAGCAGGCCTCGGCCGACAAGCGCGCTGCGTCTCCAACGCCATCCCCGAACAAAGCCGGCGGAACGACCATTATGGAGGCGCTCGGCTCTTTGTCTGCGCCCACACAGATTCGGGGACTTTCCACCGCAATCACGGCCGTTCCCAAACAGACCGCCGATTCTCCGTTTAAGTCTATGGTCATTGGGATTACTTCGGCCGCTCGATCCATAGAAGAAGTGAGCCTACGACTCACACGTATTTTGGGTGTTCTTCGTCAAGGGCGTTCAATGTCTCCCGATGAAGTCACCCGGCGTCTGGGGACATTGGAACATCTGCTGAACGAACGGGTTGTGGAATTATCCAAGTACAGCGGTCAGCTTGCCGCTTCCGACGAACCGACCCAAGACCCTCAAACGAAAACGCTGGTTGAACGCGGTTTGTCGCTCTTTTCGTGGTACGGCATTCTCGTGGCCGTGCCGACCTCCACGGTCCTAGCGGTTTTTCCCGTGGCGCCGGATCAGGCGAAAAAGTTTGATGTTGCGCCGGCGATAGTGCTCGGAAAACAAAGGGTTAAGCGATTAGCACTCACGAAACCGCCCAAGGCGCCAGCGACGGTTCCCACGATGCTCCTCCATTTTTTCTGTAGCAATACGCATTACTTCCTTCTTACCGATAAGATGTTGGGCTATAGATTGGCTCCTAAGGGCGTGAATATCTATAAGGACGGCAAAATCAAGATCGGACCGGCCACCTACATCACGCTGAATGGATCTCTTGTTAAATAGAGCATAAAATCGCATAGTAACGTATGGATAATCCGCCCGCCACAGACAAAAAACCGGGGCCTGCCCGCCAAACGGTTTTCAAACCCATTATCTTTGGCC
>JBBRBO010000156.1:0-7966 GCA_038205805.1 Desulfomonilales bacterium
TCTTCGTAAGTTCTTTCAGGTTTAGATTCGCGCATGTTCAAAGCCCAACTGAAACGAACGGGTCAGTAGCAGCAGTTTTTATAAAAAACCAGGCGGGAATTATGGATAGTTTCAATTCCCACTCCGACAGCCTCCTAGTAATAAAGATACTAGCCCCCCTTTAAGGTTCAAATTCCGGTCCTACCGAATAAATCGGGAAAATTAGGAGTATTTGACATAATAGGAAAATACCTGTCATTGGTTGGAGTTGTTCAACTGTTTGGAGTTACGGCCGTCCTGCTCTCTGCGGCAGTGGCCCAATTCGACCGAGCCTACAAGTCAAGCCGGCATTGGAATAGCTCCGTGCATGATCCATGCTGTCATGCTCCCTTGTATGCGGCGCAAAATGGTGTAAGGTATGCCGGTGACCACCGGTGCAAAATCGGCGCTGCGTGGCTCCAGTAGGGATTTTACTTTTTTGACTTGACAAATTAATACTATATTATATCCTAAAACTAGAGCTAAGGGAAGTCGTATTTCAGAAAACCCGCTGCAAAATTTTTGAAAGCTTCAGTAAGCTCGGGGGGTGTTCTGCGCCCGACACATCAGGGACTGCCAATTCGCCTCTGAACGAGCTTTGGGACAAGACCTCGGCATTCACGCTGAGGACCGGCGGCCCTCTCTGTTTCGACGGATGAAGCAAGTGAAACGAAGCAAGCGCCTGGGCCACTACGCCGTTATATCGGCGAAGGGCCGCCCGATTCTCGATGAACCTTCACGTTAAGGGATAGGTAGTGGAAACAAACACAGAAAAACCGATACGATTGCCCGACGACCTGGTAGGCGCGCTGGATGAACTTGCGATGAAGTACGGGGAAAGCCGCATACGCCTCATCATAGCCGCTGTGGACCATTTTACCCGCATCCCCGAGCAGCAACGTCTGGCGGTGATTAAAGGCTCAGGCATACGTCGTAGGGGCTTTTGAGAGCGCGCCGCCTTACACGGCCCGTATACATGAGTCGGAAACCGAAAGCGTCACATATGCGTTGGAGTGAGACAGGGCTTATCGTGGCGTGTACCCCACGGCTTTGAAGAACGTGTAGCAAAAGGTTCCGTCCGGTTCAGCGGTGCGGTAGAGGTCGCGCACACCGGCGTGAAATGTCGCCTCATCTACGAGGCCCTGCGCTATGGCCGGTTCTCTGACGCCTTCCACCATAGCGGTGAAGGTCTTTTTGGTGAACCCTTCACGCAGTTCGGGTTTACTACCATCTGCGTAGACCATACGCGGCGACACACGCACATCGCACAACCCCGCCGTTTGTAGCATGGGGTACAATCGACGACCTATGAGGGAGTCACCACCGGAGCGGGCCTGTAACTCAACGAGGCTATTGATGGCTTTGCGGGCGTGTTCACTGTCGGGGTGGAAATACGCGGACCCGTGGTCCCCTTCGATTACGGTTAACGAGCCTCCGGGCTTGAGGTAGCGCAGGGCTTGTTCAATCGCCTTCTGCGGCGCCGGCAAATATTCCAGTACAAAGCAGATGAACACATGATCGAAAAGTCCGGCAGGGAAGGGCAGATTGAAAATATCGCCCTGGAGAAAATCTACTTTCATAAAACCGGCTTCGTTGACGCGTTTTCCGGCTTGAAGCAACGATTGCTGCGATACATCCACGGAAATGAAGCGCGCCCCGGGACTTTAGATGCAAGCGTGACGGTTTGAGCGCCTACCCGCAGCCCGCTTCCAGGATCAAGTTGTCGGCCGGATAGCGCGTGTCGTAGTGTAACATTTCCGTAAGTGTTGTCGCCTGGTCGATGAGACGCGAACTTTCTTCAGTGGAGTAACCATGCACATAGTCAAGAGGCATTGTCTTTGCTCGGCTCCTGGAGTTTTGAGGGCGTTTCAAGGAGTATCTTCATACAGGACGCTAGATTCAGTGTCCATAATGCGGCTCGCAGAAACCGGCGTTTTCCTCACCGTTTTTTAGCTATTGACAAGTACCCGTGGGTTTCTGTAAAGATTGTTGATTGGCGGGAGGTGACTTGATGACAATACTTTTCATAATTTCCGTGATTACGGCCGTCCTATGGCTGGCTTTTGGCGATAAGCGTGATTGGGCGGGTATGTAACACCACGGAAATTTCGCCCCGATGACGCTCACATCACAATGAGAGTCGGACGGTTGCTTGTTGACGTTTCCTACGCGGCGCTTCGGGACGTGCCCGAAACGCCGAACATCCATAGATGTCCCGTTCTTCGCACCACGCTCCGCCCGGAGATGTGGCGATTTGATTGTGCGAAACGAACTCCTCACTTTGACTTTGCGGCCGTCACTTTAATAAATTGTTGTAAATAGCTAAAATATCTGATAAGACAGGGCTAATAGGGGATTGTCCCCAAATCTCCGTCAGGAGCCCCCAGATGAAATTCGTCTTAGTGTCCGTGTTTCTATGTCTTGTATTCGGCGCCGATGGGTGGGCTGCGGATTCTTTTCCCGGTATGGATACCCGCATCCAGATGCTGAGAGAAAACATCGAACGGCAAGTGGAGAAAATACAACTGCTAAGAGAAAAGGCGGACGCGGAGATGGGATTAACGCGGTCACGACTCTCGGATCAGTTGAACAGAAACCAGGAAATACTGTTGCGCCAAGTGGAGATGCTCGAAGGTCTCCGGGATCAGTTAAACGACAAGGTAGCTGAAACAGAGCAAGCGTCTCAGAATTTGAAGATAACTATCAAGCGCTCCATGAGCACGACCTTCGCCGAAATAAATTCACAGATTCGCGATACGAACGTCATGTTGCGCCAAATGCAAATGGTCAAGGCGAAAGTGGGCGATGAACCCGCGCAGGACACCTGTGATCGTCACCCGGATCTCACGATTGAGCCGATCGGTATTCTGCCGCTATCGCCTCCACCGGAAGTAAGACCAGCGCCGCCTATTCCGCCGCCGAGCGTAGATCCACCGCCGTCTCCAACCACCGTGTCTGATGGAGGCTCCGCGCCTTCCGGCAGTTCCGACGCTATTCCCGGTGAAGGGCCTACCCCTATTGGTCCAGTAGCTCCGCCTCCTCCGCCCAGTGGCTGAAGAAGACCCAATGAGCGCCCGTGAGGCGTTCGACCAATCCCGTAGCCCGGATAGCGGCTGAATAGAGATAAATGCGGCCGTTGTTATTTCGCACACTCGGAGTAGCCACCCTCGGCTGACGCGTTGTGAGAGGTCACTCATACAGGTGGACGTTTTGTGTTCGGCTTGCCAACGTCGCAACGGGCTATGAAAGCCGTCCGTCGGTCGCATTATTCTACGGCTTCCATTTGCCTCTTTGCCCGGGAATGTTCAAATTAGAACTAGGCTGATTTCATTAGAAAAAAATTGCACTTCTCCAAGACGTATAGTAACCTGACGCTAGAGAAGTATTCGCAGTTCAGGCGGTCTGAGCTTCGTTTCACCCTCAGCGCCGAATCGGCGAACCTTTCCATATACCGTGCCGGCGAGCCATGAGTCCGGGCATATTATATCTATGGGCTCTCGGTTATCACAGTGAATGTAACCTGTTCCAAATGCGCCACTTTATGTAGACTCGCCGATAATCGTATACCTATCGGCAGATCGTATATTGTGTGTCCGCGCTGCGTAGCGAGGATCAATATATTTAAAGGCGTGTGCGCAGGTTCGATCATCACGAATCTTGTCAATCTTCGCTTTCTGGGTAGCGGTGGAAATCTCGAAGAACGCTTTGCCGAAGTCGGGGATCTCTGGCGTGTGGTTGACGTAATCGAGCCGTGCCCGGACAAGGGCAAAGGACGCGCCTGCGAAGCGGAAAACAAAGGACGCTGTCCCAATCAGCGACTAATTGTGCGGCTTAGCCGTGATACCGTGATCTACAAGACATGCCTGTACCGTGGGGGCAGAAAGATCTTCGAGCGCGGGGGCAGGGCGCCCGTTGGCAGTTGCGCCCTCACCAGCGGCTCTATGTCTATTGATTCAATGGAGCCCAAGTCACGAGCCCTTCCCCCACCGGAGTAATGCATACCCGTGACGAGTCTTGTCTTCCGAGTACCGGGCGTGGGCGGGAGACTGGTCGGGAAGCGGCCTGCGGCTGCAAGGCTCCCCCCACTGCTCGTCTTTACCGCGCATGAATGCCATCCGGTCTTATGGCCTCCCCGACATCGGTCAGCTCCCCAGGAAGACTTTGAACGCCTTGTGGCACATGAGCACGTCATCCTTAGAGCTTAACTCGAGTGGCGAGTGCATGCCCAAGACGGCCGGACCGCAATCCATAATTTCCACGCCCATATTGGCAAGGTACTTGGCGACGGTTCCGCCGCCTCCCTCATCGACCTTGCCCAAACTGGACACCTGCCACACAATGCCCTTGTCATTGAAGAGCTTGCGGACCCATCCCGCATGTTCGGCATTGGCGTCCGAGGCCAAGTACTTGCCGCCGTGGCCCGTATACTTTTTAAAGCCCACGCCGTAGCCCATCTTGGCGGTGTTTCGCTTTTCATGCACGTCGGGATAATTGGGGTCCGTGGCTGCGGTGACGTCGGCCGATAAGGCGCGAGTCTTCGCAAAAAGCTTGTGGAGATTATGTTGAGAAGGCTGCACGCCGGCCTTATCCATCAGCTCCATGAGAAACAGCTCGATGAAGTTGGATTTGGCGCTCGTGTTGCCTTCGCTACCGACCTCCTCTTTGTCGTAAAACACTGCGACGGCGGTGTGTTCAGGTTGCGCCGTCTCTAAGGTCGCCGTAAACGAGGTGTAAGCGCAGATCCGGTCATCTTGGCCATAGGCCGCAACAAAGCTTCTGTCCAGGCCGCAGTCTCGGGCGGGCTCGGCGGGCACGATTTCCAATTCGGCGGTGACGAAATCCTCCTCAATGATGCCGTATTTCTCATGGAGTATATTCATTACCGCCAGCTTAACCCGCTCGTCGGTTTCTTTATCGGGATAGGGCACGCCGCCCACTATAACGTTGAGATGCTCGGCGGGAATGAATTCCGAGGCCTTTTGCTCCATCTGTTTCCGGGACAGGTGCGGTAGGAGGTCGGGGATCGTGAAAATCGGATCATCGGGGTCAAGGCCGATGCTGATTTCTTGGTGTTCACCGTTGGGGGCGGTTATCGCTCCTACGAGGGCGAGCTGTCGCGCCAGCCAATGAAACTTCTTAACCCCACCGTAGTAATGCGTCTTCAGGAGCGCCAGGCCCAAGTCCTCGTACAGCGGCTTGGGCTTAAGGTCCAGGCGAGGACAATCCACATGGGATGTGATAAGGCGCAGGCCGTCTTTAATTGGGCGCTTACCCGGAATGGCCAAACCCAATATCTTCCCGTGTAGGGCCAAGTAAATTTTATCGGCAGCGCCGGCTGATTCCAGTTCTCGGAATCCCGCCGTCTCAGCCTTGTCGATGAAGTAGCGAACCGCTCGGCGTTCCGTGCGTGCCTCATTGAGGAATGTGAGGTATCCTTTGCAATACTCGAAGGCCTCTTGTTTTTCATCAGGGGAAAATTTGTCCCACAAGCGTGCGCCTTCGTGAAAGAGTTTAGTCTTAAGTTGTTGTGTTTCTTCGGATCCTTTGCCGGCCATAGCCTCTCCTGAAAAAGTAATGGGAAAAATCTTAACCCATTATGAGCTGAGGTCAATAAGCCGGCGGTCCTTTTGCTGAATTAAGTCCAGGTTGCCTCGCGTTCCCAAGCAGGAGAGATAACGGGCGGATGCTAACGTGGCGGGTTGGGTTGGACTTTTGCTGGGCAATATGGGCAAAAGCAGAGGAGCGCTGCTTTCCATGTACCTTCACTGCCGCGGGAGAAACCCCACATGCGTACATCAAGACGGAAAACGTCTGTACTGAAGCCACCCATTATGAGACGCCACGCAACACTAAATGAGTGAAGGGAGAACAGCATTGCCTCATACCGATCCGATGCCCTTTTGTATGGATGAAAAACGCCCGCCTTGTTCAGCGAGCATTCACGTGGTATGGCCGCATTCTACCGGAAGAGGCGGCGCGTTGTGGGGCTCGAAGCAGGAAACGGTTCTGATGCAGTGCGCGGAGTATCCCATGCGGGTCCTAAAGGCCCGTGGTCGGGACTCGGTTGCACACGCACGATTTGGTAATGTTTTTTGTGGAGAAAGTCCTTCGCTGAATTGATGGGCGTGGCGAATCCTATACCTTGGCTCTTCCAGAGCAGGATGGTGTTTATACCCACTACCTCACCCGCCATGTTGAAGAGCGGACCACCTGAGTTCCCCAAGTTCATGGCAGCGTCTATTTGGATTAAGGGCGGATAGCCGGATCCCGGTATGGACCTCTTCTGGGCGCTTACAATGCCGAACATAATGGACTGCCCGATTCCGTAGGGATTACCGATGCCCACTACCCATTCGCCCAGCTCCACGGCTTCGGAGTTCCCCATGAGCACGGGTGTGCATCCCTTGGCGTCTATTTTTAGGAGTGCGATGTCGTTTTTGCTGTCCTTGTGAAGGGGCTTCGCCAAGAACTTGCGCCCATCCAGCAACTCGACTTCGATTTGTGAGCCGTTTCGGAGCACATGTTCATTGGTAAGAATATGGCCGGTGCTGGAAATAATGAACCCGGCGCCATATCCCATGGCTTTGCCCGTCTGTTCTCCGTGAGATCCGAAGCGGCCCAGCGGGAACGAGGACCCGATCTCCAGCATACGGATTGACACTACGGACTTGTTGACCTTGCGTATCAGTTCACGAATGTCGGGGAAACCCATAGGAGGACTCTTAGCATCACTGCGGGGCTTCTCCAGAGGCTCGGGAGTATATGGAGTGGGCGCAAGCCCTATCCGAGTGTTCTGCCGAGTGGGATGTGCCTCATCAGGCGCGGGCTTGTAGCGTGGACCTACGTTTGCAGGTGTCGCCGCCTTCTTCAGGACCAAATCGTCCGCACAAACGTAAGGGGCGGAAAAACCTATACCCAAGGCGATTACAGCGCATACAAGGGTGAGAAACTGGGGTCTCAAGACCTTCATTCAGAGATCCTCCAGGAGTGTTCGATGGTTACGGTTGATGTCCGGCGGTCCGGTATCGTGAAAGGGGTATAGCTTCCACCCGTGAAGCTGTCAATGGTTATTTCGCGTGCGAAAGGGAATTTGGCCATGGAGATTTTCACAATCATCGAGGTGCGTCTGCGCCTTTAATAACTGGTGCTCGAAAGGGATACGGGTGAATCTCTGAGGGGATAACCTACCTTCCTTCTGTGACCGAATTTGTCCGGAACGTAGGCAACGGAAATATCGGCACGGCCTTATAGGGTGGCGCTATGAGTTCCGCATAAGGCTTAGTTTGACCCCAACCGTAATGTACATGGCCGGTTGATGGGACGGCTCAGCTCCGAAATACAAACAGCGAAGCCTAAGAATAATAGGTTCCCCTGTCGCGCAAACTCACGATGGCGAACTCCCCACTTCTCGGCTACTAACAGTTATTAGAATTTGTCTTTTCCAGGGAGAGAACCCGTCTCTCTCTTACTGGAGAAGCGCATCCGCCGCCGGCTAATACCTCTCCGGGTGAGTGGTTATCACATTAGATATGCGCCGGTATTCAACATCTGGAACACCGGAAATCTAGGGTAAAATGCCGACGCAAAGTGATCGGTTAAGATTGAATGTACGGCGCCGCAAAATATGTGCACATAGCGCCGGATCTCACAACATCACGCTCCGAGGCGCCCCGGCATCCGCGGATTCTCTCGAGAGTGACGTTCATCGAAAAATTATCGAATCTTAAGGGTACGCGCCTCGATCTTTATAGACGAAGACATAATCTTCACTATTGATGTTCACTTCCAGCGCCGCTCCTCGAAATTGCGCGTACACGAGCCAACTGGGCTTTTCCTGACACCCGTAAACGATAGTAGGAGAATGTTTGCCGGATTTTTTTTCATACCATGCAAGCAGCATAGGATTCTCAACAGCTTCCCTGGCTTTCTTGTCGGCTATACGCTTAGC
>JBBRBO010000157.1:0-7912 GCA_038205805.1 Desulfomonilales bacterium
CGAGCCAATCCACCACGTGGTAGAGACTGGTGTGACCACCTGAGACGATGAGGGCCATGAACGGCGGGACCGCATCGGGATGTTCAAGGGCTACAGCGGAAATGTGGCCGTGCAGATGGTTGACCCCCACGAGAGGAAGACCAAGGGCCAAGGAGATCCCCTTCGCCGCAGCGATTCCCACGAGCAAGGAACCGATCAGACCTGGACCGCGCGTCACAGCCAAGCCGCCGATGTCCTGAAACCCAACACCGGCTTCCTTGAGTGCTCGTTCGATGACGACGGACACCGCCTCGATGTGCCGACGTGACGCCAACTCAGGGACGACTCCGCCGTACTGTTTGTGTACGTCGACCTGGGAAAACACAACACTGGAGAGCGTTTCATTGCCGTTACGGGTCACTGCGGCCGCTGTTTCATCGCATGAGGACTCTATACCAAGCGTAAGCACTATATCGATCCCATATATTCTTTAATTACCATCAGCCGGTCCTGAACGGCCTCTTTGGGGAGCGCCGCATACTTATCCGGCAGCAATTCTCGTGAAGTGCATTCCAGCACTGCAAGGAGTTCCTGGTATTCGCGCTGTTTCGCCAAATCTGCGGGAATGAAATCCCGAATTTCTTCGATCACCATCTCAGGGTCAAGCCGCCCTTCCAAGAGGCGTCTGCGCTTCAACTCGGTAAGGATTTGGTCGAAATCCGCCGGATAGTAATCCACGGTTAAGTCCATGAAGCTATCCTGCAGTTCCGGAGGGAAGCCGGTGAAGTTCAGATCCACCCTGCCCAGTACATGATTGATGAAGAGGCGCTTTTCCTCGCCCTCGTTGTCGAATACGGGTAGGTGTTCGCCTGCTCGACCGGATCGCTTAATATCCGGTTCGAGCCGATCCGGTCTGGCGGTGATGATGATCCAGATGATCTTTCCACGATTATAAGGATCGGACATCATCTTGAGGATATTTCCGAACAGCCTCCGATCCACGTCGTGCGTTTGCGCTCCGCGACCGCCTATTTCCGTGTCAGCCTCATCGTAGAGTACCATAACCGCGCCCATGGCTTCCAAGACGCTGCGGATGCGTTCCCAGTTCTTCTCCGTCTGACCCACGTACGCCCCACGGATGTTCTTCAGTACCACCGCAATCCATCCGCATTCGTACGCGAACGCCTTGTAGATGTATGTCTTGCCCACACCATTGGCGCCGGGTACGAGGATTCCCACGGGCATGAGTTCGGGGTCACTCGTCTTGATGCACGTCTTGAGTTCGCCCAGCTTCTTTAAAAGGCGACCTGCGCCGATCACCTTGTCAAAGCCGTAGTTGATTTTCGGGAACTCGATGTAGCCTTCCAGCTCCTTTTCGATAATTTCCTTCATCTTATCGAATATCAGCTCAGGGGTCACCTTGGTCTGCTTGAATGCGGCGTGGCGAAAGATTTGCCGCAGGGACAGCAGCGTCAGCCCCGCGCTGTTGAAGCTGATTCGCTCTATGGGTTCAATAGTTTCCGCATGTTCTTCTTCCAACAGCAACTCGATGTAGGTTCGCCGCTCCTCATCCTTGGGGCGATCTATCTTGATGGCGGCGCAAAACGGTAGGTCCACTATGCGTGAATTGATGCCGGTTAGGGTTTCGCTGATCAGGAAAACGATATCGGAAGAAGCGATGAAAGAGCTGTCCGAGAACCAGTTTTCGAGGGTAATCACCTTGAGCTGATCGTTTTCCGTGGCTGTTTCGGCAGGGGGCGCCACGGTTTCGCCATACCTGATGATGATCGCAAAATCTCTGCGGCAGGTGGTATTGGTTTCAGGATCCGCCGGGGTCATTATGTTGAGTCGCGTGAATTCCCGGAGCGCCGACATCGCCATCACTATGTCCTGGCGCGCGTTTAGGAGGATGCGATCCAATCGTGCAACGCCGAACTCATCGCCGAGAAGACCTCGATCCAATGGATCATGGAAAGAAATCCCCTGCGCCGGGTCGTAGAGCAACACTATCTTGGGAGCGCCCGGTCGTCTGGGTTTAATGAGCGCTTCGACGAAGAAGTCCGTGAGCCCCACGTACCGTCTTTCGGAAACCGGATAAATATCCTTTGTGTTGCCGTAAACAAGAAAGGCGTTCGCTTGAGAGGACACGAATTTCTCTATGATTTTCCGGGCGAAATCAGGCCCCTGCCATGTGTGTTCACTCATACGGCACAAAGATCCAAGGTGAATAGAGTAGGACGGTCGATGTGTTTCAGCGGAATCATTTCTATAGTCTCTCTACTTGTGACGTTTACCGGGCTTCAGACGCGTCGGCGTCCGGCGAAAAAGGGGAGACTCATCTCCTCTCCGGACAGTCTCATACATAATCATTAATAGTTGCACGAATGCCGGTGAATGGTTAGCTCTATTTCTTCAATCCCAAACGTTCGAGAATCCCTTTCTTCTTTTCGGGTCTACCCGACCTGAGCAGTTCATCGCGTAATTGTTCCAGGTGATACAGGAGGATTTCCGCATTGGCATATCGCTCCTCGGGGTTTTTTGCGGTCATTTTCTGCAAGACGCGGAATACGGTGTCCGGAATAGGGGGATCGAGATTTCGAAACGGCGGCAGCGGCTCATGCACGTGCTTCTGGAAAATAACGTACGCAGACTCACCCTTGTAGGGAGGCGATCCGTCCAATAAATTGTAGATGGTGATGCCCAGCGAGTAGATGTCCGAACGGATATCCATATTGGGATTGCCTTTGGCCTGCTCGGGCGAGAAATACAGTGGTGTCCCGCAAGCTATGCCGCTCTGCGTGATACCCACATCTTGGCTTTCGAGATAGTTTTTGGCAAGCCCCAGGTCGGCGAGCATTGCATCACCCTTTGCGGTAAAAAGAATGTTAGCCGGTTTGATGTCCCTGTGCAGCATTCCTTGTTCTTCCGCCACGGTGAGCGCTCGGGCAATGTCAACGGCTATGTGCAAGACCTGTTCGAGCCGAAAACGTCCCTTGCGCACCAGTATCTGACCGGCGCTGCCGCCCGCGATGTACGGCATGACAATGAAATGAAGGCCGCTTTCCAATCCCACGTTCATAACGCCTACGATGTTGGGGTGCTGCAATTTCGCCGCCGCCCGAGCTTCGCGGATGAAGCGCTTGATGAAAACCGGGTCTTTTTCCGCCAAGTGGCCGTGAAGAATCTTTACGGCTACTGCTATATCCAGGGCGAGATGGTGACCCTTGAAAACCCCACCCATTCCGCCCCCGCCAATCTTGTAAAGGATCCTAGATCCTCCGACTACCTTGCCTATGAGGCCGCCACCGGCGCTGTCGGGACGCATATCTACGGTGGGGACGACAATGTTACGGCCGCACGTGCCGCATTTGCCTTTTCTGCCGACACTCTTGATCGGCACCACGTGCAATTGCCCGCATTCACAAGCGAAACGAATCTTAGGAGAGCCTTCGGGCACCGAAGTGGCCGGAGGCGTACTCACCGAAACTGGGCGTAAGGCGGGTTCCAGCACAGGTGTGGAAGGTTGCGTTGCAACGGGCTCGGATAGAAGTCCCATCTCGAAAGTACGGATAGCCTCTTGCTCCAGCGCCGTGAAGATACTCACGGGTTCCGTGGGTGGGTCCGAGGAAATGACTTGCGACTCGCCGCCCGTTTCCTTCAGCTGCCGGTCGATGAAGCCGTTCAGGATCGCTTCGCCCCCAGGGAGGAATGACGCGAAGTTGACTCTATAGCCTTCATAAGGATCGCCGGGAGTCTTTTCAGCCACTTTACCGATAACCCAGACACGTTCGTTCTCCTCGCTGAACGGTAGTCGTATTTGCAGCACCAAGCTGAGATCTTCTTCGAGACGTTCGGGAAAGTTGACAATCGCCCATTTGGAAGCCAGTTTAGATGACGTGCCTTCTTTCCACGTCTTGCTGTCTATGGAATACGATACGGTGGTTTGCAGGGAGATTGAGGCCCCGGAGAGTTCACCGTGAACACCGGGTTCGGTGGGTTCTTCCAAACCCGCGTCGGGATAGAGACCGTTGGTTTCCGTGTCTTCCACCATGAGTTCGTCGGGGGAAGTCGGGCTATCTTCAGGTATGAGGTGACCGCAATCCTTAATGAGGTCGGGACGTTCTTCCGCAAGGGCGGTTACGATCCGTTTGGCGCGGTTAGGAGCGCCTCGCGTCACATACCCATTTACGATTTGTGTGACGATATCCGCTTTTTGATCCGTGGACACGGTTTTATCTACGAGAATCTTACCCAGTATCGATTCAGCTTCGGTGTACTTTCCCAGATGGATGAGGCAAATAGCGGCGTATCGGAGGCCCTCCACGCGAACGGGTGACCCGGGCTTCATCGCCTTCTTGAATTCTTCGAGCGCTTCTCCATGGAGATTCATGCCCAGGTACGCAATTCCGAGATCCAGAGTAAGGCGCGGCGAAATTTCTTTTGCCGGGGAATTGCTTATACTTGAGTTCTCGACCGCCTGTTGCGTAAAGCGAATCTCGATTATTTTCGCTTGAGCCTTCCTGTTGTCGGGCTCTCTTCTTAAAATGGTCTCGTAGACAAGAACAGCGTGGTCATAGAGCCCCTGCTGCTCATAGAGATCCGCCTGTTGAAGTAAGCGACTTGTATTAAACTGTATAGATTGAGAATCACTCATACTTTTCCCTACCGGCCCCCTCACGCGGCTGGGGTGTCAGTGGCGCGCGCGTCGAAATCGCACGTCGCCCCCCATTGTGCATGCGGAATAGTTCACCGGCCCTCAAGCTGCTTTAAGTTCGGTGTCGCCGGGAGTGGGGCCACCCTTATCGCCGACGAACCACCCCCTCGTCATTTCGAGCGATTAGCGGGCTGGGTGAACGGTCACGTGCGTAGGAACAAAATGTATCAGATTGGTCAAATAATGTCAGCCTATTTTGAATTGAATCCCGGCGCGTTTTCCGTGGGAGGATCAAACAAATCCGCAGGCGGTTCTTCCGTGTTTCCTTCGAAAAGACCTGGAGCGAGTTTCTCCGGCGCCTTATCCTTTTTCTTGAAGACCATGCCGGCTCGTTCAGCTTTTTCGGTATACGAGCCCTCCGACAGACGAATTTCGCCGATAGGGGCCACTCGAATAGCGGAAATGGAGTTCACCGGACACTTGTTTTCGCACCAGCCGCACCCTAAGCAGCGATTCTCGTGCACCACCGGCGCCGGATTTTGCAGTCCTTCCACTCGTTCGAAGCTTATGGCGCTGTACGGGCATACTTCATCACATACCAGACACTTCTTGTCTTGTTCCCAAACGAGGCAATGCCGCCTGTTGATCCATGCGGAACCCAACTTAGCGTGATTCTTTTCGGGAAGTGGGAGGTCCCGTATGGCGCCGGTGGGGCATACCTGTCCGCAGGTGTTGCAGTTTACCGTGCACGCGCCGATTCTAGACAACAACATGGGCGAAAAGATGCCTTCCAGCCCCGCTTGACACCATATGGGTTGCAGACCGTTGGTAGGGCAAGCCTTCATGCATTCTCCGCAACGTATGCACTTGGCCAAAAACTCACCCTCGGGAACGGCTCCAGGCGGGCGCACGACGTCACCCCTTTGAAAACCCGTTCCACCGGAACTCGGCCGCGGTTGATACACATTGGTCTTGAATAATCCCGCCGCAAAGAGGCCCGAGCCGAAACCCCACAGGAGTCCTCTGCGCGTAAGATCCGGCTGAAGAGCCATAGAGGACGCGTACCCTGTTGCGAAGCTTACCGCCGACACGGGACATACCGTGACACAACGACCGCATGTGATGCACTCCGTTGTCGCCGTGGATTTCGGGTCATCGGGAATAGCGCCCATAGGACACCTTCTAATACACTTGCCGCAATTTATGCAGGCATCAGTGACGTTTCTCCGCACGAGCGGTTTCATGGAAAACAAACCCATTAACGCGCCCGAGGGGCATAGGTTTCTGCACCAGAACCTAGGCTCGTATACCGCCGCTGCGACTAGCCCCAGGAACAGCGCCCCTACGAACAGATTTGCGTAGAAGATTCGTCCCATGACGTTCGTATAAGCCAGATCGTCAAGTCGCAGGGCCAGAAGGGCCGGTGTGGCCGCCCGAAGACCCAGATCGGAAAGAAGCAACAGAATAGGATGGGCGACTAAGGCGTAGAAACGAGTCACCAGAGAAATAGGTGATCCTACATGCGCCAGGGAAATCCCGCCAATCGCCGCCACAAGAATAAACACCAGGAGAACGTATTTCATGCGCTTGGGCTTGGTTTCCCCTGGGTAGGCGTTTTCACTGCATTTCCGTTTCTTTCCGGTTGAGGCTAAACCCGAGAGACCCTCCAGCGTGGTTCCCATGGGACATATATGTCCGCAAAAGAACCGGCCGAACAGGAGCGTCAAGCCGAGAATCACCAGCCCAGGCGCTAAGACCCAGGCAAAGGTCCGCGATGCGGCCATTGTGGTAAGGCCCACCAGCGGATCCATGCGTAAGAAAAAGTCCACGGCCAAACCCTCGTGGAAAGGGTAGGCCGTGAACGCCAAAAGACCAATAAAGATGAAGAGACTAACAGATTGAAAAATGCTTTGAATTGACATCACATATTGATATTTTTAATCACTAGCTTGTTCAGGTCCATTATGCCCAAGCCGCGTTCGGCTGCAAGACGGATGTGTTTGACTTGCTCAGGTTGAAGTTTACGGTCGTACCATGTGCCAAGGGCAACCATTTGCGCATCCGCGGCTACCATATCGGGAGACGCTATAACCAAATTCAGAGGAATAACTTTTCCCGGCCCTCCCGGTCCGCCGGTGCTGAGTATGTTCGTGCCGTCCACCACCACTAATGCGGGTTTCAGCACGGTCACCATATCTACAATCGATTGGTGCAGATCATTCCTGTGGAACACCCCGCGATCCTGAATGAGCCCCATCATCCCTTTCATCGCAAGACTCACGCCGGAACTGGAGTGCGACTTGCCTTTAGGAACGGCTATGAGCACATCAGCGTCCAAGACCTCGCCGACCACCTTCATATTCCTGATTGACACACCATTCTTCACCGCTACTTCGCGAAAGAGGCGGTCGCTTTTCACCACGTTTGTTTTCACGTTAGGAATATGTTCGCAGTATTCTGCAATGCCGGATTTGGCCAGACAATCGGAAGGATCATTCAGCACATTGTCCAAAACTGATACTCGCGAAGCGCCCGCTTCCGAGCACATCTTCGCAACTGCCTTTACTACAGCGGGGTGTGTGTTCGACGCCCTGGCCGGATTGGAGCTGAAACTCATGTTCGGCTTAATGACTACTTTGTCACCGGCCTTTACGAATCGTTGCATTCCGCCTAACGCCTGGACTGCTGCAATGGTGATGGCCTCCGGATCTCCTCCGTGCGCGACCGTGACGTCGGGGTACTGCGCCGACTGCGCGTAGGCCCAGTTACTGGGGAAAAAGAGCCCCGCCCCGCCCGTAAGCGCCGTCGCTGAAGTAATAAGGCCGGCCTTCAGGAATTGCCTGCGATCGGTCTTTTTCAACATATATTTCTCCTTAAAAACGTAACCGCCCGCCATGATTAGTGAACCATTTAGAATCACGATTAGGATAGTCGGTGGAGAGATGAGTTTCCCCTGTAATCTTCTCCGGGCGCCGGACCGTTTCGATGTCGGCGAACCATTTCAAGAAACATTGCTGCGTACATATTAAAGGCGCCCCGCTGCGGTGTGTCAATGGATACTCTATGGATATTCTAAGGAAACTGCTGATGATTTTCATGGTTGCAGGATCGGGGCGGTCCAGGCGGCGAGGCCGGCGTCTGATACCACTTCGCGGTATTTAGATTAGAGAGGCTCGCGATTATTACGCGTTTCTGGTACATTACATACGTAATATAGGAGGGGTCTTATGGGACGCGTTACGAGAGCTGCAGAGTGGATGTCCTTGGAAGAGCTTCAGT
>JBBRBO010000158.1:0-7865 GCA_038205805.1 Desulfomonilales bacterium
GCTCTGCTGGGGCCTGCCCCCTCCATGCCTGATCCCGTCGACCCGACTCAGACATCCATATTGTAGTGCCAAACTTTTGTTGACCCATGTTAACATTCTGATACCATTAGTGTTTACATTTTAAACTGTCGAAGATGAGTATGAAAGATCTGTGATATCCCGCTTTACCTAAGGTAAAGCACATTTGTGCGGGTATTTTGGCCTTTAACGTGGGGATATACGTTATTCCGGCCCTGCCGAAGAGAAGCGAGTAAATTCCCAGTTCAGAAGTATTCGACGAGGAGTAGTGTTTCATGAGCCGAAATCCTTTTTCGGCAAGGGCGTGGAGCTTCGGCATCATCTCAGAGCCTATCGCTGAGAAATGCAAGCTCTCAATAGTTATTAAAATCACGTTGGGGAGCTTCTTAGCGGTCAAAGCGGCTGAAGAATCGACCGGTTTAGGATGTACTGTATCACCGATGAGTGTCTTATCCAAAAGACCTTCTTCCATATCTACATTGATGGTCTGCGACGGGGTTTTGTCCGCCGAGGCCTTGAGTATAATCTTTGAGAAAATACCTCCCTCGAGTAACCGGCTGCGATATTGAAGGGTCCCGGATTGGTCGACAAGGAGAAAGTCACTCTCTGAGGTGATGTGATCCATGGGTATGGAGACGTTAGCCCCTTGTCCTGGTTTTAAGTTACCTTTCAATCTGTAGCGTCTACCTACAGCATCTTGGAGCCGACTGCCATTTAGGTTTATGCTGAATTCAGTCGCATTCTCGAGTATCAATGTGCGTAAACCGTCCGACTGAGGGTCCGCAGAACTCACGAGACCCGCGTCAGGTCGTATGTCTACCTCGTGGAGTTGGTCGCGAAAATACTTGAAATCAGCAACGGCGTTTTGCAATACAAGGGTGTCCATGGGTAAAGCGGCGTAGACAAGACGCAGAGCGTCCTCACAGTTGATCGCCGCGAGCGTCGGAACCATCCCCAATATGAATCCTATCCAAATAATTCCGACGATTATGAGCACCTTTAACGGCGAGAGTTTCTTTGACAGTCCGATGGCCAATTTCCCCGTAGCGAACAGTGTTCCCACAATGACGAGGCTCACTCCGCCTAACACCATGCCGATCTGGCGAATCATGCCTTGCCCCATCCATTGCCACTGTTGTTCCCCAGGGGCCGCTACAATATCGACGATGTTAGGGATGTAGTCGGAGACATGGTTGCCTGCGAATCGGAAACAAATTACGTCCGAAATAATCCACGAGAAAATGGCGCAGGTGGTAATCACTATGAAGATGTGAGCGAGTCTTTTTTGCCTCAAGAACAGTAAACCCGTCGTAACGAGGAGGAACGGTGTGGCCTCGGCCAGGGATTTGACGACCAAAACCGCAAAAATCGCCGCCTTCTCAAAAAAAGCGAGATCGAGAGCTTCCTTTCGCAGCAAATCGGCATAAACGGAATACTCGAAGAGCCCGGAGATTACGGAAAGAAGAACAAGTGTGAGAACGTACCGGAGAATAAGGATGCTGAATGCTGAATGGGATTGTCGACAATTGGTCAAAATGAGCGCCTTAGAAAAAGAATTCTCCGCAACGTTTTCGTGGCGGTGTTCGACCTTGTGATTTCAAATACATAGTGTTGGTCATATCCAGTTACCAAGAACAAGTAGTATAGCGCTGTTTACGAGAAATTCAATGTATTGTCGGAACCATAATCCACGGACAACTTTTTGACGTTGTTTATGTTGGACCTAAAAGGTCTCCATCGGAGGAATTTTTACACGTCAAAGACCTCAAAAATGGGTCTTGTGGTACGGATTCCGAAAACGTATGTGATTTTTCCCGATTCGGCCGATTTCTGAACGAGCTATCCCCCTCAAGGCTCGAATCAGCCGCCGTTTAACCCCATTTTGCTCCCTCTGCACGGTGTCAGCTTGAATCGCACAAGCACACCATCCTACTTCGCGCTTCAAAGAATATGTCGTTCGACGGATGCCCCCCAACGAGTCGAACAAACAATTGTCTGCCACGCTCCAGCACGCGGCCCGGAAGATTGATTAACCGAAAGCGCACGGCTTTCATCCGATGATGCACCCAGCTTTCCCCCAAAGCCAGACGCTTTATGGCCGAATTCACTTTGAAAACGAGAATCATGATTTGCCACCACGGCCTCGATACCACCAATTAAGCTCGTCTCCGGGTCGCTTCTTCGCATCACTCCTGGTTCCGGTCCATGCTACGGACGTAGTCAAGGACCTCCTGCGACCAAGGGGAGGCGGTCGCTATGGCGTCATAATCCATGAGGATATGATGCAGGTATTGCAAGGTGAGGGTTTGGCGCTCCGGCGTGCCCGGGGTTACACAACTGAAGAAGAAACCCTGTTCCTCCAGTTGAGGGACGACGTAATACGTGAGCGGGTCCTTCATGTTCAAGCTGAGTGAAACAACCCGAATACCCCTGCAGAGCAGGCCCTTCACGGCGGATTGCACCTTCTCGGCCACATCCTCGGCGCACTGGATCACGTCGATCTTTGCGAAGCCTTCGGGCATAAAGGCCGCCATGGTGATCTTGAGGATGGAATGCCCGGCGAAGCGGGGTTCTATCGTCGTCTTGAGAATAGCCCGACAGCCGAGTTTTTCGTAGATTCTCGCAATAAAGGGGGCGTGCCGCTCCGGGGCGAAGATCTCCACGGGTTCCGGCGCTTGGATATACCGAAATTGCGCCACAAAGCTTTCCCGTTGGCTTAGGCGCTCACGAATCTCCAGAAACACCGTGGCCGTGGACGCGAAGGCAAGCACAATCCCACAGCACACAAATCCTAACTTGCCCGCCACGTTTTGCGAATACGGGTGCGCCGTGACCGCACGCACGTAGAGTCCGGTCATTCCCCGTTTGACGCATTCATCTATGAGAAACACGGACATTTGCCGCAAACACCCGGCGCCCCGATACTCGGGTTTTACCGCAGCTTGCCCCAGTTCGGCCGTGCGGCCGTGGTCCTGAAAGCCGAACGCCGCACAATGACCGGCTACATCCCCAGAGGGCGTAACCGCCACCACGGACAATACTCTCCCGGTTTCATTGAGTTTTATCAAGCGTTGCGGGAAATACATGTGCTCATTGGGGTAGGAAAAGCCGTATGTCTTGTAGATGGATCGCGAGACCTCCAAGGCGTCGGCCGGCTGGAACAAGCGGATTGTGAATTCCTCAGGGGGCTTGCTGCGGGGCGCCGCGGGCGGGGAATCCTTCGTCGCGTCGGCCGCTTCGGGCTCCGCGGCCTGGGTGAACTTGACGAGATGAATCTCTTTGCCGTGGGGACCTAAGTTATGAATGGTGACAAGGTCCACAAGCTCCCGCATTCGAGAGAACCCGCCGCCGACATCGGCGCTGTGGGGATCAAAGGGTATCCCGTAGTCCTTGACGACTACGAGCAGTCCTTCTGATATTGATTCGCAGGTGATGTCGAAGGAGTGAATCCCCTCGATGGGATACGCATATCGCAGCACATTGTCGGCGGCCTCTCGCACAGCGGCGGCTACAGCCTCAATGGCGTCGGACGGGAGAGCCATCGCCTCGGCGACGGCCTTCACGTAGGTATCGGCAATCCTCACATAAGAGGCGTCACAGGGTAGAGTGAGCTTGGAATAGTTACGTTTAGGCGACATGGTAAAATTCTATCGGATCGTTTGATCGTACCGATTCAGCGGGCTTGCCGCCGAAAGTTTACACGAGTCTCGGTCACGGGCTACACTTGATGTTCGATGAGCGCTGTTCCCCTCACTTATATGGGATTCTTACCATGCTTACAACATACGTGTGCCCCATGAAACAGCGAGCCACGTCCAAACCGGTTCACGGCGCCGCACTTATCGTGTCCGCTACGCATGGCCATCGGGCGCAGATCTTGCTTCGTTGAGTATAAGGCGATGTCATTTCGCCCTGTGAAATCCGTTTATGTAAAGAAAGGAATTGAGTATCACCTCCCGGAGAATTGTTCTCAAAGACAATGTATGGTAATCCTTTAGCTAAAGTGGAGCTGAAAAAGAGCTAACCGTTCACCGGGCGCAGAGCAGCCTCAAGCTCGGTGAACGATTACGTAATTTTGCCCCACGTTTCTTCCTTGGCTGCCTTGTACTATCGCGGAACAGGAATAGCCGGCTTGCCTCCGCAATCAAAAAAATCACCGTCAAACGAGGAAACCGACCCGCTATCCTCCGCATGTAACTCGAAGGCTACCTATGTACGATCCATTTCCCTTCAAAGTACATGTGATGTATGATACAGAAACTTCGTTTCATCTTTCTAAATAGCTCTAAGGGTTCTCCGTCATGAACGATAAACTGAGTCGGCTATTGCCCGCCGACGAAGATCGGCTCATCAATCTTATAGTACGTTTCGCAAAGGACCACGGTTATACCAAGTACACCTCGACCTTGGAAGAAGCGTGGCGCATTTCCATCCAAGGGCTGACAAAAGTCATTGTCGACGCTTTAGATCAACCGGCGGACTCGCTCCTCCTTAAAGCTGATCAGGATTACACGCAATCCCCGGCCACTCAATTTGGTATTCAGGAAGGCCGCCTTCACCGGGAGCGCGGTATTCGGCTCGAGACGTTCTTAGGGCTTTTCAAGTACTATCGCAAGGCCTACCTTGAGGCCCCGCTGAACGGTGAACTTACTGCGGAAGAAAGGACCCATTATCGTGAACACGTGCATCACTGCTTCGATCAAATGGAGGTCGGCCTGTGCAGTGAGTGGGCCGACAAGGGTCATGACGCGAGGCTGAGTGAACTCCAGTCGGCGAATCGCGCTGTCGTGCGGGAAAAGACGAAGTACCTCACAGTCTTCGAAAGCTTGTCCGCTCCTGCGTTTATCCTTGATAGAGAAGATCGCATCGAAGGGATGAACCATGCGGCTTGTCTTCTAATGGGGAAAAGCGGCTCTCCCGGTATGGATTACTATTCGGATAAGCGCCGAGTCGTCCGCGGCGCGGGCTCGAATATGGAAGACATCGCCGGCGCGGCGCCGCAGCCTCGCCTCCAAGAGAGCTGTTCCTGGTTAGCCTTTGCCCTGGGGAGCTTTCACGATAACGGCCGTCTTTCGGAAATTTATGAGGTGAAACACCACGATACGTATTACAAGGCGTATTTTTCTCCTATGAACGATATTAGCGATAAATTTTCCGGCATAGCGATCATCCTGAACGACATAACGGAAAGTAAGATCGCGCTCGACACCATCGAGAGGAATGCGAGACGGAATCGGTATATCTTGAAGCACAATCCCAGCGCCCTTGCGATCTTGGATAAAGATCTGCGGTTTATGGGCCTGAGCGACAGATACAAAGAACTCGCGGGGATCCAAGAGAACCCCGTAGGCAAGAGCATCTACGACATGATCCTCAATATTTCTCACAGCCGCCGTGAGGCATATATGCGGTGTCTGGCGGGCTCTCCGCACAAATGCGACGAAGAGCGCGTGATCGGGAGCAACGGAGATGAAACGTACGAGAAGTGGGAATGTAGGCCGTGGCTGGATGACGACGGAAACGTCGGCGGGATTATTCTCTACGAGGAAGACATAACCCACGCCAAGAACATAGAGAACGCCCTTCGGGACAGCGAATCGCGCTTCAGGCGAATTTACGAACACGCGCCGGTGATGATACACTCTTTGGATACCCAAGGCGTCTTGCGCAATGTGAACAGCTATTGGCTTCAGGAGATGGGCTACACTCGGGATGAAGTGATCGGCAGGCCGCTGTCCGAGTTCATGGTCGAGGAATCCGTAGCTCGATTTCCCGGTAACCTGAAGAAACTCGTGGCCGAAGGTCGACTCGTTGATGTGGAATACCAGTACAAGAAAAAGGACGGGAGCATCATAGATGTGTTCTTAGACGCCACCATGATCGACGATCCCGTGGGGGGGCGACGCACGCTCTCCGTTGTACGGAACGTCACGGAGCAAAAGGCCGCCCACGAGGCCCTGCGCCGGAGTGAAGAGAAGTCCAGGCTCCTGGCGGACCACACGCCCATGGGTATTCTTCTGGTGGACAAGGAGGGCGCAGTAACGGAGCTGAACAAGACACTACTCGCTATGCTGGGTTCGGTCTCAGCGTCGGCTACCAAAGCTGTAAACGTGCTTAAAACGCCTAATCTGGTGGAGAGCGGTATTTCGGATCTTTTTTCGAGGTGCATGTGCGAGGAGCGCGTTATTGAGGCTGAACGACCGTACACGAGTCTATGGGGTAAAAGTCTTTACATCAAGGCCCTGATAACCCCTTTAAGAGATAAAAATGGGGAGGTATACGGCTGCCATGCGGTCTTGGGCGACATAACCGAACGAAGAAAGGCGGAAATAAAACTGGCGCGGGAACTTGCCTTGAACGCAGCCATAGCGGATTTGTACGTGCCGCTGGTGTCCCCGGCTTCGACCATTGAAGGCATGACCAAGCTCGTCCTCGATAAGGCGCTGAAATTGACCCAAAGCTCGTCCGGCTATATTTCGCGCATTGATCCGTCGTGGATATCCGTGATATTGGCTTCAACAATGCCGTACGCGCGAGAGGGCTATCCCGCGCCGTATACGTTCCGATCCCCGGATGATCCTCTCGATCTCTCCGGACGTGGCGCCCAGGTTCGCCGCCCGCTTTTCGGAGATGAGGGCTCCTATTTTCTCGTGACCCCCGTATATCTGAATGAGGAACTTCTCGGGGAGATAGTAGTGGCCGATTCTTCACGGGACTACGAAAAAGCGGACATGGAGGCGCTCGAGCGCCTGGCGGAGTACTACGCCCTCTTTATCGAGAAGAAGCGCTGGGAGGCCACACAGCTTCGGCTCACCACCGCAATGGAACAGGTTGGTGAAGCCATAGTCATCACGGACAGCGCGGGCGCGATCCAGTACGTAAACCCTGCTTTCACCAAGATAACGGGGTATCAACCCGAGGAAGTCATCAATAAGGATCTGACGTTCGTCCACGGCGGGAAGAATATCGACGAGTTCTACGAGGATATCCGGCGCAGTATCGCCCTTGGGACCAATTGGTCGGGCCGGTCGCTCAGTAGACGAAAGGACGGCTCGCAGTACTACGAGGATCAAAAGATCACACCTCTTCGAGACGCCTCCGGCAAGATTATCAACTATGTGGCGATGAAGCGCGACGTCACACAGCAAATCGTGCTCGAGGAGCAATTGATTCAATCCCAGAAGATGGACGCCTTAGGTACACTGGTCGGCGGGATTGCTCATGATTTCAATAATATCCTCCAGGCGATTCTGGGATACGCTGATTTGTTACTCATGGACATGACGGAAGAAAGCCCCGGCCATGAGGAAATCGAAATCATCGCTCGATCTGCGAAGAGCGGCGCCGAGCTTGTCCAGAGATTACTGACCTTTGGCCGCAAGAGCGACACAAAGATGGCTCCTCTGGACATGAATCACGAGATTAAGCAGCTCCGTACGCTCCTGAGTCGCACCATCCCGAAAATGGTGGAAATCTACACGGAACCGGGTCCGGATCTCAAGTTGGTGAACGGTGACGCGCTCCAGATCGAGCGAGTCCTCATGAATCTAGCGGTGAACGCCAACAATGCCATGCCCAACTGCGGTTCCATCACCATCTCGACGAAAAACGTAACGTTCACGGACACGAACCATCCCATTTTCCCGGATATGGCATCCGGGGAGTATGTGCTCGTTTCCGTGGCGGACACGGGTCACGGTATGAGCAAGAACGTTGTGGACCGCATCTTTGACCCCTTTTTCACCACCAAGTCTATGGGAACAACCAAGGGCACGGGATTGGGGCTGTCCATCGTATACGGCATAGTGAAGCAGCACAAAGGTTTTATCTATTGCGAAAGTGAACCG
>JBBRBO010000159.1:0-7830 GCA_038205805.1 Desulfomonilales bacterium
GATGACGGCCGAGCTTTTTATCACCACGGTTTGTCCTATGTCCAGGGCGCCGATCCCCAGCGCCATTTTTCTCCCGAATTCCACATCGGCCCACTGTTTCTGAGTAGGGGCTCTTGAGGTCATGACTCCCATGGGGGCCATGATGTCGGAGGCCCATCGTGTGATTTCATCCACCACTATCCCGTCCTTTGCGAATTCCTCGGCCAGAGCGGCCAATACCGTGTCGTCCCGCCAGTCGCCCAAGGATCGCACGAGCCGCAGACACCTGCGATCGGGCAAAACATTCCATGGTTTCATCATGTTGGTCTTTTCGATCTTGCCGGCCATGATGATCCGTTGAATACCGTAGGATTTAAATATCGCTATGGCTTTGTCGATCTGCCCCAGCTTGAGCCAAAATTTCTCGCCGGCCAAGCTCTCGATGGAGGGATCGGTGAATCCCTTCAGGCAAATCGTCACTAATGTGTGGCCCAGCCTCGCCGCTTGGCGTCCCACATGGAGCGGCACCACGCCGGTGGCGGCTATGATACCGATGCTCTCCAAATTAGAGGGCCTTGAACGTGTGGCGAGCCATGGAAACTCGCGCCACTCCACGCTTGGAACTCGCCAAAAAGTCGGCGAATTTCAGAACCTCGGGCACATGCCCTATATCTTGACGTATACGTCCGACCGCTTGACGAATGGTAAGTGAAGACCTGAACGCAATCTTAAAGGCGCGCTTGAGGCTTAAAATGGTGTCTCTGGAGAATCCGCTTCGTCGCAGTCCCACCTCGTTCAACCCATAGACGTAAATTCTTGCGCCGGACGCGAGGGTGAAAGGCGGCACATCTTTCGCTACACCGGAGACTCCGCCGACCAGGGCGTGTTCCCCGACTCGTACAAACTGATGCACAGCCACCAGCCCGCCGAGAATCGCGCGATCCCCCAGCTCGATATGCCCGCCAAGGTGCGCTGAATTGGCCATTATGACCCCGTGACCGAGGATACAATCATGGGCGACGTGACAATAGGCCATAAGGTAGCAATCGTCCCCCACCACGGTGGCGCTGCGGCCGCGGACGGTTCCACGGTGTATGGTGACGTACTCACGAATCCGTACTCGGGCGCCTATGTCCACTCGGGTCGGTTCGCCCTGATAAGACAAATCCTGGGGTGGGCCACCGATCAAGGCAAAGGGTGAGATTTTGCACTCCAGCCCGAGAGAGGTATGTCCCTCGATGACGGCGTGAGCCCCTATCTGGCAACCGGCTCCTATTACGACGTTATCTCCGATGACGGCGTATGGACCGATGGACACTCCATCGCCCAGTTCAGCCCCGGAGTTCACGATTGCGGTGGGATGAATCATCACTTTTCCTTGGTTTGTCGCTGTATTATTTGTTCGAGCTTTCTGAGGCGTTCCATCATCTCAGGCAATTTCTTGAACAGCGTCTGGACACGCAGAAAGAGCTTATGCGGCATTGCGGGCACTCCTCCGGCCATAATAGCTCCGTCGGCGATGCTTCGATATACCCCCACTTTTGCGGCCAATATTACGCCTGACCCGATCTTAACGTGATCTCGGATGCCCGTTTGCCCGCCGATCATGCAGTAGTCCCCGACCTGAGAACTGCCGGCGATGCCCACCTGAGAGGCGATAACCGTGCCCTGCCCTATTGTGACGTTGTGGGCCACCTGGACCAAGTTATCAATCTTGGTGTCAGGGCCTATGCGGGTGACGTCGGCAAGGGCGCGATCCACGGCGGTCATTGCCCCGAGTTCGACGCCGTCGCCTATTTCGACGCTGCCCGAGTGATACTTTTTGATAAGTGTAGGACGGCCGTGAACATCCTTTTCAAGAGCGTAACCGAATCCGTCCGCGCCGATTACGCAGCCCGCATGGATTATCACATCCGAACCGATCACCACATTTCGATACAAGGTCACGTGGGGAAAGATGCGAGTTCGCGAACCGATCCGGCAATCGCGATCAATGACGGTGTGCGTGCCTATGACGGCATCATCCTCTATTACCACACCGGGACCAACCACCGCGAAGGCTCCGATGGAGACATTGCGGCCCAAAGAAACGGAGGGGTCAACATCCGCCTTCGGAGAAACGCCTGCCGGCGGCGTATCGTGCGGATAGAAAACGGCCGTGAGCCGAGCAAAGGCCGCTTCGGGGTTCGCTACACGGATAAACGCCCGTGTGGTCGGCTCCAGATCTAGGGAAACCAGAACCGCCGCAGCTCGGCTGTGGTTGAGCTTTTCGAGGTAATCGGCGCCGGTGATATACGTCAGGTCCTCGGGACCCGCAAACTCGACCGGCTTCATACCTCGAATAATTGGGCCGGGCGCAACCGACGCCGAGCCGTTCACGAGGCCCGCTAAGGCCTCGAGAGTGTATTCTGCTGGACTCATTGTGGTCAAAAGTTGCGGCTCTATTTCGGCGCAGGCGCTTTCGGTCTGGGAGCCGCGGCCGGTCGCGGTCTGGCTACGGGTTTTCCCACTTCGCCGTCCGCATCGTAGAGCTTTACTACTTCGTCTGAAATATCCATAGCATCGTTTGCCGAGATAAGCGCTTCGGACGTAAAAACGAAATCGATGTTTTTCTGCTCTCTAATTTTCTTTATGACCCGAGTAATATCCCGTTGCATCATTTCCATGAACTCACGTTCTTCGTTTTGGAGCGCCTGTTTCGCTTCTTGTTCGGCCATTTGGTATTCGATTTCTTTTTTCTTGATGTCTATAATCATCTCATTGCGCTTTTCTTCTTTGAGCATTGCGCCTTGCTTCTGAAGCTCCTCACCCTTGGTTATGAGTTCCTTCTTTTTGTTTTCGAGGGCGGTGCGTTTCTGTTCCATGAGATTTACAACTTTCTTTTGTTGCTCTTTGGCTTTGGCGGAATGTTGCATAAAATTGCTCATGGCGAAAAAGGCGAACTTGGGTGTGCCTTCCGCTCCGGCGGCCGACCATGAAATAACAACGAGGCAAGCGGCCACGACCAACGACAAAAGCTTCATTTCGTTTCTCCTTGCAGTACCGGTTCATCGTGAGTGGATGCGCCGGAGTTAGTATTTGCGCATTAGGAACTATGTGACAAAGCGTAATCGTTCACAAGAAGAACGATCCAACCACGCGACGTTTCAATACGGCGGCCCGGAGCGGCGATGCGTTTCCCGCTCGAGGTCACTGCGCCTAGAGCCGTTCACATTCGTTCAGCGATTTCGACAACGTCTTAGAAGAGCTGCCCCATACCAAAAGCCGCCGCTCCTCGTTCCTCGCCCGGTGCCGGAGCGACTTTCCAGCCGTATTCAAACCGTATGGGACCCATAGGTGACATCCACCGCACTCCCAAACCGTATCCTGCTTTCACATCTCCTATCTCAGGACTGTTGCTCGCGTTCCAGGCGCTACCTACATCAAAAAAGACCACGCCGCTCACTTTCAGGCTTTCCACGATAGGAAAAAATGTCTCAATATTGGCGTATGCAGACCTGTCGCCGCCCATGATGTTGCCGTAGATGTCTCTGGGACCGATTTCACCTTGCTTGTAGCCTCGGATGCTGGAAATACCGCCCAGACTTATGCGTCGATCAAAGGGGATAGGGTCATTGGCGAATCCTTGAAGGATTGATGTATTCGCCTTCATTTTGAGAATCGCTTTCCAAAAGAGTCGGTGATAATGCACCGCTTCAGAATAATAGTTGGAGAAGGCCACGTCGCCGCCGAAGCCGGTCCATCTACTGCCCAGGGCTATTCGGCTGCCGAAGGTTGGGATCATCGCCGTGTCGCGGGTATCTCTGCTGAAGGTAACTCCTAGAGAGTTTTCGGCAAAGTTCGTAAACCTTTCAGGGGTGGTGTTGTAAGCCTTATAATAATTGACGATGGAGCGCGCAAAGGTGCGCTCGAATCCGGTAAGTTTACTGCTGTCACGCCCTATGGTGGTAGTCATGCTCCAGAGACCGTATAGCGGGAAACCCACGGTTACTCCGAAGCCTTCGCTCTCTCGGCTGAAGTTTTGTTCGCGACCAGTGGTGCGGTAGCCGCGAAGTGTGGAACTCAAGGGCATGTCAAAGAGCCACGGGTAGGTAATGGAACCTTCGTATGAATTCTTTCGGCCCGAGAGGTTCGCCTTGAGGTTTGCGACGATGCCGAGCCCCAGCAGGTTGCGTTCTTTGAGGTTGATATTCCCCATTGCGCCGTCTTGCGAGGAGTAACCAAGACCTGCGGATAGCGAACCGGTCTTCTTTTCCTGCACCTCGACCATGACGTTCATCAAGTCGGGGCGACTCCCCGGGGCTGTTTTCAGCCGCACGTTCTCGAAGAACTCGGTGCCTTCCAGCTTGCTCTTGGTGGCGTCAAATTTGTCGGCGCTGTAGAGATCGCCCTCGGCGACATCTACGCTGCGACGAATAACTTTGTCTCTGGTGCGGTCGTTTCCCGCAATGTCCACTCGTTCAATGGTGACACGGTCGCCTTTGTTGATATGATACTTCACGTCCACAAAATTATGCTGCTCATTGATCTGTTGACGCGGTTCCACGTCGGCGTAAGCGTATCCCAGGTTGTTATAGAGCTTGGTGATGGCTTTGATGTCGTCACCGACCTGAGATCGCTTGAACCACGTATGCGGCTTGACTTCCAAACCGGCCCGCAATTTGTCGGCAGGTAGAACAAGATCACCTTCCACATCCACATTGCGGACCTGGAATCTGTCACCCTCTCGTATCGGATAGGTGACGGTAGCCTTGCCTTCCTTCATTGCGATATCGGGAGCGCCGACTTGCACGTTGATAAAGCCGTTATCCATGTAGAAGAGCATTAGGCGCATGCGGTTTTCCTCGAGTTTGTCCCGAGTAAACTGTCCGCTGTCGTCGAGAAACCACGTCCAGGTCTTTTCCTTGACGTTCATCACGCGTTTGAGTTCTTTATCCGTGAGCTTGTGCGCGCCTTCAAACTGCAGGTCCGTAAGGTAACTCTTGGATCCTTCGTTGATGCGAAAGATCAATTTCGCCTCGCTGGGGGAAATTTCTTTGAGTTCGTAGATGATTTCGGGCTGAAAATAGCCTTCTTTCTCGTATTTTTTCTTCAGCGTAGCGATGTCGCTGTGGATTTTTTCGTTACTGGCGACGTTGAACGACTTAGTTGTAATGGCGTCGAGTATGTTGTCTTTGGTGAAGAGTTTGTTGCCTTCGATCTCGATTTCCTTGATTGACGGGCGTTCCTTGAGCATTATGGACAGGTCAATTTCGCCTTTAGGGGTTTCATCGGCCTTGATCTGCACGTCATCGAAGTACCCCATCGAGTAGATCTCGCGGATCTCGTCGCTAATGACGTTTTTTCTGAATGGGGCTCCAGGTTTTACATTCAGCTTGTTGAGAATGGCCTCTTTCTGAATGCGTTTGTTCCCGTCTATCTTTATGTCGCCGATCTTTAGGGAATCCGTAGTCGCGCCGCTGATCTGCATAGCGACATCCTTAATTCGGCCCACCACTTCTTCCATATCTTTGCCGGTCACGCTGAAAAAGCGCGGTTTGCGGCCCTTGTCCTTCTGAAGGGCATAGACCTCAAGACCAAGGCCGTCATCCAGCTTTGTCAATGCGCCCCAGATTGCGGTTTCTGCTTCGGCGCGCTGAAGAATGCGTTCCACCCGAGCGGGGTCCACTTTTTTGCCTTCCACGGCTGAAGCGAACGGTCTCCCACTGATGATCTCCACATCGCCGTCGCGAGTGAGTTCGGATCCCAAGACCCCCGCTAGGTCGCCTCCCACGTTTTCGGCGGTCCCTTGCGCCTCTATTTTGAATGGAAATATGAGTATCTTCGTTAGCTTCTGAGTTTGCGCCCAGTTGGACGTCGGACTCAACGCGAAAAAGACGAAAAGAGCGATAAGACATCTCTTCATCGCAACTCCTCTAATTTGCCGCCGACGAGAGCTACCCTTCGGTCCATTGCCCGTGCGAGCGATTCTTTGTGGGTTACCACAATCAGGGTTTTTTTTCGGTGTTGGTTGAGTTCGTCCAAGAGCTTTTCGATTTCCTCGCCCGTTTCCGGGTCCAGGTTTCCTGTGGGCTCGTCGGCCAAGAGCACATCCGGGTCCATAATGAGCCCGCGAGCTATGGCGACACGCTGCTGTTCTCCGCCGGATAATTCACCCGGCCGGTGAGACGTACGATGCCCGAGTCCCACCTCTTCGAGCAGCGACATGGCCCTGCTCCTCAACTTGGAGGACTTTTCCCCTGCAATGAAGCCCGGCATTTCTACGTTTTCCACTGCCGTGAATTCCGGCAGCAGTTGAAAGAACTGGAAGACGAAGCCTATTCGCTTGTTCCGGATTTTGGCTCGATCAGTGTCGCTCAGACGCAAGACGTCTTGACCGTCCAGGACGACTTCGCCGCTTACCGGTCTATCGAGCAATCCCATTATATGCAGCAGGGTAGTTTTCCCCACTCCTGAAGGACCTGTGATGGCGATGCTTTCACCCGGCTCCACGCAAAAATCGATCCCCCGAAGCACTTCTATGTTCTTCGAGCCATTCGAATAACTCTTAACGAGTTGTTTTGCGCAAAGGATGGGGCGACTACTCATACCTAAGGGCCTCCACGGGCTCGAGCCGAGCGGCCCTGAACGACGGATAAAGTGTAGCGAGGAAGCAGATGGTGAGAGCCACTGCGCAGATGATGAGGACATCCAGCGGTTCGACGAATATCGGCAAAGTGGAGATCGTGTAAATCTCCTCGGGAAGCTCTATGATCCTGCACCTGGCGAGCAGGGCCGCTCCGCCTAAGCCGAATACTGCGCCCAAGAACGTGCCCACAATGCCCACTATCATGCCTTGAACCATGAAAATGCGCATGATCTTATCGGAGGTCGCCCCTAAGGCCTTTAGAATCGCAATGTCTCGGCTCTTCTCCATCACCAACATAATCAGGGAAATAATGATGTTAAAGGCCGCCACCAGCACAATGAACGTAAGTATAACGAACATAGCGAGCTTTTCCAGCTTGAGCGCGGCGAAAAGGTTACGATACATGTCACGCCATGTTCTGGTCCAGAACGGCGCGCCCAGCAGGGCTTCTATTCTGCCGGCCAGCTTGGGGGCGTAATATACGTCCTTGACGTTCACTTCGATACCGGTGACGGATTCGCCCATTTCAAAGAAACGCTGAGCTTGGTCTAAGTTCATATATACGAGATTGGAATCAAATTCGTACATACCCGACTTGAACTCACCGACTACCTTGTAGTTTTGTACCCGCGGCAGAGGCCCAAGCGGGGTTCGTTTTCCTTGCGGCGATATGAGCTGGACCACTTCGCCGACGCGAATACCGCTGAGCGTAGCCAGCTCTTTACCTACAATGATGGACGGCAAGGCGCCGGGGATGTCCGTTAGATCG
This sequence comes from Desulfomonilales bacterium, assembly GCA_038205805.1. GTDB lineage: Bacteria > Desulfobacterota > Desulfomonilia > Desulfomonilales > Desulfomonilaceae > JBBSBY01. The sequence goes on from JBBRBO010000159.1 coordinate 7,377, forward strand.
GCGACTGAGCCGGAGACCATGTATTTGCCGAGGGAAATCACGTCCGGCGCGGTAACGGGATCGATTCCACGCACAATGACGCCGCGCACTCGTCCCTTGGTCGAGGCCATCGCTTGGCCGTAGATGTAGGGTGTTGTGGCTTTAACTCCGTCGAGATCATTGATCGTCCGCATCAGCTTCGGCCATTCCGTAATGGACCGGCTGGAATGGCTCATTACCACCAGGTGTGATACGGTGCCCAAAATCTTTTCCTTCAAGTCTTTTTCGAACCCGTTCATCACACCTAAAACAATTATGAGGGTCATAACCCCCAACATTACACCGAGCACACTGAAGGCGCTGATAATGGAAATAAACGCCTGTTTGCGCTTGGCCCTCATATAACGAAGGCCTACCGCAAGTTCAAAAGGAAGATTCATCCTATGCCCTTTTCGGGCCTCATATGGGGGAAGAG
>JBBRBO010000160.1:0-7822 GCA_038205805.1 Desulfomonilales bacterium
TGTAGTCAACAAAAATTTATTTACAACTCGGCTCCACCAATTTGATTCACGTCGGGGCGCCGGAGAAACATTAAAATACAACACGACTCGCTTATCGCGAGTAGGCGATTCCCCATCCACGTACCCGGTATAATATGCAAAATAAAGCTAGTGGAGCACTGATACGGAAACGATCAGTTAAGATTATTCAACACTTAATTACAGTGTAGAAAAACCGATAAAGCTTGTCAACCCAAAAAAGGAAAATCCCAACCAGAGCGGCTCAGAGGCGTTTTCGAACCGGTTAGCGCCACCAATAAGCTACCCACGCGTATGGAGACGGCTGCATGATTCCCGCTCCATTTATTTCTTACTCTTTCGGTTTCTTGACCCACTGGTTTTCAGTGGCCTGCTCTTTATGGTATTCGCGCTCGAAAGGCTAATAGAGTATCGATCATGCTCCTCGCGTCGTTTTACTGATAGCGGAGCCGTTTCACGTTCAATCGGTCGAAATCGGCGCCTATAAGATGTCTTTGTTAATAACTGCGCCAACCGTCAATCTCGACAAACGGAGTAAATTTCATGGATAGCCGGCGTCCCGAAATTCCCAAGGATCTCATAGAGAAGTTCTGTAGAAAACACCACATCCGAAAACTATCCATTTTCGGGTCGTACCTGAGAGACGATTTCGGACCCGAGAGCGACATCGATTTTCTTGTCGAATTCAATCCTAAACATATTCCGGGACTGATCAAATTTGCCGGAATGGAAATTGAACTTTCTGAAATACTTGGCAGAAAAGTGGATTTGAGGACGGCTCAGGATCTCAGCCGATACTTCCGCGATGAAGTTATGGAGCAGGCAGAGGTTCAGTATGCGCAAGGATGACCTTATACGAATCAGACACGAGATAGAATTTGCACAAAGAGCATTGCGCTTTGCAGAAAACAGGACTCGGGAGGACCTGAACCACGACCAGATGCTCACCTTGGCAATGATTAAAGCCATTGAAACTGTCGGCGAGGCTGCTTAGAAGCTTACTCCCGAATTTCGCGAACAACACCCGGAGCTTCCTTGGTCAAATATTTTGGGCATGCGGCATAAACTTATTCACGCTTACTTCGAGATTAATCTCGACATGGTTTGGCACACGACTATGCACGAACTTTGGCCTTTGATTCACGCCCTAGAGAAAATCTTAGTTTCTGAATCCCGTATGAAGTGACTACCAGACAGCGAAATTGACGCCATAATGACAGGTACAAACGGTAATAGACAAGACATAGCGAAAAAAAATCGGCTTCAAGATAGTATATTGAGAGAAATCCACTTGTTCCCATTCGCTGGAGCGCATTAGCCGAACAATACAGAGCGTGCCTATTCATTTCAGGCCCACCCGGATGAAAGCTCTTCATCACGGTAGTCGGGGAGAGCCCTCTTCGACAAGACGCTCTTATACCAATGTGCAGTCGAACGAGGAATATAGGTGAAGGATATTTTTGTAAGAGCAGGTTTCCCTAACTACTCTGAAAGAATGTTTAAATGCACCGCAAGTGGCTTTTTCTCCTTGAGAAAAGGCACTTGCAGCTATTTTGAAAGTTCTTGGAGAGGGGTTTGGGGAGAAACTTCTTTCAAGAAGGTTCTCTCCAATATTACTTCTTTTATTGCGCATTCGTATTATGATTGCCGGGAGGCATAATTGAGCCATTTTATTGAATTAGAGCCTACAGGCCGCCATGTGCAGATTAAACCCCACCAGACGATCATCGAGGCCTTGCGTGCCGTTGTTGTTCACGGAAATACGTTGAGCGCTCCGTGTGGAGGGAATGGGACCTGCGGAAACTGCCGGGTGAAGATCATCGCGGGTGATGTTACGGAACCCACCGCAGCGGAATTGGAATTGCTCTCGGAGTTCGAGCGGACCTCGGGTGTGAGGCTCGCATGTCAAGCGAAGGCCCTCGGGGCATTGCGGATACGGATTCCTGCCGAGTCTCTGTCCGGGGCGATGGAAACGCAGATCGACGGCTTGCAAAGGGATGTGCCCATTGATCCGGCGGTCCGACGCCTTACGGTCGAGACGGCGCAATCCACGTTACTCAATCCGGTTTCCACTGCGGATCAAATAACACAGCTCCTGGCGCGAACCGGGGCAATCCACAATCCGATCTGGGATTTTGAGGTCCTCAAGGCTGTTCCGCCTCTGGTGAGTGAAACGGGCACGGTAACCGTAACCGTCTCAGGCGGCGAGATCACTAATTATTTTGATGGCGCCGACGCTCCCGCAGCGATGGGACTTGCCGTGGATCTTGGTTCCACGAAGATTGCGGCGTATCTCGTGGATCTCACCACGGGAGAGACCCTTGCAGCGGACGCCCTGATGAATCCGCAAATCCCATACGGTGAAGACATCATGAGCCGGTTGGCTTTTGCCGTGGAAAGCGAGGCGAACCGCGGACTTATGGCGGAGCTGCTTCGGGATTGCGTGAATGATCTTGCGGATCTCACCGTGACGCAAGCGGGTTGTGACGTATCGCACATCGAGCAGGTGGTGATCGTGGGGAACACCGCCATGAGCCATTTGTTTCTGGAGGCTCCCGTGGAGGCTTTGGGGAGCGCCCCGTATACGGCGGCCACCGTTGCGGCCGTGGAGCTAAAAGCCCGAGATGTGCCCCTGCACGCAGCGCTCGGAGCTGAGTTGTATGTTGCGCCGTCAATCGCCGGGTTTGTCGGCGGTGACCACGTGGCCATGATACTTGGGCTGGGGATCCATGAATCCCGGAAGATCACGCTGGGACTGGACATCGGCACGAACACCGAGATCGCGCTCAAGCATGGGGAGCGGCTGATGTGTTGCTCGTGCGCATCGGGACCGGCGTTTGAAGGAGCGAACATCACGCACGGTATGCGAGCGGTGGCCGGGGCAATCAGTCACGCTCAGCCGGGAGAAAACGGCGGCCTGCGGTGCGTTACCATCGGCAACCAGGCCCCGCTCGGCCTATGCGGTTCCGGAGTGGTGGATAGTATTGCGGCGCTGCGAAAGGCAGGGGTCATAAACGCCTTGGGATTGCTCGACCGGGACGCTCATCGTGTGCGAGTATCCGCCGGCGGGCCGGAGTACGTGGTGGTCGAGAAGAGCGGCACAGGCCGTGATATTGTCCTTACCCAGAAGGACATTGTGGCCGTACAACTGGCCAAGGCCGCCATCCGCACCGGCGTGGAAACGCTCTTGGGGCTGGTCGGTCTCAGCGCCTCGGATGTGGACGAGATCTACCTGGCCGGGGCCTTCGGCGCCCATATCAACATCGAGAGCGCCGTGGCCATCGGTATGCTGCCGGACGTCCCTCGCGACAGGATTATCCAGGCGGGAAACGCGGCAGGCGCAGGCGCCCGCTTATGCCTCATCTCGATGAAGGAACGCCGAGCCGCCGAGCGCATCGCCCGAGCCGTGGAATACACGGAACTCGCTACGGCGCCGGGATTTTCTTCCACGTATGCCCATAGCCTAAATTTTCCGTGACAATGCGGGCCGGCGCATTTGTGATTTTCGCATCACGGACCAGAGATTCCCACGATCGTACGCTATGTGATAAACTCATCTGCGTTACGATGTCGAGGCCGAGGGCGTGAGCATCCCATCGGGCTTTTACAAGGCGTTGAGCAGCCTCAAGCCCATTAAACGATCAGCATTAACATAATCGAAGCGCAACAACTCCGTGGAGTAACGATGACAAGTGAGACGATTGCAGCCAAATACACGCTTCATGAGGAGATAGCCAACAGCATTACTCATGGAATAGGGATTTTTTTATCGGTCGTGGGTCTGATTTTTCTGCTTATTGCCGCAAAGACGTCGGGCGATATGTATCGGGTAATCAGCAGCATTATTTTCGGTACAACCCTTATTCTCCTCTATACGGCATCGACTCTGTATCACGGCATTCAACAACCTCAAGTGAAACGTATCATGCAAGTGTTGGATCATTCGGCCATATTCTTTCTCATTGCAGGCACGTACACGCCGTTTACGCTGATAAGTCTTAGAGGCCCTTGGGGATGGTCCCTTTTCGGCGTAATTTGGGGTCTGGCGTTGTTTGGGACCTTTTATGAAGTTTTTGCCGAACAGAGACGACGGGTAATATCCGTCAGCTTGTATGTGATTATGGGATGGGCCATTGTTTTGGCCATGCGACAGTTACTTACGGCAGTCCCACATGAAGGGATAGTGCTGCTTCTCCTTGGGGGGATTTCATACACGGCCGGGATAGCCTTTTATGTCGCTCGCAGCCTTCCCTATCGTCATGCCGTCTGGCACGTGTTTGTCTTAGCGGGCAGTATTTTTCATTACTTTGCCGTTCTTTTCTACGCGATACCTCATGGTGTTTCAGCGTAATCGTTCACAAGAAATGGGTTCAAAATCTGAAATGACGACGAGGAGTTCGCAGGTTAACAGATTCAGGCGCCCGCCTCTTCTGCTACTGCTACTATCTCAGAAATTGACTTCGAGCGTTTTGGTTTAGGCTGGGTGACGGACGGAAATTGACAAAGCCAATGCCTGATGCAATATTTCCGCTCAACAAAGCCATTTATCGGAGTTCGAGATGAGCCTTAGGGCCATAGATTTATTTTCCGGCGCTGGGGGCCTGACGATAGGCTTTAAACGTGCAGGGATTGAGACCATTGCAGCATTGGAAAAGAATGCCGATGCAATGGAAACGTACGGTTCACACTCACCGGAAGTTGAGCGGATACGTGAGAACATTGTTGATGCCGACCTTTCACGGTTTCGAGGGTTAGTTGATGTAGTCTACGGTGGACCTCCTTGCCAACCGTTCTCGAGCGGCGGACTTCGTAAAGGCGATGATGATACGAGGAATATGATCCCTGCGTTTCTTAAAGCAGTTGCTCTTTTGCACCCTGCGGCCGTCTTTATGGAAAACGTGCCCGGGCTGCTCGTTAAATCGAGGATTCATTATTTTAATGAGATTTTAAACGCTTTTTCGAGTCTTGGGTTCTTCGTCTCTCGGCAAGTGCTCAATGCCGCTGATTATGGTGTACCTCAGAAAAGACGTCGTCTATTTATCGTGGGTATTCGTGATCGGCTGTACTGGTTTCCTCGTCCGTTTTTTGGACCCGGAAGTCCTCGGCCTCACGTATCATGTGGATCGGTCGTTTCTCATGAGCCGCATGGGGAGTCCCCGTTGTGCCCTGTGGTATACGCCAAGCACCCCGACCTGCGTCCAAGTCCCTATGCAGGTCACGTCTATAACGGGGGCGGCAGACCAATAGACCTAGCGGGGCCATGTCACACTATTCTTGCTTCAGCGGGCGGATATAAGACTCATTGGGTTGACACACAAGATACGGCTGTGGATTACCATCGACATCTAAGAGCCGGTGGGACTCCCCGTCAAGGGGAAGTTCCCGGCGCGAGAAGGCTCAGTGTGGAAGAATCCGCGTTGATTCAGACATTTCCTTCAGACATAAAGTTCGTGGGCTCTCGAAGCTCACGGTACACGCAGGTAGGGGATGCTGTTCCACCTGTTCTTGCCGAGGCGCTTGGGCGTGAACTGGTGAGACAACTGAAAAACGAGGTATGTGATGAGACCACTCATCATGTTCCGCAGGAATTTCAGCAACTGCTATGGTACCCGAGAAATGCCGAAAGAAGTAAGAAATGCGAGAGTGGAAAAGGCCGTAGCTGATGCCTTGACGGCAATTGACGGCTATATCGAAGGGCGAGCGCTATCTGGTTTACCCAATCCGAAAAACCGTATCATCTGCGAAAAACAGGTGGAACATCGGGCCGCCAGTGTGCGTGTGGCCTCTCTTTTCTTCGCCTGGTACGCCGTTGCTGATCCCGGGTGGGATTGTGATGTCCTGCCTATCGGCTACAGGGGCCGGTTTGGGGATAAACTGCTCTCCACTGGTCTCACACAGCGACAACTAACTTTTCACAAAGCCATCACAGCTTTCGGAGAAAATCTTGGTTGGAAAGGAAACAAACTTGCTGTAAGGTTATCAGCAGACACGGATCGTTTCGCTGAATTCTGTAAAGTCCTGGCCGAAGCGAAATCGGATGAGCGCCTGCGGATAGCTTCCTACATAGCCGCAAAGTTTGCTGAGTCGAGACAAAAGACCCGACCTATTCCGCCGATCGGAGCAGATGTTCTCACGTTCGCTCAGGCTAAAAAGCTTTTGTTTGATTTGCTGGAACTGAACAGCGAAGGCCATATTCAACAATTCTTGATTTCAGCGCTCCTCAAAGTTCACAGGCTTAGATACGGATACGAAATCAGAACACATCATCCACACGCTGCTGATAAATATGATGAGACTGCGGGAGATATCGAAGAGTTTCATGAAGGCGAGTTGGTACGTGCATACGAGGTTACCGTAAGAACGGATTGGAAAAACCGAGTGGCCGATTTTGGAGCAAAAATGGACCAGTACGGCCTCACTAAGTATGTGATCATGGCCGCGGACGTTAACTCGGATCATGAACTCGCTGAACCAGCTCAGCTCATTACCTTTCTGAAGCCTTTTGAGAGAGACCTGGCTATCGTTGATATTGATGATGTCCTCGTCGTAATGGCGGCGGAGCTTTCTGCCACGGAATTGAGATCCGCCGTCAATCTTGCTTACGACTATCTTTGCCGGCCTAATCTCTGCGGAAGATCAGATTTCCAAGCATTGTTTCGAGAGGTAGTAGGACATTGGCTCAACAATCTTGAATCTGAGTGAATGAATTTTTAGGCCGGCTCTTGTAATTTTGATAACCCCTGGTCAATGCGAATGAACACTCGTGACCTTTTCATGGCTTGAAATTATCTCAGACGCCGCCGTTCCTACGGGATAGAAGGTTAACGACCCCAGCCCTGTCCTTGGTAACCGCCGCCATATCCGCCGCCGTAAGACCCCTGATAGCCGTATCCGCCGTATCCACTTTGTCCGCCGTATGCGCCGCCGCCGTATCCGCCGTGTCCTGCGTTCCCAGGTAAGACGGCGCCGAGATCAACGGAACCGAGACTCGCTGAGCCGGGACCGTACACGGTGTTTGGTATGCCGGGCGCCGGCCATTGGCTGATCGTGTACCCCCAACATGCGCAAGCGCCGAATGCCGACATCGCAAGAAGTGTCAAAATCATGATGGATCTTTTGATCATATCCTCATACTCCTTTCACTTGGACCATTCTCGTCATGAATTCCTACCCTTTGGGCTTCCTGTTAAGGCTAACCCGAAGCGAAGGTATCACCGTTTATTGTGGAAGTAAATCTATATGAAAGCGCTTCCCATTCCTTTTCACCGCCGCTGTTTTTGAAAATGCCCATTCCGGAAATTATCTTCATAGGTACTTGTTCTAGTACTGGTCTTTGATAATAGCGGTCAGAAGAACCCGGCGATAGTGTCTCTGAGTGAAGCCGGATTCCTCGAAATCAGGACCTTTGAAGTCCTAAGCGCACATCATCCAAAGTTGACCGTGGATTTATTGAGAGCTACTCCAAATTGACCGAAGTGGTATACGGAACTCATCGGCCTCTCCTCTGATACCAAAGTGCTTTCCAACGAGTAACATTGGTGAAGACTCTTTTTGGGAAGGTAAGTTTTTTCGACGTCTATCTGAGAATGTTTAATATGCCGAAAGCGGCTTTTTCTCCTTGAGAAAAGCCGGTTTCGGCCATTTAAAAGTTCTTGGAGAGGGATTCGGGGAGAAGCCTTCTTTCAAGAAGGTTCTCCCCGATATTACTTCTTTGGCTGCGCATTGGTATCAGGTTTCATCACGAGTGGCTCACAGGAGAGGAGTCTTCAATGGAAATGTACCGAACGCGTGCGCTTAAACTGCT
>JBBRBO010000161.1:0-7774 GCA_038205805.1 Desulfomonilales bacterium
ACAATCGGTATTTCAAAACCGCAAAAAAACTGGCTGGAGAACTCTTTCGGAGGTTCAACCGATTTCAAGGCAATCCAGCTTCTCTCAGAGACACTATCGCCGGGTTCCTATGACCGCTACTTTTAAAGACCAGAACTATAATAGGCGCCCATTCGTGGTGAACGGCTACGTATCTTGTTTGGCTCGTTGAAGGTAGCTTAGTTCACGTTTTTGGTCAATTGGAACATGAATGCCGCCGCCGGTCTAAAGCCGGTTGGGCGCACTATTGCGCTAAGGGTTAATGGATCACATAGAATGTATGGTAGTGTGGATTACTGAGGGTACGTGGAACGGCGGCCCTGGGTTTCAGCCGCATCTACGGCCGGAGATCGTTTTACGAGAGAACCCTATCACGCCGGATCGCCGGCCATTTAACGAGCAGCTATGTCGTCTGAGCCGAATACCACGGAGAACGACCGCAATCCCCTTATCTCCATCGTTCTGCCGGTTTACAATGGAGAGCCGTATCTCGAATCGGCCGTCGGGAGCTGCTTAACGCAAACATACGGTCGTTTTGAGCTGATTATCGTGGACGACGGCTCAACGGATGGGTCAGCCGCTTTCGTCGAAGAGGCCGCTCTGAAGGACGCTCGTATCCACTTGGTTCGCCATGAAGCGAACGCCGGCCTGCCGGCTGCGTTGAATACGGGATTTCGGGTTGCGCAGGGAGAATTACTCACATGGACCTCACACGACAATTGCTACCATCCGGACGCTCTCGCGGTTATGGCGGATTTCCTGAAGAACCGCCCCGACGTTGATGTTGTATATACGGACTCTACCCTCATAGATGAACATGGCCGACCCCTCCGGAAGCAAAGCGCGCCGGCGCCCGACGGTCTGGCGTATTTCAACGTGGTGGGGGCCTGCTTTCTGTTCAGACGACGAGTGTGGTCTGCTTGCGGTTCATACGATGAGGCGCTCTTCGGAGTGGAAGATTACGAGTATTGGCTGCGAGCCGCCGATAAAGGCTTCAGGTTTGTGGCCCTTCGCGAGAACTTCTATCGCTATCGAGTTCATCCACTTTCCTTGAGCACCCAGCGAGAGCGGCGCATCAAGCTGCTCACAAGAAAGCTCCTGGAGGAGTATGTCGCCGTTCCCAATCGCAGCGCAGACATGAAATGCAAGGCGTTTCTCCGCCTCGCCGGAGACGCTGCGGCCCTCGGCGAGCGTTCCCGAGCAGCGGGGTACTTCTTAAAGGCCATGAGGTCGCACCCTGCAGGGATATTTTGCTTGAAAGCGGCCCCGGCTATTGGAATGACGCTCCTCGGCCGCAGCGGCTACGAACGAGTCCGGGACATACTTGGCGCATAATGGAGGTGGATCTACAGCCGACTGCCGTTCATAGGTGAGTGAAAGCTTGTCTGTTCATGCGGAAAATACCGGTAATCGTTCACCGAACTAGAGACTGCTCTGCGCCTAAGCTATAAAGGACCACCATGCCAAAACCAAGCGCATCCGGAAATAGGATTCTCCCGAAAGGGATTGTGCTTCTTTACGAAGACAAGGATATTCTCGTGGTGGACAAACCACCGGGCCTGTTGACCATGGGATCCGACCAGGAGAAATCTCGCACGGCGTACTTCATTCTCACGGACTATGTCCGCAAGGGACAAGGTAAGTCAAGTAAGCGAGTATTCATCGTGCACCGGCTGGATCGCGACACATCAGGCATACTGGTCTTTGCGAAGACCCCCGAAGCCAAGCATTTCCTCCAGAACAATTGGGAGCGCACGACAAAGAAATACCTTGCGGTTGTCCATGGCGTATGTGAGAAAAACTCCGACACCATTTCCACATACCTGGCCGAGAACAAGGCGAGAAGGGTCTACATTACATCCGAAGCCGGCTCGAAAAGACCGGCTCGCACGGCCTACAAGGTCCTTAAGCAGACCGAAGAGTTCGCCCTCTTGGAAGTTGATCTGCTCACGGGGCAAAAGCACCAAGCCCGCGTGCACCTGGCCGGCATTGGCCATGCCGTGGTAGGGGACGACAAGTACGGCAACGACAAGGGAATCTACAAACGACTCGCCTTACACGCGAAAACCCTCTCGTTCACGCATCCGTTCAACGGGAAGCCGGTTACCTTTGAGACGATGACGCCCCCGTATTTCGGCCGCCTTATAGGAGGCTTACCACTACCGGAATCAACCCAGGAAAAGTCCGACGGTGATTGACGCCGGCGAGCTGTGTTTATACCAAAACCTAATCAAAGAAGTAATATTTGGGAAAACCTGCTTTGCAAAAAAGCTCCGCCGATCTTACTTTTTGGAAAGCACATCGGTATCAAACCAAAGCCTCTGCGCGTATCACACTTCACAAACACCCCTCCGGCCTTCCAGAATGAAAAAACCCACTTCCACCACCTATTCTTGACAGAGGTAATACGAGGTAATACAATCTACGAAGAGCCGCGAGGAACGCATGTTCGACGAAAAGACCGATATTATTACCTTCAAGGCGCCCGAATATCTTAAGGAAGCTCTCAAAGGCATTCCCAATCGGTCCGAGTTCATTCGGAACGCCATTCTCGCAGCATTGGGGTGCGTTTGCCCTTTGTGTAAAGGTTCGGGCATTCTCTTACCCAACCAAAAAGAACACTGGAAACGCTTCACCAAAGACCATTTCGTGACTCAATGCAAAGAATGCAACGCCCTGCACTTGGTATGTGAGCGGACAGGCAATGATCCCGCCCACTCAGAGCATGGCGGGAAGTGAGCCAACGTCACGGTGGCCGCTCGTCCGGCGAGTAACCAGGAAGGGAGCGCTTCACAGTGGAGCGCCGGCCGCTGACTCTACTCAAGCCCGGTGGACCACAATTACTATTGCACGAAGCGAGGTTCCATGACCCCATATGTACGACTGTCCTTAATATTGATCGTCACTGTCTTTGGGGGCGTATACACACACGCTATGGGAGACACACTCCCCGTGTTTACCAGCATTACCCCTCAAGCGTATTTCGCCGAGCGCATAGGCGGATCACACGTCAATGTGGAAGTCATGGTCGCTCCTGGACAGGATGAGCACTCGTACGAACCCACACCGAGCGTCATGGGGAAACTGGCTAAGGCCAAGGTGTATGTCCTGAGCGGAATGCCTTTCGAGCGCTCCTTTGTCCCTAAGATGAAGGCCATTGCCCCTAGCGCGACAGTGGTCGATCCCAACAAGGGCGTGACCATGCGCGAGACGGACGCGGAAGACGACCATCATGACGCTCACAAGTCACACAGCCACGACGCGGAAGACGCGGACCCTCACACGTGGCTTGACCCGCAACGGGCCAAGCTCCAGGCCCGGAACATCGCCGACGGCCTCATCAAGGCTGATCCCGCTCATGCCGATGATTACCGGCGGAACCTTCAGGTCCTGGAAACGGACCTGAACGCCCTGCATCGCAACCTGAAAGCCGCATTGGCGCCTTATAAGGGCATGACCGTATACGTATACCACCCCGCGTTCGGCTATTTCACCGACGCATACGGCCTTAAGCAGAAGGCGGTGGAATTTCAGGGCAAGGAACCCGGCGCCAAGCGTTTGAGTCAATTGATAAAGGCCGCAAAAGCCGAGGGCGTCAAGGTGATCTTTGTGCAGCCCCAGTTTTCCCGGAAGAGCGCCGACGCCGTAGCCACAGCCATTGGTGGAACCGTAGTCCCCTTGAATCCCGTAGCCAAGGACTACATGGAGAACCTAAGCGCCATGGCAGCCGCCATCCAAAAAGCCGCTCCACGCTGACGGGCGCCGCTTTCGGTCTTTCGTGTACATTTTTTCCATGTGCACGTAATTACTCCACCCGAATTGTCGGGAAACCGAGTTACCATGACACCGGTCATTGAAATTTGTAATGTGTCCTTTTCTTACAACGGCTGTCCCGTCCTGGAGAATGTGCATTTTACCATCCACGAGGGAGATTTCGTTTCCATTGTAGGGCCGAACGGCGGCGGGAAGACTACCCTGCTTAAGCTTATGCTTGGTCTGTTACCGCCCGCTACCGGTGTTCTCCGTGTGTTCGGGGGCTCACCGGCGAGCGCTCGCCTGAAGATCGGGTACATGCCGCAGCATACGCAGCTCGACCCGCAATTCCCCGTGAGCGTCCTTGACCTGACCCTTATGGGCAGATTGGGCATCACCCGCACAATGGGCGGCTATTCTAGGGCCGACCAGGACGCCGCCCAGGACATCATGGAAAAGCTCGGCATTTGGGCGCTGCGCAAGCGTCACTTCTCGGCGCTTTCCGGCGGACAAAAGCAACGGGCGCTCATAGCGCGGGCATTGGTATCTCACCCCAAACTCCTCCTCATGGATGAACCCACCGCGGGCCTGGACCTCATTGTCGAGACGGAACTTTTCGCCCTGCTACGTGAGTTGGCCCAGAGTCTCACCATCGTCATGGTGTCCCACGACCTGGGGTTTGTGTCGCAGCTAGTGAACAAGGTGGTATGCGTGAAGCGCCTCGTGCAGGTCCACGCCACATCGGAAATCACCGGGGAACTCATCAACACCATTTACGGCTCCCCCATGAAGGCGATTCGGCACGATCTTAATGATCCGGCGGAGTTCCACAAGTGTATACCTTCCTAAGCGACCTGGCCGAATTCACCTTCTTGCAGTATGCGCTTCTTACGGGGATTCTTGCGGCCTTCTCTTGCGGAATCATCGGCTCTTTCGTGGTGGCGAAACGCATAACTTACATCGCCGGGGGTATTTCCCACACCATCTTGGGCGGCATGGGAGCGGCCCTTTACCTGCAACGTGTGCATGACATGCCTTTTGTCACTCCTATCATGGGAGCGGTGGTATCCGCATTGCTGGCGGCGATCATCATAGGATTGGTGAGTCTCAAGGCCAAACAGCGGGAAGACACCGTAATCGGCGCCGTCTGGGCTGTCGGTATGGCCATAGGCGTTCTCTTTGTATCGAGAACCCCGGGATACAATGCGGATCTCATGAACTACCTCTTCGGTAATATACTCATGACGTCCAAAACCGACCTTTGGCTGCTTGGAGGACTGGATCTCATTGTCGTGGCGCTTTCGTTGGCCTTTTACAAGCAGTTCCTGGCGGTGTGTTTTGACGACGAATTCGCTCGCCTCCGCGGCTTGCGGGTCGAGTTCTACTATTTGCTGCTCCTGTGCCTGACCGCTCTGACGGTTGTGGTGCTCGTATCACTGGTGGGTATCATCATGGTCATAGCCCTATTGACGCTGCCGCCAGCGATTTCCGCATTTTTCTCATCCGACCTCAAGCGGATGATGGTCTATTCCGTGGTTCTCTGCGCCTTGTTTTCCACAGCCGGACTTGTGGTGAGCTATTCCCCCAACTATCCTGTAGGCGCTACAACCATCGTCATCGCGGGAGCGGCTTACCTTGTGACGCTCACGGGATTTACCATCCACCGCTCGTACCGATAACGCCGGCCAAGCGGGAAGGCTCCGACGGGGAGAATTCACACGTGAATGGGAGGGTTTTCAGACTTCATGGAAAACCTGCGGGCACGTAACTCACCGCTTGTGGGAAGCCTTGAACTCCATTATTGAAGGCAATAGCTCTATAATCGGCTCATGCAACTGGTTATTTGCAGCGCATCTATGGTCGGGAACATAAAATGCTTGATTGCCTTCCGCAAAAGAAGCTATATGGCGATTATACGATATAATTTCTCTGAAGAGGACGACACATTTAGTGGGTATATTGTTTTAATCACTGTGCTTCTTAGTGCTTCTTATAATTTAGGGAGAAGAGCACGATTTCATGAGTAGAAGACATCCGGATATCCCGAAAGATCTGATTGAAGCTTTTTGCAGAAAATACCATATAAGCAAGCTGTCCGTTTTCGGGTCGTATTTACGCGAGAATTTTGGACCCGAGAGCGACATAGACTTCATTGTGGAGTTTGAAAAAGGGCGCACTCCCGGTTTTTTTGAACTTGCCGATATGGAGCAGGAATTATCGGACGCCCTTGACGGCCGGAAAGTGGATCTTCGCACCCCTTATGAGCTGAGTCGGTACTTCAGGAATGAAGTAATGGCGGAAGCAAAGGCGCAGTATGCAAAAGAATGACGAAGTCCGGCTAAGGCATATGCTGGACGCCGCTCGTGAAACGGTCAGCTTTGTCCACGGAAAAACTAGACAAGACTTGGACGGAGACAGATTGCTTGCCTTGGGATTTATGAAATGTATTGAAATTATAGGCGAGGCCGCAGCAAACCTATCAAATGAATGCTGACAAACCCTTTCCGATATTCCGTGGAAATCGGTTCACAGCCGGCAGCCGATCACATCAGATCCATGGGGTCCACGTCGATGCTGATTCTGACTCCTCTGCTCTTGAGGTGACCGGCGGCTTCCAGCTCGGCCACGAGTGAGCGCACATCACGGCGGTCCGCGCCTTTGAGGAGCACTTGCCAACGGTGCTTTCCCACGAGCTTTTTCCGTGGAGCGGGCGCCGGCCCGAGGATGAAGACTCGCCGGGAGTCTCCCGCAATCCCCCGTGCGGCGGCTGCGATCTTAACGGCTTTGGATTCCACCCGTTTCTCGTTCACGCCGTCTATGCGGATGAGGATGAGATGCCCGTACGGCGGGTACAGCAGCTCACTGCGCAAGCGGGAGTCGTAGTCGAAAAATGTCTCGTAGTCGTGGGTGGATGCGCACTGGATTGCCTCGTGCTCCGGATCGAAGGTCTGCACGATGACCTTGCCCGTGTCCGCTCCCCGGCCCGTGCGACCGGCCACCTGGGTCAACATCTGGAAGGTGCGCTCCCCTGAACGGAAATCCGGGAAGTGCAATGACGCATCTCCGCAAAGGGCCACAACGAGCGAAATCCCTGGAAAATCATGCCCCTTCACGAGCATTTGAGTGCCCGTGAGGATGTCGATCTTCTTGTCCCGAAATCTGTCGAGTATGTCCTCAAGGTCCTCGCGACGGTGAGTTGAATCCCTGTCGAGCCGTTCGATCACCGCTTCGGGGAAAAGCGTCGCAAGGTCTTCCTCGATCTTCTGAACGCCGATCCCGCCGAAGAAGATCTTTTCGCTCCCGCAGATTGGGCAAAGGGGTGGCGACTCTTGGGAATACCCGCAAAAGTGGCACCGCAAATCCTTGGCGCTCTTGTGGTGGGTAAGGCTGATGTCGCAATTGGGGCATTTGAAGACGTGCCCGCAGCTTCGGCACAGCACAAAGGTGTCGAATCCACGGCGGTTTAGGAAGATCAACACCTGCTCTTTGCGCTTCAGGGTCTCCTCGATGGCCTGGAGCGTCGGCCCAGTCAGCAGCGATGTCTTGGCGAGCTTATGCTGCTTCAGGTCGATGAGTTCCACCTTGGGCAGCCCGCCGCCGTGGGTTCGTATGGGGAGATCAAGCTTCCTAAACTTGCCCTTCTTGGCGTTCATGTAGGTCTCGAAGCTTGGGGTGGCGCTCCCGAGGATTACCGTGGCTTCCTGCATCTTGGCGCGGATCAGGGCCATGTCGCGGGCGTTATACGGGCATCCGTCAGCCTGTTTGTAGGACGTGTCGTGCTCTTCATCCACGATGATGAGCCCCAAGTCCTGCATGGGCAAGAAAATCCCCGAACGCGCCGCTATGACCACCTTAATGTCACCGCTCATGACACGGCTTCGGCCGTATATGCGCTGGGCGTTGGTGAAGCCGCTGTGAAAGATGCCGACGCCGGGACCGAGACGGCTTCTGAAGCGATCCGCCAACTGAGGAGTAAGAGCGATCTCCGGCACGAGAGTCAACG
>JBBRBO010000162.1:0-7419 GCA_038205805.1 Desulfomonilales bacterium
CGAGACGCTCTCCAGCACTCAATCCGACCTGCGCCCTCGTGTCAAGTCTCTTGGCCAATGAGAAACGATCCAGCTCGGTGTTGGTGTAGTGTGCAAGCCCATCTGCGATTAGGATCACCTGATTGAAGCCACGGCGACGCATCTTTTTGGGATGCGCGGGCACGGGAATGATGAGACTTAGCTCAGTGTCGGCATAATAGCAGCGGTATGTATTCAGAAGAATCATGGAGAGAACCCGTGCCATGCGCAACTCGCCTGAGTATTTTAGTTTGCGTATGGCCGTACGAAGACCGGATTCGTATGGACCTGCGAATCTCGCTTTGTCATAGGCGGGAGGATTCAGCGAGCACGTTGCACACAATTGTGTGGTAATGCACAACTTTGTAAAAGGTATCCCGCATCTAGCACAAAGCGACCCCTCCATCTTGGGAAGTTCACTTAAGCATGTGTCGCAAATAGGCTCGTTGTTCAGTACGGGAGTGTGGCATAGCGCACACGCAGCAGGAAGCAGGAGATCCATAAAATCTGCATAAATTTGCTTTAATCCTTCTATCAGCATGGTTTACAAGTTCGATGTCACCTTGAATATCGTCTCAGGCTTTTATCCGATCAGAGACCGCCGCAAGTACGGCAACTCTTCTCGGCGTTATAGGTTCCCTCGACCTGTTTTGAAACATGTCGGATCACCACCGCCGAATACGCCGCGCTATAGCGTCTCTAAAGACGCCTTCATCGCGCGATCTCGAGCCCAGGATTCAATTTTTTGAATGCGTTCGCGCATGGTACGAGATAAGGGCACAATGTTGCGCAAACTGTTCGCCAAGATATGCTCGGACAGATCCACTTCCTTAGAAGAACTCTCGAATAGGGCCGAAATGATACCTTGCTCGATTTCGGCGCCGTTTAGACCGGACGTGCTTTCAGCCAAGTAGTCCATATCAAAGTCAGCCGGATTCACGTAACGACGCTCCATGTGGATGCGAAGGATCTGGACGCGCTCGGATTTCAGCGGGAGACCCATATAGAAGAGTTCATCAAAACGGCCTTTGCGGAGTATCTCAGGCGGCAAAACCTCTACCTCGTTTGCAGTGGCGCCTACAAAAACCGGAGCAGTTTTCTCCTGCATCCAGGTAAGGAAAAGGGCTAAGACGCGCGCTTCTTTTCCGCCACTCTGCTTCTGTTGCTGATTTGCTATACCAGCTTCAATCTCGTCGATCCACAGGACGCAGGGGGCTACGGCCTCCGCAGTCTTAATTGCTTTGCGCATTGCTTCTTCGGGAGGGCCTGCGAGGCCATCGTAGAGCCTTCCCATATCCAAGCGTAAAAGCGGCAACTTCCATTGGGCCGCTATGGCCTTGATGCACAGGCTTTTCCCGCAGCCGCTCACGCCCATCACCAAAATTCCCTTGGGCGGAGTAAGTCCAAGTTTTCTGGATTCCGGTGAAAAAGCCTTCGAGCGCTCGGCCAGCCATTTCTTGAGGTTCAAAAGACCACCGATCTCCCAAGGGTTTTCCTGTGTATTTACGTATTCGAGGACTCCACTCTTTCTAACGAGTCTTTGTTTTTCATTTAGAACTGAGTTGATGGCGTCATCATCAACCGCTTCTTTTCCCATGAGAGCGTCCTGAAACGCATCAAGCGCTTCGTTGAAGGTGAACCCCATCGCCGCCGTGACCAGCTTATCTCGCTGATCATGGGTCAGTGACTCTGTGAGCGCATGGGATGTGGGAAGAGATCGTATACACCGCTCTAGGAGAGCGTTCAACTCATCTGTTTTTGGTAGAGGCACATCTTCGATCTTAAAAAGGGGAAACAGCTCGTCTGGGAGTGCAAGATGCGGGGATACAAAAAAAATCTGCTTACGCAGGGAACGAAGAGTACGATTAGAGTCTTTGATTTGTCGAATCAGCGTGGGATTATCCCTGAGCACAAGGTGCAGATCTTTGAAGAGTAGAATGCGGTCCACGCCAGAAGTCATGAAATCTCTCAGCGCCTGGATGGGATCCAACAATTCCTGATCAACCTTTGTCGGCGATTGACCGCGCTCGGTGAGACAAGACCAATGTCGCACCGGCATCTTGTGCTTCTTGGCTATGCTTTCGATGATATATTCAACGCGCTCTTCTTCTTCTGTGAGGAGATAGATGAATGGTGTACGGCCTTTTAGCAGGCTTTGAATCCGGTCTACAACAGTGGGGTCGGCTTTCTTATGAATAGATTGCATGCTGTTTTGCTTGTGTAGAGGCTCTTAGTCCGCGATTATTAAGCCATGGAATGGCAGAAGGCGCCGTCCAAAGCGCCAGTGTCCGGCAGAAGGCCTCTATTACCTCTCACCACTTTCCAAAAGAGCGGCTGCGGAGTCGCCCTGTATCGCTCTGGAAAAAAGGTCGGCAAATTCAGTCGCGGTGGCTTCCCAACTGATCCCGGATTCTAGGATGAAGCTGCGTGCTTTGCGTCCCATATGGTGTCGTAGCTCAGGATTATGTGTGAGCTGAATGAGAGATCGCCGCAAACAATCGATGTCTCCCGGTTCGCAGAGCAGCGCTGTTTCGCCTTCTATCACCATGTCGGGTATTCCGCCCACACGTGTGGACACAACTGCAATCCCGGACGCCATTGCTTCGTTCACCACGTTGGGACGACCTTCCATGTACGTGGGGAGACAAAGGAAATCCGCCGCGCTCATGAGGCGGGCCACTTCAACCGGAGGCTGAAGTCCGAGCATGCGAACACGTCCGTTGACGCCAAGCTTCTCCATCAAGGACCGTAGTTCCGGTTCATACACCCCTTCTCCGACCACGGTAAGATGCAGGCTTTCCAGTTCAGGAGCATTCATGGCTCTTAAAAGATCATGTAGTCCTTTTCTCGGAATCAGGCTTCCCACGAAGAGAGCTTGCACTATACCGTTGCCTAATTGCGGTCGTAGACGGGGTTTGAACATTTCGCTGTCCACACCAAAGGTAGGTGACTTGAGCTTTGGTTCAGCCGCGCCAAGTTCTCGCATAATGTCCACAAGTTCTCGGCTTACCGGAGCGATGAAGGTTGACCTACGCATAACCCATTTTGTCAACACTCGCCACAAAGGGCGATCCCGCGCAAGATAGCCGTCGTCCCCACGGAAAGTCACCACCAGGGGTTTTCTCGTCAGGAGATTTACCATTGCCCCGACTATTCCTGCGCCCAGCCAGTTTGCATGTAAGACATCGCAGCGTCGAGACTCAACAATAGCATAGAAAAGAAAAGCGACCATCATCGTAAATGCCTGAAAACGAGCCAGTCTACTCTTAGCCATGTTTTCCGGAATCCCCCCGCCCATGACAGTGAGTTTTTCCAAGGAAGTCGGCCAGAAGTAAGCAAACCGCACCGTTTGTAGCCCGAGCACAATCCGCCGTCCATGAAATCGTCCGTTGGACGGGCATACCACAGTCACGTCATAGCCCATTCGTTGCACAGCCGTAAGCAGCTTTGCTATGAATACGCCGGACGGATCCTCATTAGACGAAGGGAAGGTTGTAGTGAGGGTTAGGATGAGCGGCTTTCGCACATTCGCTTTCACCTGGGGTGATTCAGGGGTGTGTGAAGGGAAGAAAACTACGTTCACGATTAGGCTACTCTCTTGAGCGAAATTAACTGCTAGTGAACTGCAGGCCATGAAGCGGCCTACTCACGTATGCCCACAAAGCACTCGTGCTCCATCGCCGAGCAGAGCGCATGTGAAGCGAACCGGACTACACCACGTCCCGAGGGTCTCTATAGCTTGTGCCATATCATCAAAATTCAACATCTTTTTACGGAAGGATCACGCTTTCCTAGACTGAAACGGACCACGTCGTTTGAATTTTGCCGTACCGCTCACGTATTCGGATACTCGAAAAGGACGCGGGCGCGCATCCCCGGCCCTAGACCCAGCGTCTCATTGGCGGCTTTGGAATTCACGGCGATTTCAAGATAGCCGAAGCTGTTTATAAGTGCCAGCGGCGCACCTAAAGGCGATTCAGCGAAACTCTTGCGCAGACCATGGATGGCAATGTCACCAACCTTTACCTCGGCGACGGCTCCGGTGATATCTTCACGACGGATATTGGTCGAGAGATTACCGAATCGGTCCACGTGAATGATTTCTCCTTCTATTCCGTTCGCGATCTCCCGAGGCGCAGGCGTTGCGATTAATACGGGGTCTGAAACCAAAAGACCGATTTGCTCGAAAGCCATTCCCTGAGCAAGCCAAGCCGCTGCGGGAGCGAAAATATCTCTCCCATGAAATGTGGGGTACGGATTCCCTGAAATTACGGACGCATTTGAAATTTCCCGGATTTCACAAGCAGGCTCTCGCTTTAGAACCATTGAAAAAATTCCGTTGTCCGGTCCTATGAACGTATGATCTTTGGTCCTGATGGCCAAGGCACGGCGTAATGTGCCGACACCGGGATCCACTACGGCCAAGTGCATGGACCCACTAGGAAAATATTTGTAGAACCCTTCTATTACGAAGGAGGCCTCTAAAATGGAAAAAGGCGCTATGTCATGCGTTATGTCCACGAAAACGACCGCACGATTGATATTGAGAATTACCCCTTTGATCTGACCAACATAGCTGTCAAGGGCTCCAAAATCGGTGGTAAGTGTTATGATACGGTTCAATTCGCCGATTGTCCCCAGTCTCTGACCACTGCGTAATCAAGTAACTTCGTCACCATAGCCTCTGATAGATCCGGAACCTGAACGTGCGGAAGAGCCCTGTCAATGTTCGTTCGATCAAAAATGGGATTATTGGCGAAATGGAAGAGAATCGTCTGCATTTGACGCCATACCATGCGCTCTATTCGATTCCGTGGCTGAGTAAAAGGTGTCCCTGCGCCTGAAAATTTGAATCCACCCACATTGAATCGTTCACAAATGTAATTAAGCGTCCATTCGTGGGAAGGAGGATTTGGATGCGTTAAATGGAAAATCCCATTGTGATTTTCCGGATTTTGGATGAGTTCTATGGCGGCTTGGGCAACGTAATCGACGGGAATGATATTCGTCACTGCGTCCGGATCCGCCGGCACATTGATATCCAAGGTGAGACGTTCCGTGCTGTTTTCATCTCGCATCAAACGATCTAGCAGATGTACGGCTTGAAAAAGAATGTACCACCCTGTGAAGGATGTGCAGCGTCCCGTCTCCGAATGGCCCACAATAACGGCCGGTCGCAGCATGGTAGCTTTTCCATTCCAGAGCTGCTCGGCTTCCCATTTGCTTTCTTCATAAACGTTTACGAAGTCGCCGCGCGGGTGATTAACTTCACCGATGAGATCTCCCTGTTTCAAACCGCACACATACGCAGTGCTCACCATGTGGACTTGCATAGGGTGCTGATCCACTAATCGAATGAGATTTTTTGCGCTTCCTAAGTTTGTACGCAACGGCTCACCATGTTCGTCCATATGCAGCCTGGTGGAAGCTGCGCTGTGGAGAAGCGTATCTACGTCTTCTAAGCCGGGGTACTCGACACAAAGCTTCTTCCATTTTTCGTCTAGTTCTAGGATTTCAGCCTTAAACCAGCGTAGCTGATCGGCGGTTCTAGGAAGCCCTAAACTGCTGAGAAAACGTATAGTATCGAGTTTTTTTGACTCATTGCGATAGAGCGCCCAAACCGTGTGGTCCCTCTCTAGCAATTCGGCGATAAAATATTCGCCGAGAAATCCGGTTCCTCCCGTGAGAAGAACTTGCATTGGTTTAGCCATTAGGCCTCCGGAACGGCTCAATTCCACCGCTTTGCTGAATTCGTATCAATTTCTCATGTCTTACCTACAACATATAGCAACATTAGCAAAAAAATGGAAGAAGTTTGGTGGAAATCCGTACCGTAAAGCTCGTTGCGAGCACTGTTCAGTAACGTTTTTTCCTATGTTGAGGAAAGGGTGTGCTATACTAAAGGTTTGTAGCAGAGCAGCGAGAAAGCAAGTTGGTACGACGTCCCGTAATGGCTGAACTACCGACGCTTTGTCTAGGAGAAGCGAGTGATCATTTACAGGACACTCTTCAGCAATTTCCCCTCACTTCCATCAGTCGAAGTAACCACAGTTCACTCTCACGCTCGCTCTAAAAATATTATAGTAAGGGCTCTTGAATCTCGCGGAAGGCATCATTACATTTTGGAATGCGAATAACGGTGTTATTTTGCACAAAAAGTCACAGGAAAGGCCGTGTGCGGAGATGAAAGGATTGTTGTTGACACCAGATGAGCGCGATATGCTGGAAGAAGAATGTGACATGGCCCGAATCAATGATGACGTCGATCTGTTTCTCAAGACGAGTTGCATTCTCCGGGTCAGTGAGGGCCACCTCCAGAAGGAGGTGGCCGAAATGTTCGGAGTTCCGCTGCGAAGTCTCGAATAGTGGATAGAACAGTATCGCCACTCCGGGATTCGCGCTCTTGTCAAAGGGCCATATCCAGGCAGGCAATCTCGACTGACGCCGGACCAAAAGAGTGAGCTTGCCGGGATTATAGAGGAAGGGCCTGAAGAGGCCGGCTTAGAAACCGGAGTTCGGACTGCAACCATAGAAAATCCCCGGTGAAAACCCACTTTGGGGTTCCCTAAAGTGTTCGTCATGTTCGGCGTATTCTTCGGAAACTCGGCTATTCATTCCAACTGCCTCGACGGACCCTGCCGAAAGCGGATCCGGAAAAACAAAAAGAATGGACTGAAAAGGAGCTTCCCGAAATTAAGAAAAGAGTTCGATCCGATGAGGGAGTTTTGATGTACGAGGATGACGCCTCTTTCCAGCAATCGGGATCGCTCACCCACACATGATGTGCGGTGGGAAGGGGTTGCGAGGTCATGAGTTTTCCCACTCGCAAGAGCATCAAAGCTTCGGTGCGAGCGCAATGGGAGCAAACCCCAAATGGCGCTTTCGTTTTGAAAAAAGAGAAGTTCAATGGTGACTCTTTAATAGATCTGCTCAAGCAACTGATTCGCCAATACTCGGAGAGGAAAATTCATCTCGTTACCGATAACGCTCCCTACCACAAAGGACCCCGCGTCAGGGAGTGGCTCGAAGCCAACAGCAACAGCATCGAGGTTCGCTCTCTGTCAAAGTATTCTTCGAAACTCAATGCGACAGAATACGTCTGGCGGAAAGTCAAGCGCCTGACCACTCACGATCGGTATTTCAAGACCGCAAAAAAGCTCGCTGGGGAACTCTTTCGGAGGTTCCACCGATTTCAAGCAAATCCAGCTTCACTCAGAGACACTATCGCCGGGTTCCTATGACCGCTACTTTTAAAGACCAGAACTACTATAGTAATGGCTCTTGAATCTCGCGGAAGGCATCATTACATTTTGGAATGCGAATAACGGTGTTATTTTGCACAAAAAGTCACAGGAAAGGCCGTGTGCGGAGATGAAAGGATTGTTGTTGACACCGGATGAG
>JBBRBO010000163.1:0-6820 GCA_038205805.1 Desulfomonilales bacterium
TGACAAGCGCAATGAACGGCAGCGTCTTGAGGAAGCTCTTAGGATTAACGAGCCCTTGGCCGAGGGATACTATATGAAGGAAGAGCTTGGCCTGATTTGTAAGCAGCCGGATAAAGCCGCTGCGCGTATGTTTCTCGACGAGTGGATTGCCCGAGCCGCTCAGGAGTGAGAATCCTCCAGAAGTTTGCAATATTGACTCTCCATCGGGAAGGAATCCTTGCCTATTATGATCATCGCATATCAACCGGACCCCTGGAGGAGGTCAACAACAAGATTAAGCTCATGCAAAGACAGGCATACGGATACAGGGACATCCAATCCTTCACCCTCAAAATATACGCCTTGTCACCAAATGAAATACGCACTTGTCGGATGAGCCGAATATTGTTTCCTTTGTAAAAGAAGAACAGGTTCTACCTCTGAAAGTTACTTTTAAAAAATTACAAGTCATCAACGGATGAAGAGTTGCTTTACTATGCACGTGATCTGAGATGGCTTTTCAGATAATAGTGTCGAGGAATGTTGATGTGGGTCCACAGGAAGGTTGCAGAGAAAAGTCTTACGGCAAAAGAATTTCTAAAGAACGACTCGAGAAGTCACATTTTCTATAACTAATGACAAATAGAGCCCCAAATTGCAGACAAATTTTGGGACTCTATATATAGAAATGTTAAGCGCTTAGTGGAGCGGGAAACGGGATTTGAACCCGCGACTTCAACCTTGGCAAGGTTGCACTCTACCACTGAGTTATTCCCGCGACAAAAGCCAATTTACAACAACCTAATATTTCCTGTCAAGTATTTTGAACTCGTCGCGGGTGGGGTGACCGGTGGTCGGGCTGAATTGTTCCGGAGTCGCCCGATGATAGCCGGAGGGGCAAACTTATCTCCCCTCCGGATTACATGCGTGCTTACAAGTGGTTGCAGGGTTCCTGAGGAACCGTTACCCGTGCGTTTAATACAACCTCTTATCCATGAGCTTTTGGGCTATTTCAGATACGGCCGCATATTCCATACCCGTTTTTGCGTGTATCATATCCAAACTTCGCACCATTATCCTGCCGTGGGCCTGCATTTCTTTTAACAGCAAGCCCTCGACGTTCTTGAGCAACTGAGTATTATTTAAAGAGAGCATGTCATCTCCTTTATGTATAGAATCATCTCTTCCTTTGGCTCTTTGTCGAGTCCTTTCTTTTCACAGATTAATACTCCAAATAGCGGTAAACCAGGGCAAATTAGCAGGAAAATTCGGCGCGCCCCATGGAAAGCCGCCGGAATGGGGCGTTTTCAGGCCCGCACATTTGTTTGTAAGCGTCGTAAAATGAGCCGAACCGGAATGGCACATCGGGTTTAAGGCGCCTTTGCGGTCGGCGAAAGCCGGAAGGGAAAGTCACCTCCTCGCTTGACTACAGCATACGTATTTGACGGTGGCTGCATGCTTTCTGGTGAACGGTTGGCCCGACCATTATTGTGTAGCGCCGCCCCGCTTACCGAATCGGAGCCTGCGCAGCATTGAGGTAAAGAACCGAACTGGATTATCCAGGCGTTCCAGACGCACCTTGTTCGTAAGGCATAGGGCAAGGAGGATGAACAGAACAGGAGGAAGAGGAAGCGCCAACTCCGGCGGAGCAATGGCCGAACGCGCTACTCGTTCCACTGCGAGGGTAAGCGCATAGTAAACGAAAATAACGCCCAGCCCCACCGCCACATTGTTGAGCCGGCTTTTCCGTAGATTCACCAGCCCAATGGGAAAGGCTATGAAAGCGAGAGCGATACAGGCAAGCGGATGAGTAAAGCGCTGGATTACCAGCGTGCGCCCTAAGAGGATTACCTTGCGATAGAAGTCCTGAAACGGCTTGGAATCCGCAGTTCTCAGTTTTGTCTTCGCTTCCGAGACGCGACGCATTATCTCAGGAATCGACATCTCTTCGAGACTCTTGACGCTCGTTTGCGTGGCAGCTTTGTTTAGGGGAAACTTGAAGGTGTAACTTTCGAACTGCAAACCTCCTTTGTTCTCCCCGTATTGGTTCTCATTGAGAATGGAGCCGTTTCGGAGATCGAGGATGAGCGATTTACCTTCCGGGTCCGGGGTTATTTTTCCTCGGCGCGCAAGAATTGTCTTGGCTTCGTCAGGTTGTGAGCTTTCCCTGATAAACACGTTGTGAAGCACACCGCTCTGGGAATCGACTCTATCCACATAGACAATGAGATTGGGCAGGCTGTCGAAAAAAACGCGCTCTTCTATTCCGGCGTCGATCCTCGTGGTTGCGGCCTGCTGGAGGAGCCGCTTGCCATGGGTGATCCCTTTGGGAATAAGCGACAAGGTGCAGAAGAGCGTCGCGGCAAGTCCCAGCAGGCCCAGGAGCAGCACCGGCGGTAACAAACGCACCACGGAAATCCCTGCGGATTTGATGGCGGCCACTTCGTTATCCGAGGACATTCGCCCTAAACCCAGGAGTATCCCTATAATAATCGACAGAGGGAGCACCGTCACAAGCGTGCTCGGCAGTGCGCCGAGGAGGGCCTCGAACAGTATCAGGGTGAGGGCCATACCCGCTTCCATTCCCCTTTGGAGCATAGGCAAGAAGCCGCCGATCAGCCCGGTGACAAAGAATACGGCAAAGCAGAACAGAAAGGCCGCGGTGACTTCACGGAAAACATATCGATCCAAGATGGAGGGAACACTCACCAAGAACGCCTCGAATGGGATGAGAAAGCTTCTTCGGCGGGTCCAGAGCCGCTTCAAACCCGTAATTCGCTACAGATAATATCATAGTAAGCGGAGCGCAAGTCGGACTCCTCCTACGGCGGCTTCTTAATCGTTTCCGTGCCGACGTAATTTTTTTGGAAGAACAGCCGCTCCGGCAAAAGGGCCGAGCCGCTCAGCACCTGGATAGTCTTGTAATATACGTTCGGGTAAAGGGCAAGAGTGTTCGATGCTGTCGTGGAGTCGGCGACGAAACGCGTGGTCCCAGAGTCTGCGTAAAAAGGCGGGTGGTGAGTTCAGGCGGCCGTATCGACCTCGTCGTCACGTTTCTTGAGGGATGCGGCAAAGCGTAGAGAGCTGGGGTGGTCGGCGCCCACAAAGTTCGTAAGAAATATATGGGCTTTTCTCTTCCAAGCGTAGTAGGTTTCCTTATCGAATTGTGTGTCTACGACGAGTTTGCCCGCGTCAACAAGCGCGTCGATGTCCTGGGTAAATGTCATATCTTTCTCCTTAATGAGTGATTGTTTTCGTATTGTAATTGTTCACCGGGCTTGAGGCTGCTCTGCGCCCGATTAAGGCCGGAGTGGAGACTCACGTTGCCTCCTACCAAGTCATACGGGATCTGCAATGCTTGCAGGGTTCCTGGTGAACGGTTACTCCACATCTATTGATTAACACAGCTTTGTTATGGAAATGTGTGGTTTTCATCTGAAAGCGGATAAAAACAAGCGGGCGGATTCTATTTCTGCGCCCGCTTGTTAGGTTTATTACAGCCGCCTATGTGCATAATATCGCGTTAGAACGGCTTTCAAGGCGTTGATCCTTAGGATTCATCCCGAATCAGATCCTCACGTATCTTTGCCACATCGCCCACGTGCGCCAAGCGCGCGGGGTTCTCATGAGAGCTTGCTTCATCATCCTCGGATTTAGTCTCTCCAAAGCTACCCGTTATGGGATCAGGCGCATCGTCATGGGGGGGAAGCTTATCTCCCATTTCAGCCATAACCGCGGGTGTGGCGTTCACGTTATACTGCATTGTAGGCAGATCTTTCGTTCGATCGCTTTCGTCTATTTCGGCTTTGGCGTCGCTGCCCTGGTGAGTTGCCGAGGCCTGTTCATGGCTGCTTTCGGATGAATGACCCTGAGCCTCTTCTTTACGGCGCAATCCACGATCTTGGCCGAAGATCACCTCTTGAGGATTTTCCACTCTCTGGAAAGGCGGCAAGCAACCGGCTTGCTCAAAGACCTCAGGGGTATGATTGAGCGACGACTCCGGACATTCAGGCGGATCTTGCTTGTCTCGCCGCATGTGACGCTGTCCCTCTCCCGTGTGAGTGGAGGGCTTTAACGAGTGAGAGGATTGCTCTTGGTGAGAGGGCTGCTCGTGTTTTGACGAGCCCAAGCGAATATCCAGGTTTCCTTTGTCCTTCAGATTATCTCTCCACTTCAGTTCGATGGAGAATTCCTTCTCATCGTGTTCGTGTTCCACTTCCACTTCCAACTGAACTCGATCACCGGTGGTGATGGATAGATTCTTATCTCCCTGATGAAATACGAGTTTGCCCTTGCGAATATTGTGCAATACGTCTTCAAGGAAGGTTACCACTTCCTCCATACCGACGGTGGCCTTTGCTTTGATTTTTTGCTTGTCGTGCTTTTGCTTACCATGCTTATCATCGTGCGAATGTTTGCTCATGTACTATTCTCCCGATTTGGGTCGTCTGAGTAATTATAAAACAAGAATGCGACCCATGGCGTTAGTCGTAAAGGTTCCTCGGAGCGAAAAGGCCGTTGCCGTAGGCCAGCGTGGGAAGATACTTCCCTCTACGTAATCGGTCGTTTACAGATCCCAACGGTGGTGAACTCCGATTCATGGTACGTTTATCTAGGACAGCCTGAATCGGAATGTGGCGCCAAAAATTTCTTAGGACACAATTGGCGTAGCATTAGCGTGCGTGTCATAGCCGTCTTTTTTGCTGCAAAGGCAACAAATAGAGCAGTAAAGCCTATTTGATTACAAGAGTTTATATCGGCGCCGTTTTCCAGAAGCAGTTGAACGATCTCACGGTTTCCCGCAGCGGTGGCCGCTAAGAGGGGGGAATAGCCCTTGCCTGATTCGTACTCGATGTCGGCTCCCGCAACCACTAATTTCTGAGCAATATCCACATGATTTCGGAAGCATGACCAAATTAAGGGGGTGTTGCCGTCTTTGTCTACTACATTGGGGTCGGCGCCCTTGTTCAAAAGCATTCTTACGATCTTTGTGTGCCCCTTAAAGCATGCCCAAAATAGCGGCGTACGTCCGTCGCAATCCGTGATATGCACTCGGCAGTTCTGCGTGATGAGCAAATTCACGATTCGCTTGTGGCCCTCTTTTGCGGCTTCCATAAGGGGTGAAAACCGACGTTGGTCCGACCAATCAATGTCTGCGCCTTGGGCGATGAGTGTTTGAGCAATGTGGTAGTGATTATCGCGAGCGGCCATCAGGAGCGCAGACACATCGGCTCTATTCTTGATGTTGGGGTCGGCCCCGTTCTTCAAAAGGAATGCTACTATTTCGTGAGAACCGGAGAGCGTTGCAGCCATCAAAGGAGTGGAACCGAAGACTTTATCCTGCGCGTTCACATTCGCGCCGAATCGGACGAGCAATTGCGCGGCTTCGATCTGGTTCCATACACAGGCTTTCATGAGAGCCGTAGCGCCGTATGCGTCGTACCCGTCGATGTTGATTTGATGACCGGCGAGTTGTTCGATTACTTCCAAGTTTCCTAGTTCGGCGGCCGACATCAAATTCCGCTGCTCGATCATAATTCACTTCCTTCACGTTGAGTGGAAATCACGACATTACGTCAAAGGCTCCCGTGCCGATTCAAACCCCACCGCAACCCATAACCGGTATTGGACATCAAGCTTTGCTTTATGTTCCTGGTTTCAAGAGATACTTTGTTTAAAGTAAGATCTCATTTTTACCGGGGGCGCCCGCAAGAAACCTGATTCTTCCACACTCTATGCGCAGAAAAATCGACGAAAAATGGATTCTTCAAAGGTGATTCGATAATTTCCTTGAGAAGAATAGAATTGGGTGACCTACAACCATCCAACGAACGTATAGCGAATAACCCGTGACAATAAACATTTGCAGAATTCGTGCCATTTTCAAGAACAAATAAGGGCAATTCTCTGTAAGCCTTGATGCCTTACGGAGAGGGAAGGAGAATTACGTGTCGCGAAGGCTTATCACGGATTTGGGCGGTTTTCACCCAAATTGGAACGAGTTTCGTAAAACCAATAGGTTAGCTAACCACCCGCGTGTTATTTTCGCCCGCGACGCTACAAGACGTGCATATTTTAATCCCAATGGAAAAACAAATACATACTTGATTTACAGCAGGGACAAGAGTATACTTTGCCTGTTTTTATTCGGGAGTTTATCATGCAGTCCCCTGAATCCGTCCTTGTATTGATAATCGTGCTGATCTCGGTGGCGCTCGCAGCCATTTTGCTGGGACCGTCGGTTTTTAGCGCGTACCAGAATCGGCGAATCAAGGGAGGCAAGAAGTAAGGGTTGTAGGAAAGAAGGATTCCCCCTAAATTGAGAATCCTTCAGGCTTTCATAGGTAGGAAAGTCCCTGAGTATGAACGCATTGCATTTTTTGTCAACAGAAAATGCTAGGGATGTGTTTTTTCTTTTTGCCGTGCCACCAACTGCGCTCCCACAGCCGATAATCGCCTCTTTCAACGAACACCGGGCATCATCCGGAACCACCACAGGTGACCAACCAACTTCCTAGATTTACGGATGGCGGCCATCCACGGGAAGAGTCTCCCCACGCCCTTGCTGAATGCAGCGCCGCTCACACTGCCGAAAGTTATTTCCGTTTTTTCGAAAAAAGAACGACCAGGACGCTAATTTCATGTATGCAGGCCGACTATGGGTATAAAATAGTTGCCGCCGTGCCGGCATTATGGTCTAATACCAATGCGCAGCCAAAGAAGTAATATCGGGGAGAACCTTCTTGAAAGAAGGCTTCTCCCCGAACCCCTCTCCAAGAACTTTGAAATGGCCGAAACCGGCTTTTCTCAAGGAGAAAAGGCCGCTTTCGGCATATTAAAC
>JBBRBO010000164.1:0-6758 GCA_038205805.1 Desulfomonilales bacterium
GATCTTCCCACGAAATTTTCCCACATGCGAGACTGTGATTCGTTCAGCCCAAGAGAGGCCGGCGAACAGACGGGGGTTCCCCAGTGTTCCAGGGGTAAACCCTGGTGATACAGCGCGTGACCGACCTCGTGAAGTACGGAGAAGAATGCGTCATTGAAATCATGCTCAGCATAACGAGTGGTTATGCGCACGTCTTTGGGGCCTATCCCCGTGGTGAAAGGATGGGCCGACACATCCAGGCGGCCTGCAGAAAAGTCGTACCCTACCTTTTCAGCCGCCAGGGTAGCAAAGGCGCGTTGGTCCTCTACAGGAAAATATGGCGTATTCGACATCCCGGGCGGCGGACCGGACGCCTGTATAGCCTCAAGGATTTTTACCAGGGCTGGAATCAGGCGCTGGAATTTGGGCTCAATACTTGCGGCGGTTGCGTCGGGCTCGTACCAGTCCAGTAGAGCGTCATAGGCCTCGGTTGAATACCCCAAGGCGTCCGCTTCTTCTCGCTTGATTTCCACTACTTGTTCCAGCCACGGCCGAAACCGCGCCCAATCGTTTTCGGGCCTGTACCGCTCCCATACCATTCGACTCTGTGAGGTTATCAAGGCTGAACGCTTGGCCAGCTCCAAAGGAATCTTCACGGCTTTTTCATAGGATCGTATCCACTCCCGCACATTGACCGCTTCCGATGAATGGAGGTCTGCGGTAAAGTCGGCGCTCTTTACTCGCGCAAGCTGCTCGCCTATGGCAGGGTCCGTAAAATGGGCATGGCGAATCCCCACCAGTGTAGTTATCACCTGGGATCTATAATCGGCGCCGGCGGCGGGAGTTTTCGTACTCAGGTCCCAGTGCAGAAGCGCAAGAGTTGAATTGAGATCGGTGGTTTTGCGGCTCCATACCACTAACGCCGCGTAGGTTTCCGCTGCGGATTTCATATTCTCTCCATAGAAGATTTTTGCAGCCTAGCAGGCGTCATATACGGGTCGCAATCAGACGAGGGTTTCTTCCGAATCGGCTGCATCGAGCGTTTTCTCCATAAGGATTGCGTCGTCGTGTTCCGCATTGTAGTAGTTTCGTCGGAACCCGACAGCTACAAAGCCACACTTCTGGTAGAGGCGCTTGGCTGCTCGGTTTTTACGCGCAACCTCCAGGAGAATTTTGTTCACACCTTGGGTTGCCCAGGCCGGCTCCGTCGAGGTGAGCATGATCGCGCCGTAGCCTTGGCTCCTCATGTCCGATTTCACCGCTATATTCATGATATGGATCTCATCCAGCACCACCCAGAAGCAGACGTAGCCGACGAGAACCCCTTCTCGCCGAAAGACAATCGTGCGGGACTGTGGGTTAGCCAACTCATCCTGAAACATCTTGCGTGTCCAGGGGGCCGCAAAGGACGCCTGTTCCACTGCAACGACCTCATCAAGATCCGTTTCCTGCATGGGTTCAGCTATGAGTTCGCCGCCGGGATTCATGGTTCGTATGAGTTTACCATTATCGGTGACGGGTTTCACGCCTTGAGCAATCAAATGAGAGACAATCCGCTGAGTTCCGTGGCGCCGACATCTGCAACGGGCGCAGGGTAGTCTCAAATACCATGGAGCATTGCGCGTAGTTCATGGGGCAGTTATCCAGCACGAGTGAGGATTCACATCGCGGCAAGACATATCACCACGGAAAGCGTAAAGCCCGTGACCAGGAGCGCGGGACTGCGCCGCTGATCGGGAAGTGTCGCATAATCTATGATGACGAGGAGCGGCGCGACATAAAAGCCAACAGCGGCGGCAGTAATCAGGGATTTTGGAAGCAACGGCGCCGCATGTATGAGAATGACCGTCGTCACGGCCGTCAGGAGCGTCAGCGCAACAAACGCGGTCAGCCAACCGGCGAAGAGCGCCTTGACGAAAACACCTCTGAATTCGGGCTCGGCGAGGCATAAGCCGCCCTCAGAGTCCCGCGCCAGTCGGTAGAGATACCGGCGCAATTGCCCGTCCAGAAACGCCCCCAAATACGCAACAGGGAGAAAGAGAGGAAACACCAATACTCCCATAGTTTTAGGCTGAATCTCTGTGGTCGAGCCGACAAGCGCCGTTACCACCGTGGCGGCAATGGCGGCGAATGAGCCATCCGGGGGAATCACTCCGCCAATGGGTGGGTACGCCAACCACAGGAGTTCAAAGAGTATCCCAATAACCAGCCCCGCTTCCATGGAACCGGCGGCCCAACCCACAAGGGGAGCGGCGACGATGGGACGCGAGAGCATCAGCTCGAAGATCTGAAAGCGATCGAGCCAAAGAAAGCTCCCTAGGGCGCATGCCTCGAGCAGTAGTAATATCATGATCGTGTGTCCCGTTCAGACGCCCGAAAAAAAGGAACGCCGCCTCTCATCCGGCTTATAGCGGAAAAATAGGAATTGTTCAATTACGGAATGCGCTTGGTAAGAGACTTTTGGCCATACAAGGTAAATTGTGATTTGGTGAGAGGAGATTCGGCCTGCGCCGGAAGCTCAGCGGCGGCCCGCCGAGCGCTTAAGGCAAGGTTTAAGGAAGCAAGACTCTTTCAGGCGCCGAGCACATGAGGTTAACGCCCTTTTCATACGGGACGGATTGGATAACCACCTGCACGCCTTGTTTGAGGATTTCGCATAGGATTTCCATAGTTTCTTCACCCACAAGGACGCTGCGACTCAGTGTAGTAGTGAATTCATTGGAGCGTAAGTTCCCAAGGTTGAGGCTGTCAAACTCCACTCCCGCTTCGATTAAGCGAAGGGCGTCCTGAGGATCATCCACGAGGATCATTCGCTTCGTTTGAGGGTTGTCACCGTGAAGCAGCATTTCGGCAATGCGATCTACGGTTTCTACCACTACCTTTATGGATTGGGGAACGGCGGCGTGCATAATGCTTGTCTGCACCGCATCGGCGGCCAGCCTGTCGTTCGCCACCAAAACCTCTTCCGCTTTTGTGCTCGGGAGCCACCCCTGCACTATTTGACCGTGAATGAGACGGTCGTCGACACGCACCAAAACGATGGACATACCACACTCCGACATTACTTGCCCTTGACGTCGCCGGGCTTTTTGGCACGGCGAAGCCTAAATACCTCACCTGCTAAGAATATGTTCTCCTTACCCGCTTCTGAGGCGAGCTTTGCAAGGTCATTTAGATTATGACCATTCCTCGAGTTTATCGCTTTGATGACCATGGGCAAGTTTAACCCCGTAACCACTTCCACTTTTCCTTCTTCGAGAAATGAGAGCGACACGTTGGTGGGAGTTCCACCGAAGAGATCCGTCAGAATGAGCACTCCGTCGCCGTTTTCCATTGATCGAATGGCCTTGCCCATCTTACCGCGTATTTCGTCCGGTGAGTCGGCCGGGTCCACACCCACTGCACTGAGGTATTCCTCGGAAGCGATTCCCATGATCCGTGCGGTGGTGAGAAATTGCAACCCCAGTTCTCCGTGGGTGGCTATTAGGATACCTACCATGACTATTTCCTTGTATGCGCTTGAGGAAGGCCGACGCCGAGTTCTCGATGGCGAACTTCAATGTTCTTGCACTGATGCTCTCTCAGGCGCTGTGCGACGTGCTCTGCAACCGCTACGGACCTATGGCGTCCGCCCGTGCACCCGATGGCGATGGTAAGGTACTGTTTTCCTTCCTTGATGTAAAGCGGTAAGAGAAAGAGCAGCAAGTCCTCAAACTTCGACAGGAACTTTCTTGTAGTTTCCTTACTCAACACCCATTCCGCCACATCTTTTTCCTGTCCGGTGCTTTGTTTGAGCGATTCGACGAAGTAAGGATTGGGTAAAAACCGCACGTCTATGAGCAAATCCGCTTCAAGGGGAATGCCTTTGCCGTACCCGAACGAGGTCACCACGATCTTGAGTTCACCGGCTCGGTTCGGGCCGAAGAGCTTGCGAATTTCGTCCCGTAGCTGGTGAACGGTCATATCCGATGTGTCGATCACCCAATGCGCTTTGGCCTTGATGTCCGCAAGTTCCTCCCGTTCGCGACGAATACCGTCGCTCACACTGCCGGAAGGCGCCAAGGGATGTTGCCGCCGTGTTTCGCTGTACCTGCGGACCAGGACCTCGTCACGCGTTTCGAGAAAAAGTATCTGAACGCGCGACCCGGAATCTCTGATAGTCGAGAGGACCGCGGATGAATTCGGAAAGAATTTGCGTTGCCTGAGGTCGATAATCATCGCAAGCCGGATTGGCTCTTCCTTGCGAAACTCCGTTAACTCCAGCAGCTTCGGCGCAAGGTCCACCGGTAAGTTATCCACACAGAAATAGCCTGAATCTTCCAGTGTATGCGCAACTGTGGATTTTCCCGAACCGGACATGCCGGTGACGATCACTATTTCTCTGTTCATGGCGTCGTATACCACTCCGACATATCGGCCACAAGGATTTCGATCCATAGGGAAGGGTCAACGTGATCCGCTATGGGTACGCTCACCTTGGGAAGCTCGGCGCCCATAAGCATCCGGGTTTCGACGTCAGGGGCGGTACGTCCCACGTCACCATCATTGTATGCGCGTAAATCCGCAACAAAGTGGATTGCATGCTCATGTAAGACCGAGCCCGGGAAAATACGTTCGACGGAAAAAATGCCCAAGCCTCGAACCTCGATGCGCGGATGCGCCTCCAGGGACATTCCCATCAGGCCTGTCGAGCGACGTTCTATGCGCACCACGTCATCGGCTACCAGTTTGTGCCCTTTTCTGATTAAAAGCAAGGCTGTGAGTGATTTTCCGGTTCCGGAAGCCCCTTGCAAAAGCGCGCCCACGCCGTTGACTACGACTAAGGCGCCGTGAACCGTTCCATTGCTTTGCTCATTCATGAAAGACTCCGGGCGCGGGAGTAATACCAATGCTTAATCAAAATAAGTAGTATTGGGGAGAACTTTTTTGCAAGAAATGATGAGTCCCAAATCCCTCTCCCAGAACTTTTGCAATTGCCGAAACCGGATTTTATTAAGACTGAAATGTCGCTTTCGGCGATTATCACAAGTCTCCCGGCACGAGGTTGGAAAAACCTGCTTTGCAAAAAAGCTCCGCCGATCTTACTTTTGTGAAAGCAGATCGATATGATACATTCCGACGAAACTTCGCCGCACATGGGCGCCGAGTGTATTCGTTTATTGCGCTTGAGACGCCTCGGCCTGGTGAATACCCGAGGAGAGACCTCACAGCGCCCCTGGACCTGCACCCGACGCAACTACAAGCGTCTGAGTGATTCCTGGTGAACAGTCACCGCCGGTTGCGTTCAAAGAGTGACAGGAGCGACGGCGCCCAGGGCCGGTCTGTGAGCGCTTGTGCCGGAGGCTGAATAACGATCATGAGATACGGCTTGTAGTTACTCAAAATAACTAACTATATGATGTTAAAGTGTTTTCGAGTTTGACATTACGACGCCGCATATGTATGGTAAATGCGTTTTATTCATATTTTATGAATTTATGTTCACTGAGAAGTTTTCTCGGTATGCCATTGAGTCCGGCGAGGGGTATGGGGTTAGGGTCGGACTCTGTTCTCTCATTTCATCTTCCGTCACGAATTTCGGCCTTGTACCAGGCGACCGCAATTTCCATAACCATCCTGCGTAGTTTGCCACTTTTCACTATATCGAACTCTGCGATCCCAATCGGCGCCGTTGGTCCCATTTGATGGCGTGTCTTAAAAGTCCGCTACAGGAGCCGCATGTATGGAAAGAGAGTTGTCACTGTGTGAACCATGTCGGACACACTCACTCGGCTGACCCGACGGAGCTATATACCCCGCTTGAGCGCTCTCCGCCTACACTCTGAATCAATTCACTTTTTAGAACGCCGCAACTTCAAGTATTTCTTGACTTGCAAATAATTGTGCGATTAAGTGGGGTTACCTACCAGTCTTTTGGCTGCGCATGGTCGAAAACCCGGGGCGCCCACCTGACCCGGCTCCGGGTTTTCATTTCACGGAAAACGTGTCTTTGTACCAGCCTATACTCGATTCCAACCCGGCTCGCAAGTCGTGAGTCGCCTCAAACCCGAGCATTTTTTTCGCCAGGTCCGTGTCCGCGTTGGAATGCATCACGTCTCCTAAGCGAGGCGGATCAAAGTTCGGCGAACTATCCGTGCCGAGAAGCTCCTGGACGATCTCCAGCAGCTCCAATAAGGTCGCTTGCGATCCGCAGCCGATGTTGTAGGCGCGACCGCAGGCGTCGGGAGGGGCGTCGAGCGCCATGAGATTCGCTCGAGCCACATCCTTCACGTATGTGAAGTCTCTGCTTTGTAGTCCGGTTCCATAAATCGTGGGGGCGTTGCCTTTTAGGAGCGCAGCGCAGAATTTCGGAATGACCGCAGCGTATTCGCCCAGTGGATCCTGACGTGCGCCGTATATGTTGAAATATCGAAGGCCGATGGTTTCCACGCCATAGAGCGTATGAAACAAAGCGGCGTATTCTTCATTGATTTTCTTCGTGAGGGCGTATGGGGAAAGCGGACGGCCTTCCTCGCCTTCTTTCTTGGGAAGACGCTCGCTGTCCCCGTAGACACTGGATGAAGAGGCGTAGACCACTCGCTTGACGCCGGCCTTCTTCGCCGCCCAGAAGACGTTCAGCGTGCCGTCCGCATTCACCGCATGGGTGGTTTCAGGGTCTTCCACGGACCTCGGCACGCTACCTAAAGCGGCCTGGTGTAAAACGGCTTCCACACCATCCATAGCCCGCAGCACGGCGGTGAAATCGCGGATGTCTCCTCGAATGAAGTGTAGACGCTCTT
>JBBRBO010000165.1:0-6673 GCA_038205805.1 Desulfomonilales bacterium
ATTAGGTATTCGTCCACCCATCAATAAAACCCCAAAGCTGGTGTCGGCAGGCGTCTCTTCCAGATAGTCTCTGTATTACTATCATCATCCTAATCGTATAACGCTACAACCTTATACGCTTTCTACAGGAACATCAGTTGAGAGAGCAATCAGACAACCGGAGGTCATCGAAGTCATCAAATCCGGCGAGGTCATAGCCGAGTACCCTGATGATGAGCCATTCCCCAGTTTCCTGGTATTGGGCTTTGTTCGGAGCCGCCCATTGCATGTCGTCGCGGCGGTAGAAAACGAGACCAAAAGTTGTTATATTATTACAGCATATGACCCTGATACAGCCCTCTGTGAAGAGGATTTCAAGACAAGGAGAAGCCGATGAGGTGTGTCCTGTGTAAACAAGGAGAGACTCTCTTTGGGAGAGTGACAGTTACTCTTCAGAGGGGGGATACCACAGTGATCATCAAGGACGTTCCTGCAGAAGTCTGTGAGAATTGTGGAGAATACTATCTCACAGAGAAGATTACCGAACAGGTCTTGTCTATGGCTGAGGAAGCCGTAAATAAAAACGTAGAGGTGGAAATTCTTCGATTTGCTGCATAGCTAAAAAATATCGTCGAAAGGCGGTCGGAATTTGTTCAAGGTGTCCCCCTCGGCACGCCCTGCTCCGCGCAGAATGTGAGTTATGAAGTGAGACTTCAAACCGAATATATGATTAACGGACAATTCTCAACCGCTGGTGGGGATGCGCACAGGCGGTTGAGTGCCTGATGGCCAATCCTGAGGACACAGCGGCTATTTTGAGGCTCTTCCGATATTCGCTCAAAGCGTATCCGGTTGCAAAATGAAAGGGACATAATTTCTGCCTCATTGGTTTTATACTGAATCTGAGAAGGCGAGGAAGTCATGTTCACCAGCCTGCTGTATCAAGGTTACATCAGCCTTACTTTCTATGATACAAGAACCGTTTACCCTGTCCACCCAAAAAAGGAAAATGTCTCCCAGAGCGGCGAAACGCCGTTTTTCTCGCCCCCTCGCGTCCATCTTAACGTCTTCAGCCTCACCTACCCAACGGCTTTATCCATTCGGCTTGTAGTTCCTCGATGTCGGCGTCGATCACAATCTCGTCGTTGAGTCCCGTCACGCGTAGGCGTCTCTCTTCGGTGACGCGGCCAAGCTTACCCAATGGGCATTCCGCCATGGCCGCCTCAAACGCTTTCACGTCCCCGTGAGCCACGGAAACCACAAATCTGCTCAGGCTTTCGGAAAAGAGCGCTGCGTCATCCTGGGTCACGTTCTCCAACGGCAGAGATTTCAAGCGTATGTCGGCGCCGAGTCCTCCTGAGAAGCAACTCTCCGCAAGAGCCACCGCTAAACCGCCGTCGGAGAGGTCGTGGCATGAGGCGATCAATCCCTGTTGCATAGCCTTGTGCAACGCCCTGTACATTGCGATTGAGGCCGCCGGGTCCGGCAGTTGAGGGACCTTAGAGCCCACGAACCCTATTTCCGCAAAATACTCCGAGCCGCCCGTCTCATCCTTGGTAACGCCCAGGACGTATATGACGTCACCGGCGGCCTTGAAGTCCGGAGTTACTGCACGAGTTACTTCGGGCACAACGCCGATGGCGGTAAAGAGCACCGTGGGGGGAATGGAAATCTTTGTGTCCCCTATGGAATAATCGTTTTTCATGCTGTCTTTCCCGGACACGCAAGGGATACGATACACCGTGGTTACGTCATAAAGCGCCTGGTTCGCTCGCACCAGCTGCGCCAACTTGTATTCACCGTCCGGCGTCTTTTCAGACTGCACGGGATCGCACCAACAGAAGTTGTCCAATCCCGCCATGTAATCCGGGTCGGCCCCTACGGCCACGATGTTGCGCACGGACTCATCAATGACGGCGGCCATCATGGAATATGTGTCGATGTCCGAATAGCGCGGCGCTATACCGCACCCCACGGCCAATCCACGAGGACTGTCGTACACGGGACGCTGGACCGCCGCATCGCCGGGGCCGTCGTCGGTGGCGCCGATAAGCGGCTTGATTATTGACCCTGCCTGCACCTCGTGGTCATACTGGCGGATAAGACGCTCCTTAGAGCAAATGTTCCAGCGGCCGAGCAGCCTCTTCAGGGTGGCCGTAAATTCCCGTTCGGCGGTAGGTTGCGGCTCTGTGTGCTCCGGCGGAGTCCATCTCGCATTGAGGCGCATGGGAGGCAAGCCCTCGTGCAGAAAATCCAGGGGCACGAGAGCAGCGATCTTGTCTTTCCAATACACCGTAAAGTAGCCCGTATCGTTGAAGCTGCCCAAATCGGTGGATTCAACATCCATTGCAGCGGCCAGATCAAGGAACTCCGCGAGGGATTTCGGAGGAACCGCCACAGTCATGCGCTCTTGAGCTTCCGACAGCAGGATTTCCCAAGGCTGGAGACCGGGGTATTTCAGAGGGGCGTGTTCCAAGTGAAGCTCCGCGCCGCCGCATTCTTGGGCCATTTCACCCACGGACGAAGAGAGTCCGCCTGCGCCGTTGTCGGTAATGGAGCTGTACAACCCGCGGTTTCTCGCCACAAGCAGGAAGTCGGTCATGCGCTTTTGCGTGATTGGGTCGCCGATCTGAACTGCGCTTACGGGTGAGCTTTCGTGCAGCTCCTCGGACGAAAAGGTGGCCCCGTGAATGCCGTCTTTGCCGATGCGTCCACCCACCATAACGACTCTGTCACCGACGCGGGCCTGCTTCTCGTGCGAGGGCTTTCCGTTGATGAGCGCCGGCATAATGCCGCCCGTGCCGCAGTACACCAGGGGTTTGCCGAGATACCGGTCTTCGAAGACCACTGCGCCGTTTATAGTGGGAATGCCGCTCTTATTGCCGCCATGCTCGACACCCTCGCGCACGCCCTCGAACACGCGTCGCGGATGCAGCAGGCGAGGGGGGATTGCGCCGGAGTAGTTGGGGGGCGCAAAACAAAAGACATCCGTGTTGAAGATGAGAGCCGCTCCCATGCCCGTGCCGAAGGGATCTCGGTTCACGCCTACGATGCCGGTGAGGGCTCCGCCGTATGGATCAAGGGCGCTCGGAGAGTTATGCGTCTCCACCTTAATGGCGATGTTCCAGTTGTCGTCAAAGCGGATAACTCCGGCGTTGTCTTTGAATACCGATAGGCAGTAGTCGTCGGCTCCGCGTCCTTTGCGTATTTCTTCGGTGGATCGCTGGATGTAGGTTTTGAAAAGGCTGTTTATGGTAACGGTTCTTCCCGTTCCCGGATCATACGTGATTATTGCGTTAAAAATCTTGTGCTTGCAGTGTTCCGACCAGGTCTGGGCGAGTAATTCCAGCTCACAGTCGGTGATCTGCGGTCCCACGTTGCGGCGAGCCCTCTCTGCGACAAAGGACGGCTCTCGGAAGAACTTGCGGATGGTCTTCATCTCCTCGAGGTTCAGGGCCAACACACCCTTGGAACTGATCTCCATGAGAGCTACGTCGTCTACTTCGAGATTTATTGTCTCTATAACCGCCGCAGTCGCTTGGGGCCGTGAAAGCGCTCTGCCCGAAACGCGCTCCGCAGCGGGAGCGAAAACGGTCCAGGCCTGGATGAGGTCGTTTGCGAGGAGGTCTCGAGCGATGCGGTCCGCGTCCTCTCTCGTAAGGTTTCCCCGCAGAAAATAGAGCTTGCGCGAATTAACGGCTTCCCCGGTATCGAATTTTCCCTGGAGCGTTCTTTCAATGCATTCGGTCGCTGTCCGGCCCACGTTGTCGGTGACGCCGGGGCGAAAGCCGACCTCGATCAGCCAATCGTAGGGATAATCCACTGGAGCGTCTATGGCGGCGGTGTGGATAACGGGATCACAAAAGACATCGTGCACAATGAGCCGTAACTGCGGCTCGGTGAGTTTACGATTAATGATGAATACATCGGCCGTGCGCACATCAGCCGTCGTGATACCAAGATCGTTGTGAATGCGAGCCTTCGTCTTCAGCCCTGTTGGATCAGGCAAATGGCCCTTCATGATGATTTCTATTCTATGGGACATGGCTATGGTTGGTCCTTGAAGGAGAAGCCTAAGAGGCTTCAACGGTAGTGTATGCTATGCGATAACGGTTCGAAACGGGGCAGGCGGACGATGCCGGAGAAACAAGCGCTCCACCGGCCACTTCGCTGCGCCGCACGGTGGTCACGTTAGTCTCGGCTTGGGGGCGCCGAGCAATCCACATGTACGCGGGCGTCCAGAGCTACTGCGCCGTGTTCACCCACCATGAGCGGGTTTACCTCTATGGACGTGACGCCAGGGCGTCGCTGCATCAACCAAGCGATCCGGTTCATGGCGTCTTTCAGGGCCTCTCGGTCGATGGGAGGAAGGCCTCTGACACCCTTAAACATTTCAGACCCTTGGAGATCGTCTATCATACGGTCGATTTCGTCAAGGGAAACGGGCGCAACGCGCAAGCTGGTAACTCCTAAGGATTCGACAAAGATGCCGCCGTGGCCCAGCATGATGACCGGCCCGAAACTCGGGTCGTGTTTGGCGCCCACAATGAACTCGAAGTCGCCTTTGGATCGAATCGCCATTTGCTGAATGAGAACACCTTGGAGCCCGATCTCCGACGCTGCAAATTTGGCGAACAGCGCATGTATTGTTTCAGTGAGCGCCGAGCCCTCTTGCACACCGAGTATGACCCCGCCCGCGTCCGACTTATGCGAAAGAGCGGCAGCCGACACTTTGACGGCGTACGGGCCGGGGAAGGACGGCTGAACATCAGTGGCGGTTCCTTTTTGCACGAACACGGAGGGTGGTGTTTGAAAACCTAAGCTTTCCAGCATGGCCAACCCTTCGTGGAGCAACGGCGAACGGCCTTCAGCAAGAGAGCGCTCCAGGATCGCATCTACGGCATCCCATTGAGGCTCGGGAGTAGGTGGGGTAGGTCCTGGGTCTTCACTCAGGCGGGAGCGTGTTTCCCTCTGGTTGACGGTGGCTGCAAGTGCGAATACGGCGCGTTCGGGGCTTACGTAAATAGGGAAGTTTAAGCTCTTGTGCAGTTCCGTCATTTCTTGAGTTTCCGTAAGCACGCACATTGCCACGGGTTTGTCGTATTTACGCGACAAAGCGGCTATATGCGCGAGAAGAGCGCGTGACGCTTCACTTTCAATGGCGGCAAAGTATATATGCAGGAACAGAATGCCGTCTATATCCGGCTCTTGAAGGGTATGTTCGACAATTTGCTTGTAAATCTCAAAGTCAAAGAGATCGCCGAGATCGAGCGGATTGCCCAGTCGTATGACGTCCCCGCGGAGATGGCCGCGCACTTCGGACAAAAAGTCCGCGCCGAACGGCGGCAACTGGAAGCCTGCTTGTGACGCGGCGTCTACGGCGATTACGGCATGTCCGCCTGAGCGGGACACGATGGCAAGCCTACGGCCGAGCATGGGCGGTAACTGGAGGGCTTTCAGGAAATCCATGAGCCGCAACATGTCGTTGAAGCGTACAATGCCCGCTTGCTTGAACGCGGCGTCTACTATCTTGTCGTCGTTCGCCAAAGCCTCGGTGTGTGAACGGGCGATTGCGCTGCCGGACTCCACAGTGTTCGCTTTGAAGATAATTACGGGCTTATCCGAGCTTAGCGCCAGTCGCATGAGCTTAGCGCCGTCTTGAATCGACTCAAGATACATGCACACGGCGTCCAGCTTCGGGTCGTTTAGATAATATTCCAGAAAATCATTCTCGTTCACGTTGAGCTTGTTGCCGATGGCTGCAAATTTGCCGTACCCGATACGCTCTCCGTCGAACATGTTGAGAAATGAAAGCGCTACACCTCCGCTTTGCGCGACGGTCCCGACTCTGCCTGTGCGAAAGACGTTTCGCAGCGTAATGAAGGGCGTAGCGAGACCATTGTCGCTATTCATGAGTCCGATACAATTGGGACCCATGAACCGCATGTTGTACTCGGTTGCTATTTTAATCAACGTGCGCCCAAGCTCTCGGCCGCTCTCGTCGAGTTCACCGAAACCGCCGCTTTCGATGATGACGCGCTTAATCCCCAGCTTGCCGCATTCTTCGAGAAACCCCGGTACAGTGCGGGCGGGCGTAAGTATGAGGGCCAAGTCCACGGGGGCGGTTACTTCCGTAACGGACGAGTGGATCCGCCGGCCGAAGATTACGCCGCCCTTCGTACCCACAAGATGGATCTCGCCGGTGAACCCGAATTCCAGCAGGTTACGGGCAATCTCCTTGCCGAGATTCGTGGGGCGCGTGGATACTCCGATAACCATTACCGATGTAGGAAAAAAGAAGGTGTTCACAATATGGCCTCTTCATGATGCGAGTGGAGCGTACCGGCATTAGCATACAAAATCCAAGTGGCAACACAAGTGTTTTTGTCAGGGGATAAGCGCGCTTCATCGGAATGCGCTGGAGATCCGTTGGCGGAATGAACCCGGGTTCCGCTTGTAATCAGATAGCGTTGGTTCACCGGGCATGAGACGACTACGCGGTCGGTGAACCTTTGCCACACAAAAAACGATCGGAGTGTGAGCATTCTCACACCCGACCTCTTCTCCACAGGCGGAAAGCGGCGAATAACCGGGGGTGCTGCGCCGCGTCGTTGAGCGGCAGACGGCGGCTCTTGTCCGCAGTTCGCGCTAGGAGGCTGTCGGACTTAATCTGGTCGGGCGCAATTTTAGGGAC
>JBBRBO010000166.1:0-6472 GCA_038205805.1 Desulfomonilales bacterium
GGATTAGTGTTCATATTGTTATATTTAGGTGTTTATAAACTTCCTTTTACTATCCACAGATTACGCAGATTAACGCAGATAAGAGAATACAAGCGTTAAAGGGCGGCATAGGCAGCTTTATCTTTGCATCTGCGGCCATCCGCGACATCAGCGGATAATAATATTCCGGTCACTATCCACAGATTCCGCAGATTAACGCAGATAAGAGAATACAAGCGTTAAAGGGCGGCATAGGCAGCTTTATCTTTGCATCTGCGGCCCATCTGTGACATCTGCGGATGAATTCTTTGAAGTCGGGATGGGACGTGGTTCCTCATCCTCAAGTTCTTAGTGTTTTAATCCACAGATTACGCAGATTAACGCAGATAAGAGAATACAAGCGTCAGTATTCCATTCCCGTAGGAAGCTCCCCAAGAGAACAATTCAGGGTGAGGATACCCAAGAAACGAGAAGAATATCTCAGGCATACCCACGTGTCTTGATGTCTGATTTTGCAATGAAATCATATAGATCATGCGCGTCATGCCGAGAAAAGGGACAAGAGGCGAGTAGAATCACTTCTCGCATTCCGTCACCTTCTTTACATCAGCCCATTTGTCCAAGGGTAATTTGACTGCCCACGTTAGGATT
Organism: Desulfomonilales bacterium; assembly: GCA_038205805.1. Taxonomy (GTDB): domain Bacteria; phylum Desulfobacterota; class Desulfomonilia; order Desulfomonilales; family Desulfomonilaceae; genus JBBSBY01. The sequence goes on from JBBRBO010000166.1 coordinate 631, forward strand.
CTCAACAGCTTCCATCAGCGTTCAGGAGGATAAGGGCTTTCCACATATGCACTTCGAACCGTCTATGATGGTCGACACCTGACCAAACGACCGCCAAAAAAGGGGCAACAAGACATCGGGCGCCGTTCCTTCGTCGTCAACTGCCGCTGCCGACAAGGGGTAAGACCTTGTCGATGGTGAAGAACACAACATGTCGAGTAAGTTGCTCAGTGAAGGCGGAATAGTCGCATCGGCGGCAAATGGTTTTTATCAGCTCGTCGTTGGTCTCCTCCCGGAGCTTGGTGAGGTAGAGCCTCTTGCCTGCGTATCCCGGTCCAGACTGTATGAACAGATACGTGGCATGACGGTTCGTCTGGAGATTGGCGTGCGTTAGTCGCTCCCGCATGATGAACGCGACGGTATTTTCGTCAAAAAAGTGGGGTCTGGCATACACAGCGGCATCCACGGCGCCGGAAGCATCCGCTGTCGCCAGCACACCGTAACCCTTTGTGTTGTCAAAGTAATCGCTGAGACTCATGTTGCACCTCTCTTGCTTTCTTTTCCCGGCCTCATATCGGCCTCGTAATCCCGGAACTTTGGTGTGATTGAGGATAATCATTCCCCAAGACCTTTTGGTTCATCCGGTATTTGCGTATTAGTGATCCCAATAGGCGATACACTGGATAGTTACGGCATTTTATTCCATCGGATCATATCAAGGAGGAACGCCGAAAGCGTAGTCTGATTTTGAAAACCCGGAACTCCGTTACGATTTTGAGACCCCAAACCCTGCGCTTACCTAGACCTGCCGCCTCTGTACCGCCTTTCTTAGAAGTCCCACAAAAAAAGCACTTGGTAGTGTTCCAAGCGCTTAGGAGTATGGCATTTTTGGCGCGCCCTAAGAGATTCGAACTCCCGACCTTCTGATCCGTAGTCAGACGCTCTATCCAGCTGAGCTAAGGGCGCACAGCATATCCTCTCTTATCTACAACGTCCGAGAGGCTTTGTCAATACCGGAAACTCGGCCTCTGAAGCGTTTCTACCGTGCTGCGCTATTCTACGCAGTCTCAAGCGCTTCCGTAAACCCCGAGTGGACCTCGCATGTAGTCCTAGAGGGAGCCGACTCCGGGGGCTCTTCCGATAGGCTCGGCCGGCTCATGCGCGCCCAACCTTATCCGCAAGGCTTAGTTATTGTTTTTGCTGTAGCTTTTACCCGCCGCTCCGTCTCGATAGAAGAATGCAAAGAAGTCCTTTGTGTAAGCGTCCTCATACCGTTTCAAGGAGTATTTGGATTGCTCAGGGGACAGGCGCACTCGTTCCAGCAGATTGCCGCCGGGGTCACGCACGTAGATATTCCCAACGATGTTATGAGGATTCGCGTCCGCGTGCATGGCGCGATCACAACCGGCCAACACCAGGGCCTTGGCCATGTCTCGGCTCCCGATGTGGTGACCTATGGCGAAAACCAGATTGCCGTCTTTGCGGATACCAAAGGCGCTCCTGTGCGCTACGTACCAAACATGCTTGCCGTCGAGGTTTTTGCCGCCGCCGCCCAGAAGGAATCCCAGACCGATTTCGGCGTCTTCCATACGGCCGTTTCTGTAGACGGACTGGACCACCATGCCGTCCTTCACGATGAGATACCGCAACTGCCGCGCATCACGCACCATGTGTATGGGAATGTCGGAATTCCATTCCTGAATGTCCGTGGAGCCGTCTTTATAGACAATGAGCGTAGCCATGCCGTCCACCATTGGATAGACAACCTTACTGCGGAAAATGGCGCCCGCTCCCTTGGAATGCCTCTGCATCCACATGGCGTTCGTGACGGCCATAATCTTGGCTCGCATGTCCGGTTCGACTTCCGATGAGGCCATGGGCGCAGCGGGCTCCTGGGAGCCGACATAATACTGCATATAGGCTTTAGACATGTCCACCACCATCATGTAAACCACGGCGTTCGGGAAGTCCACACTGGGCCGGTAGAACGTCCGAAAAATGGTGGGATTGCCCTCGATGTCCTTGGGCGAACCGGCCGCGTCCCAAATACCCTCTCCGGCCAGGGCCGGTGTTGTGTAGAGCGGCTTTATATTATCAAGATGGATAGCTGATTTCCCGGAAGGGGGCGGATTGACGGCCTTCACCACATGGTCGCCGGACTTGCCGGCCTTGGATTTCCCCTTCGCCTGAGCCAAGATAATCGGTTTAGATCCGGAATTGGATAAGAGCGCCGCAGAACTCGTATGCAAAAAAGTATCGTCCCCGTAAACCGGGGCGTAACAAAGGAGAACGCCTAATAAAACGGCTAATCCGGTACGCAATGGTTTACCTCTTTAAAAAAGATACATCAAACATATAGCGTGAAGATGTTACTTAACTATTCTATCTTTATACTTTAAATGTAGGCAAAATTCAATAGATTTCAGAGCGGGCGGGAAAGATGCGGATTTGAGCGTTCAAGCCCGGACGGCCGAGGTCCATCTGCGGAGCTTATTTACTTATATCTATACCCAATCAAAGAAGGAATATTCGGGCAGAACCTTCCAGCAAGAAGGTTTCTCCCTAAGTCCCTCCCCAAGAACGACCATGACATTTCGTCACAACGAATTATGAAAGTATCCAATATCTCGGGACGCTTTTAGGATTAACCCCTGTATTCTCCCTATCAGGGGAATGTACGGATACTGCCCGACAACCCTTTGACTCGGAGCCGACCTCTACCCCCTCGACAAGGGAGGCGAGGGGGGTTTTCTACTCCCATGCTTAAAAGCTTCCATGAGGTGAAGACACTTTCATGCGAATTTTTGCAATCACACATTCCTAGAAAGAGTTGGAGAAACCTGCTTTGCAACAAAAGTGCCGCCGATCGTACTTATTTGAAATCACATGGGTATCACTCCCATAGAAGAAGTATATCAGAGGATCATTGTCGATCGACACACTATTCGGGTGATTGGCCGATCTCTACGTCGAGGTGTTGCGCTATCCCGCCTCTCACCACGGTCATCTTGAGAATATCCCCCGGACGGGTGGACGCCACAATCTTCGAGAGGTGTCCGCCGTTTTGTATGGGCTTGCCGTTTGCGTCCAGAATGAGATCACCTCTGCGTAAGCCCGCGTTGTACGCAGGACACGATTCAGGGGCTTCGTCAACGACGACCCCTCTGGGTGTGGAGAGTCCAAGTTTTGCGGCCTGCTCAGCGCCCATATCGTCCACATACATGCCGAGCCAGCCTCTGGAGCCTTCGCAGCCGGGGGTTTTCAGCAGTTCCGCGACGTAATTGGAAGGGATGGAAAAACCGATGCCCTTACCCGAAGAAATGATGGCCGTATTTACGCCTATGACCTCACCCGACATGTTGAAGAGCGGTCCGCCGGAATTCCCCGGATTGATCGCCGCGTCGGTTTGAATGAAATTGTCGTCCGGCCCGAGCCCCAAGAAGCGCCCCTTACCGCTCACGATACCCACGGTGACTGTTCGCCCGAGCCCGAAAGGATTGCCCACCGCCAGTACCCATTCCCCCACTTGAATGTCGGTTGAATCTCCCAGTTTAGCCTTTGTAACGTCGTGGGGCGGGTCGATCTTAATGAGCGCAAGGTCCACTTTCGGGTGAACCGCTATCACCCTCGCCGCCTCGACCTTTCCCGAGGAAAGGGTAACCAGGATCTTCCCCGCGCCGTCCACCACATGAGCGTTTGTTATGATATGCCCATAATTATCACAGATGAAGCCGCTCCCAAGGCTGTCGTTTTGCACCTTGTCCCTGAGTTTGCGCTCATCGTAGAGGCCGGGTGGTGTGTGTACGAGTGGTCGGGCCTCGGCTGAAGCAGGCTCCACGTGATGGCGCTCAATGGATATGCTCACCACCATGGGAGTAATGTTCTTTATGAGATCAATGAGTTCGGGACGGCCCTGGGGGGTGTGAGGCTTCAGGTCGGCCTCTTGGGAAAACACCGTCCCGGAGCACAGCAGAAGCAGGACCCCTATCAATGTCGAGAAAGAAAGCTTCCTGAGCATTCCGGTAAACTCCGATTCCATAATGGTTCACTGGGTTCGTGACGGCTCTGCGCCCGGTGAGCGATTATACTAACGCGCAGCCAAAGAAGTAATATCGGGGAGAACCTTCTTGAAAGAAGGCTTCTCCCCGAACCCCTCTCCAAGAACTTTTAAAATGGCCGAAACCGGCTTTTCTCAAGGAGAAAAGGCCGCTTTCGGCCATTACCAAATGTACTGGAAAGAAGTTGGAAAAACCTGTTTTGCAACAAAAGCTCCGCCCATATTACTTTTTTGACGCCATATTTGGTATAAACCGATACAGATCCGAGAATCATGGAGACAACCTTCTTGAAAGAAGCATTTTCTCCACACCCTCAGCAAGAATAACTATAACGCATAGTCACAACACCGAAGGAAATTCCCTGTGCGGCGCATCCGGAAGTGAGACTTTCAGACGTACTTCCGCACCCGCAGGAGCCGGCTTTTCTCAAAAAGAAAATGCCGCTTTCAGCGTTTCTCACAAATATCTTAGAAAGAGGTTGAAAAACAATACCTTGCAACGAAAGCTCCACCGATCTTACTTGCTTGAAAGCGCATCAGTGTTACTCACGTTGGAGCAACAAAATGAGTTCCCTAGTGATCTTCGCGGCGGTGGCGGCCCCGACGCCTGAGTAGTCCAGGCTGGGATTGAGTTCCACCACATCCGCCGACACGATGTTCATTGGACGGCACGCCCGGAAGAATCGCTCTATGTCGTGGTAGAACCATCCGCCGGCTTCAGGGTTGCCGGTGGGCGGCATAAGGGCCGGGTCCAGCACATCCAGATCCAATGTGATGTGCACGGGGGCGTCACCGATCCGCTTGAGCAATTGCTTTTCCGCTCCGTCGATCCAGGTGAGGAGCGTGCCGTTGTCCCGCATCCACTGGAATTCCTCCCGAGTGCCGGACCGAATCCCCAGCTGCGTCAGAGAGCCCGGGCCGATGAGTTCCGCCACCCGCTTGATGACCGTGGCGTGATTCAACGGCTCGCCCTCGTAGTCCTCTCGTAAGTCCGTGTGAGCGTCGAGGTGGATGACCTTCAGGTCAGGATATTTCTTATGGAGCGCCTGCACACCAGGGAGCGTGACGAGGTGCTCACCCCCGAACCAGAAGGGTTTACCACCGGCCTGGAGAATTCGGGTAACTTCCGCCCGGATCGCGGCGAGGGCCTCAGGCACAGGGAGAGACTGTAGCTCCAAATCGCCCACGTCGGCAAAGGGATTGTCGGTGAGGTCCTTGTCGAAGAGGGGAGAATAGGTCTCGATGGATTCCGAGGCCTCACGAATGGCGCGAGGGGCTTCTTGAGAGCCGTGTCTGAAGGTCGAGGTCCGGTCCATTGGACATCCCAGCAACGCCGGAGCCCCTGGTAGTATGTCCCGGCCCATTGAACCTAGGAAAGTGGGATTTGCCATGGGCGCTGATTTCTCCGTTGTGCCGCCGTACTGATTCAGCGAGGCGCCGCCGGCATACGCCTTGTCGCCGAGGAAGATTATTTTTTCACCGAGCCGATCTATCGTAAATTCGAGCGGATGACCGACTCCTGATGAACGGTTACGTGATTTCACGTGAAATCCGTTGAACCGGCGCCTTCATAGCAAGTCCGGCCTGGGTATGCAAGACCAAAATACCTGTGAGAGATAGGGACGGAAGACGCAGCCAAAGGGTATCTTACTTTTGTTAAAGCAGAGCAGTTTAAGCGCACGCGTTCGGTACATTTCCATTGAAGACTCCTCTCCTGTGAGCCACTCGTGATGAAACCTGATACCAATGCGCAGCCAAAGAAGTAATATCGGGGAGAACCTTCTTGAAAGAAGGCTTCTCCCCGAA
>JBBRBO010000167.1:0-6397 GCA_038205805.1 Desulfomonilales bacterium
GGGGCCGTGGGGCGAACCCATCGGACAGGCTCTTATCGGTGAGACGGCCCTGGTGGTGGGTTTGGGAAATGTGGGAAAGGCACTGGCACGGAAGCTTTCGGCCCTCGGGATGAGTGTCATGGCTGTGCGCCGCACTGAAAACCCCCAGTTCGAAAAGGAAGCGAAGATCGTCCGTGCCGAGAACATGTCCTGTCTCCATGAATTGGCCGCTCAAGCCGATTTCGTCATTGCTTGCGTGTCACTGAACGACCAAACGCGTGGTTTATTTGACGATAAGCTCTTTTCCGTGATGAAGCCCTCGGCGTACGTCATCAACATCTCGCGGGGCGCAGTGGTAAACGAAACCGCGCTCTTGAGCGCACTCAAAGACAGTCGTATTGCGGGCGCGGGTCTGGACGTATTCGAACAGGAACCCCTCACTGAGAGGAGCCCTCTGTTATCCATGCCCAACGTCGTTGCGACCCCTCACGTGGCCGGCGCCACTCGCCAGAACTATTACGCCATCGGCAGCGCAGTCCAAAAGAACATGACATTGTACAAAAATGGGCAGACCCCTGAAAACTGCGTCAATCTACAGCAGTTGGCGTATAGCAAGAAACGTTAATCGCGTAAAAGGCCAATTGGTCGGTCCTCCCCCGTTCGCCGCGGCCTCGGAGTTATTCATGGTTCACTCTATAGGCAAGCGAATCACACTGCACGCCCTCGATGACGGCGTTGGGATTATAATCAAGGCGCCGCGGCGCACCATCTTGGTGATTTTGCTAATTCTGTGGGGGCTACTGTGGCTGGTGGCTGGCGCACTGGCTATCGTTAACATGTTCACAACCGGGGGACTGGGCTCCCAGCTCTTTGCGGTAGTGTGGTTCTTCTTCTGGTTAACAACGCTGGTTCTTGCGTCTGCGCAGATCACATGGCAAGTGGTGGGAAAAGAGGTGATCTTTGTGCGCGGTCAAACCCTGAACATGAGAAAAACCGTTCATTATGTGGTATCGGACAAGAGCTTTCCCATGACCGATATAACGAACCTTCGGGCTACGGGCGAGTTCTTGGAGCCGTTCAGCGCTCGGTCCACGTGGAGCCTCTGGGGAGTATCCGGCGGCTCAGTGGCGTTCGATACTCCCGAGGGCACGGAGAGATTCGGTATCGGCCTCAATGAGGCGGACGCTCAGGCCTTGGTGTCGGCACTGACGCCTTACCTGAAACAGCCTGTCTGAACTATGCGGCCCACGGGAAACGAAACCAAGGGCGCGGCTTCTTGTGGCGCTGAGACTTCCGATACTCCCAGGGAGGTATGGGCTTGGGCATGGACCAGAGGCCGATTCGCGCCTTTCGAGCTTTCGCCTCCAGCGTGGAGAGTTCCCATTCGTGGGGAGCGTATTTTCGGTACCACCAGGCGAGGCCGTTCCTTACCAGCTCCTTATTGACGCACACGTCATCGACCCACACCCATGCGATAGTGCGGTCGTAACGGTCTTTGCCTTGGCTTTGCAGCCGCACCTGCTTACCGAAGACAAGGCTGCTTGTGAACTGTTTGGCTTTTCGACCGAAGTCTTGTCCGCGTTCAGGGCAGTCGATGCCGAACAAGCGGACCTTTAGCATTCTTCTCCCGGCAAGAACGCGTACAGTGTCCCCATCCGTCACCCCCACGCACTTGTATGTCTCACCTTGTCCACAACCGGCTACAAACAGCACGCAAAGCGCTCCCAGGCAAAGGATCAGTGAGTTCGTCGGCAAGCCGCAGACCTGCCGTTTTGTCGCTTGAATCGGCGTAGTGATTGAAGGCATCATCCTCCACCTGAGTGTAATTAATTAGCGTTGCCTTTGGGTATGGGAGAGCCAAATGTGCACCGCAAACCCCGGCAAAGTTTGGAATTATGAAGAGGGCTCTGTGCGCAGGCTCTTCCCGCTCCGGCTTCTCTCATCGTAGGCGCCGCTGTTCTCATTTTAAGATTTTCACGCTCGACAAACTGAGGTATATTGGACCCATTCTTCACGATAGAGCATACGAAACTACCGGCCGGACACCGCTGTAACGACGGCCGCCAAACATTGGTAAGTGTTCACAACTATCTGGGTCGGCGCAGGAAGCCGAGTTTCTCGTTCGATTTCCGCTCGGCGCACAGTTGCCTCAACCCGGAGAACCATTACACTTATATACGCACTGACCACAGCCCTGATTGCAGGGATACGAACATATAGCGCCGAATAAAGGGAACGGCAGATGGAAAAAATCTGGTTAAAGTCCTACGCCCCCGGCGTCCCGACAGAATTCGACTTCGAGCCCATAGCTCTGCACAAGGCACTCAAAGCTACGGCGCAGCGATTTCCGGATCGACCCGCCCTGAATTTCATGGGGAAACTCATCACCTACAGCGAACTTCAGGACCTGACGGAACGCTTCTCCGCAGGTCTGGCTTCACTTGGTGTCGGGCAGGGGTCAAAGGTCGCTCTCGTAACGCCTAATCTTGTGCAGACCGTTGTCGCCATTTACGCCGCGCTGCGCTTGGGCGCCGTGGCAATCCCCAATAATCCGCTCTACACTGATCGCGAACTCACGCATCAGCTGCAAGATTCCGGGTCCGAGTATGTCGTGGCCTGGGACACCCTTGTCCCGAGGATGCTCTCGTTGCGAGAAAAGACTGGTGTACGCGGCGTCATCATCTGTCACTTACGGGATTTTCTGCCCTTTCCCCTCAGGCAGCTTTTTCCATATGTGAAGCGTGATCTCCACCTAAAGATCCCCAAGCAATCCGGTGTGCATGAGTTCATGGATCTTCTCAAGCAGTCCGGCCCGACTCCCCCAGAACACGACTCTCACCCCGACGACACGGCGATCTGCTTATACACCGGCGGTACCACGGGCGTGTCCAAGGGGGTCGAGCTTACTCACGGAAACCTCTCCGCCAATTGCCGACAACTGCGCGCCTGGTGTCCCGGCTTTCGAGACGGCGCCGAGGTTATCCTGGGATGCTTGCCGCTTTTTCACAGTTACGGGCTCACCGCCGTGATGAATATGTCGACGTTTCACGGATGGTGTAATGTCCTCATCCCCAAGCCTGAGCCCAAGCCCATCCTTCAGGCCGTAGAAAAGTATAAAATTACGCTGATCCCCGGCGTGCCCACGCTCTTCAATGCGATCATTCATAGCCCCGACGTGAAGCGATCCGGGTTGCAATCCGTAAAGGGATGCTTTTCAGCGGCCGCTCCCTTGCCGCTGGAGACCATACGTGGATTTCGCGATCTCACAGGGATCACCATATCAGAGGCGTACGGCCTTACCGAGAGCAGCCCATGCACCCATGCGATTCCCCTCGGCGGTCAAGAGAAACCGGGGTGCATCGGGCTGCCCATGCCCGGAACGGACGCCAAGCTCGTCGATATCGACGACTTCACCCGTGAGATTACGGACCTGAACACTCCGGGCGAGCTGTGTGTGAAAGGACCGCAAGTAATGAAGGGATACGTGAATCGCCCGGATGAGACCGCCCTGACGTTGCGCGACGGCTGGCTCCTGACCGGAGATATCGCCACCGTGGATGAGGATGGATACTTCACCGTAGTGGATCGCAAGAAGGACATGATTATCTCCAGCGGCTTTAACATTTACCCTCGCGAAGTGGATGAGGTCCTGTTCGAGTGTCCCAAGATAAGGGAAGCCTGCGCAGTGGGAGTCCCCGACGCAAAGTCCGGAGAAAGAATCAAGGCCTTCGTGGTCCTGGAAACCGGTGTCCAGGCCACGGAAGAAGAAATAGTGGACCACTGCCGTAAGAGGCTCGCGAGATACAAAGTCCCCAAGTATGTGGAGTTCGTTGATGAACTTCCCAAGAGCGCTGTGGGGAAGGTCTTGCGCAAAAATTTGCGCAGCGATATAGGCAACGGCCCCAATGCGTGACGCCCTTGCGCCGCCTCGCTATCAGACACTATTGGCGAGAACCTACGTAATAAGAATGGCTTCTCCAATATAATTTTCAAAACGAGCTGATATAAGCTTTACCACCTTAGGAGACGCGTATGAGCCTCATACCCGGCAAAAAAGCGCCCGCATTCGGCTTACGGGACCAGAATGGTGAGATGGTCAAATTGTCCATGTTGAAAGGGAAAAAAGCGCTACTCTATTTTTTTCCCAAAGCCGACACCTCCGGTTGAACGAAGCAGGCGATCTCCGTGCGAGACGCAGCTTCAGAATTGGCCGAACTGGGCATAACACCCATTGGAATTAGCCCGGATAAACGCGAGAAGCAGAAGAAATTTGACGACAAGTACGAGCTGGGATTCAGGTTCCTCTCCGATGAAGCTCATGCCGTGGCCGAAGCATACGGCGTGTGGGCAGAGAAAACACTCGCCGGCAAGACATACATGGGTATTGTGCGATCGGCCTTTTTGGTGAACGAAAAAGGCGCCCTCATCGACGTGAAGTACAACATCAGTCCCGATCAGACCATACCCTTTGTGCGAAAGGCGCTGGGTGAGTCGGAACCCCCGGCCAAGAGCGCGCCGCAAAAAGTCGAATGGCGCCTTGATCTGAAAAGCGCCGACGACGAAGAGAAGGCCTCAACACGCACCGTAAATCAAGCAACCGACGAGCTGAACGATCTCTTTAAAAGACAACGCTACTGTGTGCTCGCTACGGAAAGAGACGGCGCGCCGTACGGCAACCTTGTGGCATTTGCCTCCACCCCTGATCTCACGGAGCTGATGTTCGTCACTTCTCGGGACACGAGAAAATACGGAAATATCCAGGCCAATCGGCAAGTGGCGCTGGTGATCGACAACCGTTCAAACGAAGCGTCCGACTTACTCACGGGATTGGCGGTTACGGCTCTTGGGATCGCAGAGCAAATCCCCGAATCCAAACGCGAACACATGAGGTCCCTTTATCTCGCCAAGCATGATCTGAAGCCCTTTCTCGACGCGGAGGACACGGTTCTCATTCAGATGCTGGTCCAGAAGTATATCGTGGTCTCCGGATTAGATTCGGTCATTGAACTAACACCGGCAGAATAGAGCGACACCACCCACCGGCGAACCGAACGAATCGGCCTACAGCACGAAGATGTAGTGTATCCGCAATTGTAATGGTCACCGGGCTTGAGGCGGCTCTGCGCCTGATAGCACCGGATGGGAGACTCATCTCCCCTCCGGGCCGCCTGCATATACTTACAAGTGATTCACTGTCCTTGATGACGGCTACCTGCAATCAAAATAGGACCTTACAGAAGAGGTGGGGGAAAAGAAGCCCCTTGACTGAAGGAAATTCTCCCACAAACGCCGTGTGAATCGTAAATAGGATCAATCGGTTACGGATGTGAAAACAGGGTCCATCCGTTTTACGATAGAATTGATCGTCGATGAGGCGGTTGAGCTATAGATCCCGTTCGCCCGCTCGATCGCTCGAATTCGGAGTGGTTTCAACGACTCGAATTGGGCGACTTCGTTAGGATCGGCCTCATCGCAGGCGATTCGCTCGGATACGTTCTTCGAGTCCGTCCATGCGATTCGTTCCTTCTCCGGAAACCTCGAGCGCTGATCCGCAGTTATGTACCGATCCCAGAGCAACGCCACCGCGGTAGCGGAGCACACATTGGCTTTAGGACCGTAAATGCCATAGTAGTCGCCGCCATCCGGGGCCGAGACTCGCCGTAATTTCAAGTTCTTGTCACTTGTCGTCCCGAATTTCAGCCCTAAGTCCGCCATGACCTTGGCATGCGTTCCGCCTATACACATTCCCACGATGCTTGTGCTGTCGGCTCGACCGCACCCGTCTTCCACCACTTGGCGAATCAAGGCGTACCGGGCCAGCTCCCGTGCAAAGGGGCCATCCCAACCGTGCTCTCGCAACCTGTCTACCACGGCGTGATAGTTACATCGTATGTGTTGCTCAAAGCCGCCTGCGTTTGCAAACCCCGTTGTTATCACCATGAGAACCGCTGCCAACACATATTTCACTCAATACCTCCAAAACTAATCACTATGGATTACAGTGTTTTATGTAGTTTACCCCCCAAACGACTGAAGCACCATAGCATAGGATACCTGAAAGTCAAATAGAGTGGCGCTGTTATCAGCACACCGAACGATATCAATTTGTTATACGAAAACTGATTACTCTGGGGAAACTATTCATGCAAATGTGGGAAACAGCTCAGCTTTCTCTTTTCGGAACAGTCGAGCGCTCTTTACCCCCATCATTCCCGAATGTTTAATCTCGTATGCACAGCGCTATCCATCAGCCTTGGGCAGAGCGGGTTTCTTGAATCTGATGTTCCAGATGGGTTTTCATTTAAATACCTGATAAAGCTAGTGCTTCCCGACTTCGCGCTTCTTATTGTCGGCATGTATGTGCTATTATTGTCATTGACATATGTCCCGTTGGTATGATAATGTAGCGGCATGTATG
>JBBRBO010000168.1:0-6328 GCA_038205805.1 Desulfomonilales bacterium
AATATGGGACCCCTGAAGACAAGAATAGCGGCCTCTGAAATTGCAGTGATCGGGCTCTAGAAGACACAAGATGTTGGGTTGACGAGGATGGAATAGAAGACGGGAGAAATCCCCTTTGGCTATCACAGACAGAGCGAATCAGGGAGCCGGAGCCACGGAAGAGGCCGTAATAAGGGGGGGCACGCATTACGCATGCACGGACCGCTTCCACCCGTTCAGGCGTAGCGCTTCGGCTACGCGATAGGGGGTCGGCTTGGGAAGCAGGATACAAGCAGAATTATGAATACAGCTACTGTATGAAGTCTCTGTAAGAAGGAGCGTAACGCTAGTCAAGAACAATGATCGTGCAGTCAAGCGGTTCGGGCCGCCTCGTGGTCTCTTCTTTTAGAACCTGACCACACCTACTGCGGCCAAGGAGAATTGGTCCGACCACACCCTGGCGCCGTCAAAGGACATATCGAGTGAATAGGAGGGATTCTCCAGCCTGTGCGACCCATGCGTGATGATACGCTTGAAATCCGCTTCCAATCTTGCGGTGAGGCTTTCGTTTTTGAACAACTGAGTTACGGCGGCGAAGTGCCAACAGTGGCCGGAGGTTCTCTGCGTGGTGACGCGATCGCCGCCACGCAGTAGGTGCACGTCTTCGTTAAAGCCGTTTACGAAAGCATAATCCGCTTGCATTTCGAGAATAACAAGAGGAGCTGTTTGATAGAAGGACCGCAAGTTAAAAGGCATACGCATGTTTAAGCCCAAATACCCGTGCTGAAAGCTTTGCGTGAAGTCGATACCGTCACCGGGCAGATCCGCCGGTAAGTACCCAAGCCCCCACTGAGTCCCATCGTGGGTGGTAAAGGCAAAGCGCTGGAAGCGATACCCTAAAACCGGCTTGATGGGATATGGGTTGATAAAACTCGGGGTGAGTACAGCGCCTATATCGAGCAAGGTCCCGCGGTTCAGTTTACATTTGGATTCGGAGAAAATGGTTTTTTGTTGAGAGTCGAAATCGTCGTCCCAGTCGCTATCCTGCATCCTCTGAGCGCTTTGTTTGTTGATGTTGATCCACACGTTGGCGCTGAGAGCAAACCACGGTAGGGCGTAACGAGTTGCTACTCCGACGAACCACTGATCCAGCGGGAATTCGAGTCTGCTGAGCGGATCCTGCCGCGCTTGAAAAGGATTGGGAAATTGATAGGACGTGAAGCTGTTTATAAACTTCTTCAGCCCCATCGAGAACGACGCTTCTCGGTTGTAATGGACGAGCACAGGCGTCGGGATGAAAGCCTGAGCGCTTTGCGGAACAAATGGCTGGAAGTTCGCGTGTGCGACTCCCAGCGTACAAACTACCACAACCATGACTAAGACTAGTCGCATAACCATACCCAATCCTCTTGAAACCTGTGAGCAGGCCAAGACGCATTAAAAATAAATGGATGATCCTGAGGCGTAGATCCGGTCCGAGCGACTCCGGTGTTCCGGGAACGGCCTTCAAAATGAGGCTTCCCCTTCAGCATTTGAGCCTAAATGTCCACAGGGTGCATCCACAACAGACCGTGTGGAGGAAAGACAGGCGGCGTATTGCGGTCCCGTGGATGAGGTCCGGGCGAGGCTCGCTTCGTGCGAACCCTCCGGTGACCTTGCATCAGCCCGTTTTCCGTTGAGTCTCGTATGGATGAGCCAAAAAGGTATCTTTACGGCTCGGATAATCTCTAAATCGAATTGATAATGGAGGGTAACATAGCGAAGATTTTGTGTCAATGAAGAATTGCGGAGTAAAATTAATAAGATACTACATTAAGTCTTCCTTGTAGCACCCCGTAATAACGTTGAAATATCGCGCAAGATTTTTCGGGGTAGACATGGCTCGGGGAAAAAACTTGCCCCAAGAGCGCGACGAGCGCGGAGGGTTTTTCTTCAAGTTTTCAAGACCATTAACTGTTTAGGTTATCAGAAGCTTCATGGAACGTATCCTCATGGCTACGGACCCGTTTGAGCTTCGGTTTTAAACGGCTAAGGAGCCTCGTATTCGGAGTGACATACTCAGTTGTAGTGTGGAACCACATTATTTCACGAGTCTTCTTGGTGATTCAAGGTCATGGTGGTATCCTAAAGGCATCAGAACTCGGTGCGATTCAGAACCCCGAGTCCGGCGGCGTTACGCATGCGAGGCAATGCCGTGGCGTCGGCCACAGGAGGCTTTATGCAACAATCTCCCGGTGAATATGCGATGTGGCTCGAACGGGCTGAGACCGGAAAGAATGTGGATCAGCTTCAGCGCACCTACGATAAGCTCTTGCAGAGCGTCAAGCGAATTGATCCGCTCACCCTGGCGGACATGTCCGCCGCCGTGTACAAAGGAGACGGAGTTCCCAGAATCATCTTGCCATTTCTCCATAGCTGGTTCGTTCTGGAATTCCTGCCCTATCGCTTGACGGGGCAGCACGCCATAATAGACACTTTGCCGCTCAAGGCGCTCGTATTACAGCACTTGATGTGCGCAGCGGAGAACGAGGGCGGGAATATGCGGGTGACGGGCAAATGGATAGATTGCCGGTCACTTGTTCACGGGGCGGTTATGGGGGCTCACTTCGCCGGGAACACGGCCCGCCGTTTAGCGGCTTTTTTCGCCCTCAGCCAGGAAAAACGAGCCGTGCGTATGCTGAAATGGGGAGGCCGACCCATGGACGTGGGTGACGAAGGCTACCTGTTTAGATTTTTCCCGAATTTGCCCATTGCGTTCATCCATTGGCGAGGGGATGAAGAGTTTCCTTCACACAGCAAGGCGCTGTTTGACGAATCCGCGTCCAATTACATGACCACCCACGGCATCGCCGTGCTCACGGATTTTCTTGCCTCAACGCTGGCGTACGAGGAAGATTAAGGAAGCAGGTTGGCCGCCGAACGACTTCCTGCAACGCCTGCGGTAAAAGTGCGAGGCTTATCCCTTTATCACCCCCATGGGCTTGATCTTGGCCACTTTGCGAGCCAAACCGGCTCGTTGCACCACGTCAACTACGTGCGCCACGTCCTTATAGGCCCCTGGGAACTCCTCTTTCAGGGTCTTACGACCGGCGGATCTCACATATACAGCGGCCTCGTCTTCCAGTTCCCGTTCGATGGAACGACCTTTCGTCTTCTTCAAGGCCTCACTTCGGGAGAGTAATCGGCCCGCCCCGTGACATGCGGACCCAAAGGTCTCTTTCATGGCGCCCGGTTCGCCGGCCAGTATGAACGACGCTCGCCCCATATCGCCTGGGATGAGAACCGGTTGCCCGGTCGCTTGAAATTCCGCGGCCAGATGCGGATGCCGAGCGGGAAATGCTCGTGTAGCGCCTTTCCTGTGGACGCATAGTCTTTTTTGTGAGCCGTTCACGGTGTGGGTCTCCATCTTGGCTATGTTGTGACACACATCGTAGAGGAGCCTCAGGTTAAGGTCCCGAGGTGACAGCCCCACGGACTTCTCCCACGTGGTTTGCGCCAGACGCATCAGGATCTGCCGATTGGCGAAGGCAAAGTTCGCCGCGCCGGCCATGGCGCCAAGGTATTCTCGCGCCAGGGGAGTCCGCAGTGATGTGCACGCCAGTTGCCGATCCGGGAGCTTGAATCCTTCGGAGACAACGCTCTTCACCATGCGGGCCAGGAATTCGTCGCACACCTGATAGCCCAATCCTCGTGAGCCGCTGTGGACCATCAGCGTTACTTGACCTGGGAAAATTCCCCACTGCCGAGCCGTGTTCTGATCGTACACTTCAGTGATGTAGCCGATTTCCATGAAGTGATTTCCCGACCCCAGGGTGCCGAGCTGATCCTTGCCCCTTTCGAAGGCCCTCTCGCTGATGACCCCGAGGTCGGCGTGCTCAAGCGTTCCGTAATCTTCTATGTGATTCAGGTCGCTCATCTGGCCCATTCCGCGAGCTATGGCCCATTGGGCGCCTTGCTTCAGGACGGACGAGAGTTCTTTCTTGTTGAGGTGTATCCCGCCCCTCGAGCCGAGGCCGCTGGGGACTGCGCCGAACAGGTCATCCACAAGCTTTTTGATGTGAGAAGCGGCGCCTTCACGGGTGAGATCCGTCAATCCTAAGCGCACTCCGCAGTTGATGTCGTAACCTACGCCGCCCGGGGAAACCACCCCGTGTTCGGCGTCAAATGCGGCTACTCCACCGATGGGGAAGCCGTACCCCCAGTGCATATCCGGCATCGCCAACGAATGGCCGACGATGCCGGGGAGATGCGCCACGTTGAAGACCTGATCCGGGCTCTCATCCTTTTCGATGTCGGGAAGTATGGTCGCATCCGTGTAAATGCGACCCGGAACCCTCATTCCCCCGGTCTTTGGGATTTCCCAACGCACGTCATCCACTTGCACGAGTTTATATGGTTTACTGCGAGCCATGGTTCAATCCTTTATGAATGAAGAATCAATGGGGGTGAACCCTCCGGCTTGCGGCTGGTTTGACGCCGGTTCAGCCCCTACATCTAATTATAATAGGCTTATAGACGAGTAGAAGATCGGCGCGGCAAAAGAATATACCGTTGGAAGGCGAGGAAAGACAGCGCCGACACACCCACGAAAACCCCCACTACAGCGGATTCCGCGAAGTAGACGGCGTAGACGGTTGCGCAGAAAACCGCTGCGATCACCTCAATGTAGACGAGCCGCCGTAGGGTGATAGGCTCGAGTTTTTCTGGGAGGGGCAAGCCTCGGGCGGCCACGGGCCAAATGTAGCTCATCATGAGGGAAGCGGTCGCTGCGGTCATCAAGCCGCCTATGACGTCCTCGGGGAAGTGGGCGCCTACGAAGATGCGGGACAGGGCGATACATGAGGCCACCGTGAGCGCCGCAATCCTTGTCGGCCGATGCGGGATGAAGAAGCAAAGCGCAAAGGCCGCACAGAAAGCGGCAGAAGTATGCCCCGAAGGGAAGCTGCCGTGTCGCAGAAGGGGGCCGACCACATGCACGCCAATAAGTTGGCCCGCCGGTCGCAGTGTAGGCATCGTAAATTTTACGATGTGGACGAGTACTGAGCCCACAAGCATCAGATTGATACCCAAGAGCGGAATCCGATAATCGATGGTCACAAAGGCGCCGAGAAGAATCCCCAGACTCAGACCATCTCCGACGGTGGTGAAAAACAGCCAAATTCTGTCGGTTACGGGGGAGTTTAACCCGTTCAGCATGTAAAAAACAGAAAAATTAAAGTGGCTTACGGGAACAAACAACAGAACGAGAAGCCCTAACGTGAGGCTTAGACGCACACGTAAAGAAGCGTAATCATACGTCGAAGAGGATGTCGGTTGTGAATCCTGCGTCCGTCTTGGTGATGGAAAATCCATGGTATGTCACGCCTTTGATTTCCACATCGGGTTGTTCCGTTTCGTCGGCTACGCTGTAGCTGACCACGGCGACCAGCCGGCTCTCGGTGAGGACCGAAAACGCAACGGATGCGGAAAGGACTCCTTTCACTTCATGGAAGAATAGAAGCTCTCGAAGCCAGTTCATCATCAGCTCTTCCATGTCGTCCGCTTCCAGGGACACTGAGAGTTCATCAGTAGGGGTGACGGCTCGTTCACCCGCTAATAGGCTGCTCAGGCCCAAGGCCGCATGGGTAAATAACTCAGCCTGGTCGGCGCCGGTCACTTCGATACGGATGTCCGCCGTATGCTCCAGGAATCGCACGCCCTCAAGGTGATTACTGGTCCCCTTCTTCGGGCTCATCCATGTCCTCGTCTTCGGTGAGCGTTTCCTCTTCCGGTTCTTCCGTCTGGTCCTCTAACCCGGCGTCTTGCGCCAAATCCCCATTGGTTTCTTCCAGAGAGCCCTCTTCCTCTGAGGCTTCTGCACGAGCCACATCAACTGCAATCTCCCCGGGATCCATGCGCACCAGCGTTCTCCCCTTGGTGTTGCGTCCTATGACGGAGATTTGGTTCATCTTTAGGCGAATAATCTTACCGCCGGACGTCAAAATCAGGAGATCATCCTCATCCGTCACCGTCTGAATGGCCACTACATCGCCTAGTTTCGGGGAGTACTTAATTGTTATTACGCCCTTGCCCCCTCGGCCGGTGACGGGATACTCCGAGAGAGCCGTTCGCTTGCCGTATCCACTTTGCGTGATAGTTAAGAGCGTGCCGGATTCCGCTCCGATGACCGCCATACCTACCACGGAGTCGTCTTCCTTCATACGGATACCCGTGACTCCACGAGCGGTGCGCCCCATCGGACGGATCTGATCCTCATGAAAGCGGATGGCCTTTCCTTTGACGCTTGCAAGAAGGATGTCGTCGATTCCCGAGGTAAAATTTGCGTCAATAAGCTCATCGTCCGGGTCAA
>JBBRBO010000169.1:0-6318 GCA_038205805.1 Desulfomonilales bacterium
ACGTCCGTCAAAGACCAAGGCCCTCATTAGAAGCGCTCCGATCCGATAACCATGAAAATGATCGTTCGCGTTCTGGGTTTGTTGTCGAAATCGAGGAAAACAATTTGTTGCCAGACGCCCAGGGTTAGTTTTCCTTCAATAACGGGTATGGTCAAAGAAGGTTTCATGAGGGCCGCGCGAACATGAGAAAAGCCGTTCCCATCGCCCCAGCGTTGGTTATGAGCGTACTCCAGATCCAGTGGAGCGATCTTATCCAATGCGCTCTGAAGGTCACTTACCGCGCCGGATTCGAATTCGATGGTGGTTACCGAGGCGGTGGACCCCGGCGCCATCACGGTCACCAATCCATCCTTCACGGTTGAATCGCGTACAGCCTCCTCCACCGAGGACGTTATGTCGATGCAGTCGGAAAATCCCTTTGTGCGAAACTTTGCCGTGGTAGTATACGTGATCATGAAAAGACTCCTCGTTCGAACAAAATGCCGCCGTTCACCGGGCGGCAGAGCCGTGTTCATCCCATTGAACCATGACTTAAAAAAAGGCGACGCGATTTGAATTCACCATCAATCTATAATAGGCTATAAACCCGTTTCAAGAAAGCTGTAATGGTTCATCGGTCGGAAACGGCTCGGGCCGGTGAACCTTTCGTCCCGACAATCACTCCAACGGAGGACAACCCGTGATAATAGTTACCGGCGGCGCAGGATTCATCGGCAGCAACCTAGTGAAGGCCCTCAATGATTCCGGTGAAGACGACATACTCATTGTGGACCATTTGGGACACACGGAAAAGTGGAAAAATCTCGTTGACCTCAAGTTTCGGGATTTCGAGGGCAAAGACGATTTCCTCGTGAAGCTGGCGAAGGGATACTTCGATTTCGGGGTATGGGCGATTTTTCACCTTGGGGCGTGCAGCTCCACCACGGAAAAAGACGCCGATTACCTGATGTCGAATAACTACCAGTACTCCAAGACGCTTGCGTCCAGATTCGCGGCGAAGAAGGGAGTCCGGTTCGTGTACGCCTCCAGCGCGGCCACGTACGGCGACGGTGAGCTGGGATATTCCGATGAACACGATGTCACTCCCCGCTATCGACCACTCAACATGTACGGCTATTCCAAACAGATGTTCGACATGTGGGCCTTGAACACGGGTTTCTTGAAAAACGCGGTGGGTCTTAAATACTTTAATGTATTCGGTCCCAATGAATACCATAAAGAAGACATGCGATCCGTGGCGATTCGCGCCTATTAC
This sequence comes from Desulfomonilales bacterium, assembly GCA_038205805.1. GTDB lineage: Bacteria > Desulfobacterota > Desulfomonilia > Desulfomonilales > Desulfomonilaceae > JBBSBY01. The sequence continues at coordinate 1,256 of JBBRBO010000169.1, forward strand.
CAGGCGAAACAAGGCGGGGTCGTCAAGCTCTTCAAGTCCTACAAACCGAAATACGCCGACGGCGAGCAGCGCCGCGACTTCATCTACGTGAAAGACGCCGTGAACATCACGCTGCACTTCCTCGAACGGCCGGAAATGAATGGGCTTTACAACGCCGGAACGGGCGCCGCGCAAACCTTCAAAGCGCTTGCCGCCGCAGTCTTCAAGGCGCTCGATATGGAGCCGAAGATCCAGTACATCCCCATGCCTGAAGGCCTTCAACCCAAATACCAGTATTTCACCGAAGCGGACACCAAAAAACTCGAAACGGCCGGATTTACACGACAGTTCACCTCGCTGGACGACGCTGTTCGAGACTATGTGGTGAATTATCTTGCAAAACATACGGACTAACACCTACTAGCGATCAACGAGCGCTACCGGCTGCAGATTCCTCATGCCCACCCCTCTCCACGCATGGAGACGGGGTTTTATCGTTCGGCACGACTATTGCTCTACTTGAGAGAGATTGTCGTGGTAACGGCGGCTCCCCCGAGCTGTGCGTCCGCCTCCACAGTGTAAGAACCCACATAGGACTGCGTTTGTCGCCCACAATGGGTTCTCAGGCGATGCTATTACGGCGTCGGCTCTGCCGCAGCCTGTCAGCTTTCTTGACAAGGCGTCAACGTTTACCAACGTCTCTTCACACGTAAATGGTGCATACATGGCCCAAATTATGTCCTCTTTCTTCACGAAAATCCGAAACTGGACCTCGAAGAGTCGTATACAACGCCAAGCGGCGTCCAGACTGTTTAAGCACAAATATAACTGCTTTAAAGATTTGCTCAATTCAAACACCGAACTCTTGAACATCATCACGGACTTTGAAACAAAGCTCAGGGGTCGCGAGGTCTTCGGGATGGCCTACATCCGATCCCAAGCGGCGCGTAGCGTCTTTCACACGCTGCGAATGGTGAAGAGCCTGGATGATTTGTCCGGCCACAAATATGGGATGCTCTTTGACGCCGTAGAACGCATCAATTTCGCCATAAAGGCCGAACTCGACAAGCGCGTGGAAATCCCCATCGACACCTTTGTTCTGCCCTACTCCGAAATCACGAAGGATATGGTGGATTGGGTGGGCGGCAAGAACGCCAATTTGGGGGAACTCAAGAACATGGTGGGATTACCCGCGCCCGAAGGCTTCGCCGTCACCACACGGGCGTATCAGTATTTCATCGAGGAGAACCGTCTCATCGACGAGATACAACGTCTGCGCATGAACATTGACCCCGAAGACCCCAACGCAGTCGTCGAGGTTTCCGAGGACATCCGGACGCTCATCACGAACGCCCCCATACCGCCGATCCTCGAAGATGAAATCCTAAGCGCGTACAACGCCATGTGTGAGAGATTGGGCGGCAGACGACCCGCAATCGCTCTTCGCAGCAGCGCCATCGGTGAAGACAGCGAGCTGTCGTTCGCAGGGCAATATCTCTCCGTTCTCAACGTCCCTGAAGACGAAATCAGCGAGACATACAAGAACGTCATCGCAAGCCTCTACACCACACGAGCGGTCTCTTATCGACTCAATAAAGGTATGCGCGACGAAGATATAGCCATGAGCGTTGCGTGCATTGAAATGATTGATTCAGTTGTGAGTGGGATCACCTATTCGCGGCGTCCCTTCCACCTTTTTGACGAAAATATTCTCATTAACGCCGTATGGGGCCTCGGCCCATACGTAGTGGACGGTGTCGTCACCCCGGACGAGTACATTGTGGAAAAGACCGAGCCGCTCAAAGTCCTTTCCGTGGATGTCGCCGGCAAGGATGTGCAGCTTTCCATGAATCCGGAGGGCGGGCTGATCGAGACGCCTGTGCCTCCCGAACGGCGGAACGTCGCGTGTCTCACCCAAGACCAAATTCTCCAACTGGCGGAATACGCCGTTAAACTGGAGCGCCACAACGAGTACCCTCAAGACATTGAATGGGCGCTGGATTCCCACGGCCGCCTCTTAATCTTACAAGCCCGACCTTTGCACATTGAAACCTCAGTGCACAACGCGGAGGAAACCGTTTCTCTAGCGGAAGGCTATCGCGTCTTAATGGAAGGCGGGGCAATAGCTTTCCCAGGCGTGGGATGCGGTCCCGTGTTCGTAGCACACTCGCAGGATGATTTGGCGAACTTTCCCGAAAGCGGCGTGCTGACGGCTGCTCATTCCTACCCGGAATTTGTGGTGGTGATGAAGAAGGCCTCGGCCATCATTACCGATGCAGGGAGCGTCACGGGCCACATGGCTTCGTTGGCCAGAGAATTCGGCATTCCCACGCTCCTGAACACAAAGAGCGCTACCAAGGTATTGACCGACGGCATGATCGTCACCGTGGACGCGCTGTCAGGTCGCGTCTACGAAGGGGAAGTTCCGCAACTGTTGGCGCTCCAACGCCCACGGGAATCCGTAATGAAAGACACCCCCGTGTATCGTACACTGCGCAATGTGACTGACTTTATCATTCCCCTGAACCTCACAAATCCCAAATCGCCGAACTTTAAGCCGGAGAACTGCGCGACCATCCATGACATCATGCGATTCGCCCACGAAGTCTCGTACAAAGAAATGTTTCAAATCAGCGACCTGGTGTGTGAGGCGGGACAAGGCGGAGCCCTCAAGCTGCGCGCCTACACCTCCCTGGATTTGCACATTATCGACTTAGGTGACGGCTTGAAGGACGTAGAAGACGACGACCGTTGGGTGAGCAGAGAACAAATCACATCCGCGCCCCTGATCGCCGTCTTGAACGGTATGCTGAACGAGGAAATTCGCAATCGAGGCGTACGACCCGTGGACTTTGGGGGATTCTTCTCGGTCATGCGGGAACAAATGGCGGCCGGCGGTGAGGCGGAACGGTTCGGGGATCGCAGCTACGCCCTAATTTCCGATAAGTATTTGAATTTCAGTTCACGGATCGGATACCACTACAGCGTATTAGACGCGTACTGCGGCGATACCGTGAACAAGAATTACATCACCTTCTCGTTCAAAGGCGGCGCGGCCAACGAGGTTCGCAGGAATCGCCGAGTAAGGTGCATCGCCAAGATATTCACCGCTTTGGGATTCTCGGTGGAAACCCGAGAGGACCGCTTGGACGCCCGACACTACAAGTACGAACGCGCTGAGATCGAGCAACACCTGGAAACTATCGGCAAGCTGCTCCAATATACCCGACAAATGGATATGCTCATGAAATCCGAGGCCAGTGTTGACCTCATGGCGCACAATTTCCTCGCCGGGAATTACGCCCTCGACCAACTCACTATCCCCGACGCGCCGGAGACTTCTTCCCAGTGACTCCGCCGGATTTCGAAAGAGTAGGAACCTAGGCGAACCTATTTTACAATTGAGCTTGACCAATCGTATTTTATAAAAATGGGCTCGCAAAGGAGCTAATAAAAGGTTTCGGCAATAATTATTGATTGACATATTCGCTAAACTACGCTAGCCACAAAATGGCTGTATTTTATATGCAATTTTTTGTTTTAGTAAGGAGGGGATAGATGTTTCACCCAAAATCACGCGGCAAGCTGAAGCTGTGCTTGCTGATTTTTCTATTGTGCATTACGGGCAGCCAAGTTTCAGCCCAAAGCACTTTTGGGAACAATACCTCTCCAGTTAACCCATCCGTATTGAAAGTTGTTCCGTCCATCAGAGGCGGTTATCAACATATCGGCGTCAACTTCAGCATGCCCGCGAATCTTCTTCCAGGCAGTCTGCTTGTCGGTATTCCCACAAACTCGGAATCCTCTATTGATTTTAAGCTCAGAAACGCCGACGTGTGGCTTGGAGCGGTACGGCTCGATATTGAAAGTCTCCGCGGCTGGTCATTTTTTGTGAGTGGTGAAACCAGCCTCAAGAGAAACATCACGACTGTAACCGAAATAAGCCCGCTGAATTTGGTTCTCAATCGCCCTGTTGAATGGAACGGGTCCGGCTTTCAATACTGGACACTAGATGCAGGCGGCGGTTTCTACTTCCGAAATGACTGGAAGGCAATCGGAGGGTTGCGCTACGACCGGCTTACCGTCAGGCTGGAAGTAGGCGGAGGAGATTACTCCTCCCTGATTCCACCTGTGCCTCCACCCTATCTGAATCAACTCCTCTCACGGGGAGGCTTTGGCGATTTTCAGCAAAATTTATGGATACCATATGCGGGAGTGGAGCTAACCGGATCTAATTATAAGTGGAATTTCATCGGTAGCCCCTTTGTGGCCACTGAACTGAAGCTACCCTTATCAACCATCACGTATTTTTTTAGCGGTGGGAACTATCCGAAGCTCGGCGGGTTGAAGGGCTACAAGCAAAATCGCCAAATAACTTATAACTACAAAATTACAAAACCCTCCGTTTTTTTGGAATCTAATTTTGAATATACCGTGAATCCTTGGAGTACGCTCGCACTGGTGGGATGGCTTAAGGGAAGTTGGTTGCATTTCCGTGGACACGGTTCACTCGATGCAAGCACGTATGTGGTCGATGGTTTTGGAAGCAGTCCTACTAGACCTTTTGATGGAATTAGAACCCAGTCGGCCTCTTCTTCGGATTCCGGAACAGCGGAATATAATCGGTATCTTTTAGCTATCGGGATTTCAACGCAATTAACATTTTGATTTTTCGGCGACACGTCGCTTCTACATTCGCCGCCTTTTTGGGCGGCTTTTTTTTCCACATCACCGAATCAACACCACAAAACAAAACCTAAGCGCCTGTAGCGGTTCCCAAAGGTCTTGTCGGAGTATTCAACTAAATGTTAGGGAATAAAGCCATTTGGTAATGGGTATTTCGCGTTTTCTTTCGAGAATTACTATACCCTCCGGTGTCTTCCGACAATCGTCGTCCGTATTTTTCACCTGTAGGTGGACTGCAGTTACGCCCGTGGCTTCTTATACCAAAGTGCTTTCCAACGAGTAACATTGGTGAAGACTCTTTTTGGGAAGGTAGGTTTTTTCGACGTCTATCTGAGAATGTTTACTATGCCGAAAGCGGCTTTTTCTCCTTGAGAAAAGCCGGTTTCGGCCATTTAAAA
>JBBRBO010000170.1:0-5906 GCA_038205805.1 Desulfomonilales bacterium
CCTATGACCGCTACTTTTAAAGACCAGAACTATAGCAATTTGCACCGAGGTCGTAGGCGGCTGTTATGTCCTTTTTTGAAGCGGAGGTAGTAAGGACTACAACAGGAAGGAAGCGAAAGCTGGCGTTCGAGCGTATAGCCGCAAGAACCTCTAACCCATCGCCAGATTCAAGTCTACAAGTAATAAATCGGGTAAAGCTATTCCGCTGAAGCGTGCTTGCCGTTCCAGATTTGCGAGCGCTTCGTCCCCATCGCTTACAAGATGAAGTTCTATCTGGAACGGCGAGTTCTTCAGTGTCTCTTCTGTGCATACCACATCTGTGGGATCATCTTCCACCAAAAGAATGCGAACAGGGTCCATCGCCATGGAGGCCCCTCCTTCGTTCACTGTACCTAACCGTTTCGTGCGCATTCTAAGGACCATGCCGAAAGATCCGACGTTCTACGGATCTCAGCCCATTGAGCCAGGCTATGTATACGATACGATGCGCTCACCATAGAGATGAATCACATTATATTTTTCCAGCGGCTATCTCAAGTGTTCTGTCATGCCCGAACACATTGCTCGTGTCGAGTCGGTGGGGAGTAGGACGACGTTGGAGCCTCGAGTCGAAATATCTCGTTCTAAATACGAATGCGCAATAAAAGAAGTAATATTGGAGAGAACCTTCTTGAAAGAAGTTTCTCCCCAAACCCCTCTACAAGAACTTTCAAAATACCCGCAAGTGCCTTTTCTCAAGGACGAACAGCCACTTGCGGTGCATTTAAACATTCTTTCATAGTAGTTAGGGAAACCTGCTTTTACAAAAATGTGCTTCACCTATATTCCTCGTTCGACAGCACATTGGTATAAGACGCGTATTTTCAGGGACGACTGGGTAGGACATGTTGAAGACTAGGCCACAAGCTCGGTGGCAGTTGTCATCAGCAGCGCGAGCAAATTATGTGGTCCGGCAATGTGGCAAATGTGTGTAGGCGGTTAGCGGAGTATCAGTGTCGCTCGCTTAAATATCGGCTAATACCTTGGAATTACCTGCTCAGCCTACTATCATCTTAAACAGTCACATTATAATCTTAGCCTAGCCTACGGAAATTAAACGGAATTAGGTTGACATAAAGGCTGTTGGTCTGTTATGATCCCCCTCAGCCTAATACCACGGCCATCCAGTAGGTAGGCTGACTTTCGCATGTAACAAGGGCGCCACGGCTTCACAAGGCCGAATCGTCTTACCCGATCTTCGAGAGAGGAAGAACATGAGGTCACCCGAAAACACATTCAGATCTCTGCGGCTCGCATGCTTTTTGGTTTTAATTGCTTGCAGCCAATTGTTTGCCGCTTCACGTGGTGAGATCACCGGAGTCGTTTTTCAAGCGGATAAGCGGCAGTTGGTGATAACAACAAAAGGTCCGGTGGGCAAACATGTCGCTCGAGTGATCGGCCGGCCTAATCGACTCGTCTTGGATATTCAAGATGTGGTTCCCGGCAGGGCGCCTCGAAAAGTAAACGGGTCTAAGGCCGATGTGCACGAGATCCGCGTCGGAACATACAAGAGCGCCGCAAGGATTGTGGTGGATTTCCGGGATTTGCCCGTGCCGCCCTACAATGTGCAGCGAAATAATGACACTATGACTATTGCTTTTGGTGAGGGCCTGCAAGCCGATCCGGCTCAAGAGCAGGAATCGTCCTCCGACCGGCAAAGTCAGCCGTCCGCTTCGGAAACGGTCCCGGATTTTAAAGCGCCGGCTGCAGCAGGCGCCGATTCTCACCGTGGAGTGGACACCGTTCGGTTGGGACGACCTGCGCTGAACGCGCCTGCGACTTCGATCAAAGCCGCAGCGCCTGCCGCGGTTAACGTACAACCTGAGACTAAGACCGGAGATGCGGGTAAGGACAACGAGCCCGGTTCAGATAAGAACGTGAAGGTTGCACAAGCAACGCCCGATGCGAACCCGGCCTCATCGCTCGGAGAAATTGAGACGGACTCAGCGGTTCGGCCGGTCAATCCACCCCCAGCAGGCCCTGCTCGAGATGTACGAGGGCCTATAGCGGCAGCAACCCCTCCTGCGGCTCCCCTGCAGCTCAACCGCGAGGTGAAACCGCCGGTTACGCCGCCTACGCCTGATCCGCGGCTATTGGTTCAGGAAATCACTGAGCTACGATTCATTCAGGTGGGGCATAACAGTAGGCTCATGATTCGCGGCGGAGATCATCTGGACTACAGACTAAACAAAATTTCACCCACGAAGGCTAGGTTGGACCTCATCAACGCAGAAATTCCCAAGGCGCATCAAAGCCCCCTCCGTACGGATCTATGGTCCACTTCGGTGGAAATGATTGTGCCGGGTTCGCAATCGATCTTTATTCAACTCAAAGACGCTGTTCCTTATCAGGTCGAAAAGAAAAAGGGCGTCCTGATGGTGGATTTTCCACCGCCGCGTTTTGTTATCCCCACGGATCAAGCCGGGAAACGCATAGCCCCCGATGCGGCGGCTCGAGCGGCGAACGCAAACACGCGAGAAGCTAAACTCCGAGCCACCAGGGCAGCACAGGAAGCCCGTTTAACCCAACAGATAGCAGAAGCGAAAAAACGCATTCAGGATATTGACCAAGAAATAAACACAAATCGTCGACAATTGGACGAGGCCGCCAAAAGATATTTGATGACCGTGGACCCTGAAGTCTTTAACAAGCCGATCACGATGGATTTTCAGGGAATTGCTTTAAGAAACGCTTTCAGACTGTTGGCTGAACAGGCCGGGATCAACATTATCGTGGACAACGACATTCAGGGGAACGTCACCATGCGGTTGTTTCAAGTGCCGCTTGGCCAAGTGATGGACACCATATTACAGGGCAACGGGCTGAGTCGGGTGATGATTGGTAATGTTATGCGAGTGGGCCGGACACAAGCTGTTGAGGCATTCAAAGCTAATGTTGTAGGCGAATATAATAAGCGAAGGCAAGCATTTGAGCACCAAATAGAGAGATTACGAGAGGATAGAGACCGCTTGATAAAAAATATTGGGGACATAGAGAGAGAGCGTACCGCCGACGAGGCTGCAGAGATGCCTAAGGACGATCCTCGCACCGAAGAGTTCGGTGAGGCGGGCTGTGTAAAAGTCGGTGAACAAACGATATGTTTCTATTACGCCAATATCAAGGTGGTGTACACTGACCCGGCAAAGATAGTCAATACCTTGCAGTGTATGTTCAACCTTAAGTGCGTAGGCCTTGAACAGCAAGGACTATCTCCAGCTGCAAGGGAAGCCGACCGTCTCAAAAATCAGGGATTTCAATTGAATGATTCCTATGCCGTGCAGCAAATCCAAGCCACCCAAACTGTTACCGCTCAACGACAGCAGGCCGCAGCGCAAGGTATTAGCGCAGGCGCAGCGCTGGGAGCACGACTCGGTGACGGTTTGACTTCAGCGATGGATCCTGCGCTCAAGGCCATCATTGCAAATTCAATGATGTGGGCGGACAAGGACAATAGGGCGATTTTTCTCAAGGACACCGCAGAACGTTTGCAGCAAATAAAGAAGGTAATAACCTCCCTCGACATGCCGACTCCTCAGGTGCTCATCGAATCACGTATGGTAAACGCAAGCAAGGACTGGGCGCGAGGCATTGGTATACAGTGGGGCGGTCGCAATTACCAAACCAGAGCGCTCGGGGCGGAAAAAAATCCTCTATTCGGTCTTACGGCCCCCTACGGTGCAGGCCTTGGGATCGCTAATGCGCCTACCGTCGGCGCCGTTCCGGCTCTTGGTGATGTGGTAGGCACGCGGCCTACTCCGATTTTCGCCGTGGATGTGCCTTCTACCGTTACCCACGGCGGTCTGGAGTTTCAATTCGGGTTCTTAGCAGGAAACTATCTTACGGATTTGGACGTGAAACTTACCTTGGGAGAGGACCAGTCACAGGTAAAGAATATTGCTCGCCCGAAAGTGCAGGTCCTTAACGGTATGGCGGCAACCATCGAATCAGGAACTAAGATCCCGTATCCGAACGCTTTTGGTGAAACGCAGTTCATCGACGCTACCCTGAAGTTGGAAGTTACTCCGCAGATTTTTGCGGACGGCCGTATCCAAATGTTGGTTACGGTGACGGATAACACGCCCGGCGCAATTGACGTGTCCGGCAGAACTCAAATCAATATACGCTCAACTAAAAGTACTCTGATCGTAAAAGACGGTGATACAGTGGTGATCGGCGGTATCGCTCGAAATCAAACAGCCAGGAACACGGCGGGATGGCCTGGTCTCATGCACATGCCGCTTATCAGCACATTATTCAGTAACAAGAGTTCAAGAGCGAGTCTTGAGGAGCTGCTGGTATTCCTTACGCCCAGCATAGTAAAGCGTCCTCCACCGGCTCCTTAAAAATTTGTAGAAGTGGCCATCATTTTCGGGTTGATAACCGTCTAAGGCACGAAAGAGGGTGACCCTATAGAGGGTCGCCTTCTGGCCTAGAGAGGAGCAAAGGACGGATCAACTATTGTGTTCACTCTTTCCTGTTCGTAATCTCGAGAACTCAGCTACCCTTCACTGCCTGTATTGAGCTTGCTACCGTATAGTATGGTCGGGGAAAGAGATCGTTCTATGAAACACACACTCCTAGTGCTTTTGTTGTTGATCGGATGCGCAACCATTTCAGGATGTGTCGATCAGCGTAATCAGTTATTGAAACAACTGCTAACGGATGATCCAACGGCACGAACGAGAGCCTTGCATACGCTTAAGGAAACGGGAGATCAAGATACTCTGCGGCGCCTTTTCGACACGTTGAAATCCACGAATACTCAAGAGAAAGATCGTGCCGCCGCAGCTCTTAAAGATGTAAAGGCAGTTGTTATTCAAAAGTGGCGAAAGGCTGCGGCTCAAGGACAGGGTCCCTCTACTCCGTTGCTGAAGTGAAGGCGCCAGTCTTCCCTTTGTAAAACAGGAGCTCGATTTGCTATTGCAGAGTAGAATGCAGGATTCAATGTTCAACCTGAATATTGCATGTGGCCGAGTTGAACCAAGTGGCTGCCAACCTATTTCAATTCTGCGCGTTAGCCGGTCATCTCCGTGCCAGGGTGAGCTACTGTTGTGCCACGATAGTGGTAGTTTGAACGTTGAAGCGGCTAAAATACGGGATCGGCGCGTAAAGCAGCACATTTTGGACACACTGCCGCCTTTGATTGCCCCGACGGTTTGAAATGCAAGGGTTTTTAGGAAAGAGACAGATCGGTTAGTCGTCTTTCCATGAGGTCCCACTCGTCTATATGTGAGTACCCGCTACTCAAGGCTAACACCCACTGTCCATCGGTAAACAGCAGTCGGGCTACCGGGTATATAAACCCAATCCTCAAGGTGATCTTCTACACCGCCCTTACGAAAGCTGTTTGATGTTGGCTAGTTAGAATGGCGCGACTATTCTGTGGCACTAGATTGTGCGGTTCGTCTGGAGAGATCGCTTAGGTTAGGTATTCTGTGCGACTTGGCGTATTGTGGGTGGCATGGCTACTCCAACAGCCCGGAAAACTGCATTGCAGGCGGCCGTGGGTTGAGATCGGAGGATGAAGCTCTTCCCCAAGTGCTCCAGTTCCACTTCCGTGAACCCATCCGGAGCGCTCCTGATCTCGTTCCATTCATATGAGAGTTCTTTAGCATCCAAGCGTTCTTGGAGAGATCTCCGGAGCAGTAGAGCAAGGAACGAACAGAACACGTGGCCCCGTATGGTCCGATCGTATTTGTGGTAGGCCGGTCGAGTGCTGAGCAGTGACTTCGCTGATCTGAACAGGCGCTCGACCATCCAAAGCTGCTTGTACTTCAAAGCCACTTCGGATGTCGGAAGATCCGTATTGGTCGTTAACACCCACTTGCCGTCGAACCGTGATTCGGCGAGCGCTTTGTCTTGGTCGA
>JBBRBO010000171.1:0-5832 GCA_038205805.1 Desulfomonilales bacterium
ACTGAAGCTCTTCCAAGGACATCCACTCTGCAGCTCTCGTAACGCGTCCCATAAGACCCCTCCTATATTACGTATGTAATGTACCAGAAACGCGTAATAATCGCGAGCCTCTCTAATCTAAATACCGCGAAGTGGTATCAGGGGTCGCCGTATCCCCGCTGTAGGAGGACACGGGCAAGGCGCACTAAGTATCAAAACCGTTTTCGGCTCGCTGAATCAGCGTTCAGCGAGTATCTCTCATTCGTCCACAAAGGGCAAAAGTTTTTCAAGCTCCCACACTTTCATGAGAAACACGTTGGCGGCGTCTTCAAGCTCCTTGGATAACAGGTGGAGCTGCGTGACTTGAGGGGCTTGTTCTTTGTCGATTACAGGTTGCGGCATACGCAGGCCTCCTAATGTAAAGTAAATATCTAAACAAGGCCCGTTCAGTAATAATATGCTTGCACATTTGTCCATATTTTTCAAAATAAAACTTCATGATGAGCATAAACACCCTGGATAAGGAAAGAAATTCGCTAAACCGATTTGACAGCGAACGATACGCCTCCACGCAAGCAAAAATTCATTCACGCGCGCCGAAACACTTACGCTATATTGTCAGGGAATGGTAAGATTTATTTGGATACAGCCTCGATTCTGCGCAAAATGAAATCGGCAGAGCGGCAAAACGCATACGCCGCTTGACTGCGGTGGTTCATCAGAATGAAATATTGCTGCGCAGGAAGAAAACCGGAGGAAAAACGTACAGCCTGACTAAACGTAGCCTCCTCAACGTGAGCGCTCGCATCTTGTCCGTGTAAACGGGGCGCCTTTGCTTACAGTTGGCCGCCATCGTCCTGCGCGCTTATATGCAATTTTCGTACACTTCAGAGCTGCTTAAGCACGGTCGCCAATGACGGCTGAAGCATGCAAGGAGAGAAAAGAATGGGATTTTTTGGAAAGTTTTGGACACTCGTACGAGGTTTTTTTATACGAGCCGGTGACGATATGGTAGCCGGCAGTCCGGAGGCTATCAAATCTACGTATGCCGCAGCCATAAACGAGGCTCAGAAACGATATAAGGATCTCGAGACAGCGGTTGCGCTCCTAGCTCGGGAAAGAGAGCGAACGGAAGACCGTCTCAAGAGCCAGGATAGAGAGTTACGGGAACTAGAGCAAAAACTAGAGGGCGCATTGAGCGCGGCAGAGGCGCAACCGGATGATCCTACGCACAGAGAGGCCGGTATTCGTTACCAGACAAGAATACAAGAGATTCAAGAGACCGAGGCAAAACTGTCCCAGGATCTTGAATTGCAAAAGCAAAAGGTAGAAGATTATAAGGTGAGACTACGCGCCTTCAAAATGGAAATCGATACTCTTAAACGCGAACAGGGTGAAATGGTTGCGGAATACGTCTCAAATCAGCAGGTGATAACGCTTGAACATAGGCTTCAGGGGTTGGGGGAGAGCGCTGTGGATCAATCCGTCGTGGCGATTCGAGAAAAAGTTGCAAACACCCGATCCCAGGCGCGTATCGCCACGGAAATGAACCAAGCCTCCGCAAGTCACCAAGACGCCAAGTACGAACAAATCGGCGCGAAGAAAGTAGCGGCGGAAAAGTTCGACGAACTGCTCAGAGCCCGGACAGAGGCTAAGGAAGGCGCCAAGGTTAAGACTCGGGATCTAGGGTAAGCTAAGACTACACTACCGACGTCATGGCTTACAACCCCGTCGATAGCTCGAATCGCTTCAACAGCCCGTTAGCTTGAGGTGCGTCGCCCGCATACTCCGCATACTGCACTGGAAAGCGACGGCTCTATATCGTGTTCACCACATCTAGGAGTTCATTGCTGTTTTTTTTAGGCCAAGGCTGCCGCTTGCTGTTGTAGGCAATCCTCTCCGTCACACGCTGCCGGTGGCGTGTTTGTTACTTCATCATGGCAGGCTATGCGCGAATTTGTATACCCTCCATTGAAAAAGTGCGTCCAATATGATAGAATTCTAAGGTCATGAGTGTTGAAATCGCAATCGCTATTTCAACCATTATGATAACTATGTTGAGCTTGGGGGTCGTGCGATGAAGAGAATGTTGTTAGCTCTTCTTTTAATGGTGACGTGTATCAACATTTCTTATGCTGTGGACAATGCCGGAAGCCCAGTCGGTTTGATCGTGCCGAATTCTAATTTGCTACCGAATGCAGCTATCCGAAGCGGCGATGAGTTGATGGGTCTTTACTGCACCAATGTCGGCTACATGCTCATGCCTACCGTGGTACAAATCGAATCAGGTGTGGATACGCTTAACCGCAAGGTTATGCGCGTCCATACCAAGAGTGAAATGCAGCCTCTATTTCTCATGGCAGGAATACCGCAGGTAAAGCCTGGTAAAGTGCCCACTCTCTTTTCAGGTGAAAAATTTCTATATCCAGGAGAATCCTTTGTGCTGCCGTCCGCGGACGAACAGTGCGGGGGGAACGATTACGTGCTGCGAGCGTACGGAAAAGTTGTTAATCAAGCGGGCGCCAATTTGATTTATGACTATGCAATAAAGGTGTTCAACGGCGCTAATTCGCAAGTCCTGGATCATTACAAGAGCGCCCCGGGCTTAAAATGGAAACCCGGCAAGTTCGCGGTTCTCAATCTGCCGGACGCCACTCTGGGGGAAGATCCCACACCGACGGTTGATTTACCCACCTTACTGTGGGCCGGGGATGTGGATTCCGACGGTAAGCTCGACCTGTTTATGTGGTGGCCATGTCCCGGCAAAAGCGCCGGGGTCTATTCCCTTTTTCTGTCCTCAGCGTCCAAGCCTCATCAACTCATGGTTAAAATACCGGCTGGTATTCGCTTGGCGGAATTCAAACCGGACGTGTGCATTCGCCCGTCACGGTAATTTATCCTGTATTTAATTAAACGCTGCCGCTCTCGATGCACGGGAGCGGTTTTCATCTGTTTTTGCATTATGATTTGCAATGGCTTGCCGGACATCTAGCGGCTCTGCGTCTGGTGAACCCGGAGGCGTGATTCATCTCCCCTTCGAACTTCCTCACACAATAAAAACTGTTGCCCAGTTTCTGGTGAACCGTTACATTCGTTTACACCCGATGCCGCTTAGGATTCGGGATGGAGAACCATTTGCGGGCAGGGCGCCCACGTCGCTGCGCCTGTACGCGAACTCTAAGGCGCATCTAAAACGGAGCGAACCATGTGCAGTAGTTCCGGCGAGTCGAACGGCTTTGATATAAACTTCCTTGCGCCGGCTACAAATATGTCTAACGTCGTTTTATTCACCGAATAACCGCTGGCTATGATCACTTTTACCTTGGGATCCATTGACATGAGCCGCTCGAGGCATTCCTTACCTTCCATTTCAGGCATGATGAGATCTAAGATCACCAAGGAAATGCGTGGCCCCTCCTCGCCATAGACGGAGAGAGCTTCTTTGCCGTTTGTGGCGCTTAGGACAGTGTAGCCCGCCTCGATGAGTATTCTCTCGCCGAATTCACGAATTACGGGTTCATCATCAACAAGTAAAATTGTCTCGTTACCACCTCTCGGCGCTATACCGGCTGAGGGAGATTCGTGTTCGATCTCGGAGGAGAGCGCCGGAAAATGTATTTTGAAAATAGTTCCTTTTCCCGGCTCACTGTAACACGCAATAACGCCTCCATGTCGTGTCACGATCCCGTAGACAATGGCTAGACCCAAGCCGGTGCCTTCCCCAGGGGCTTTGGTCGTATAGAAGGGTTCAAATACGTGTTCGAGCACTTCCTTGTGCATTCCTTCTCCGGTATCGGAAACTTGCAGCCGTACATACCGGCCTGGTCTCACGCCGATGTGAGTCGTGCAATAGGGCTCCTCCAAGATGACGTTTCGCGTCTCCAAGATCAACTTGCCCCCTTTAGGCATTGCATCTCGGGCGTTTACTGCCAGGTTCACTAATATTTGTTCGATTTGAGTGCGATCCGCCTTAATAATAGTCGGCTCGCCGTCGAGATGAATCTCCGTTTGAATTATTTTGGGTATAGTTCGCGACAAAAGGTTTTTAACCGCTGATATCTGTTTATTCAGATCAAGCGGCTTTTGCTTGGCCTCCGTTTTTCTGCTAAAGGTGAGCAGATTTTTGACTAGATCCGCTCCCGTTCGTGCAGCCTGGACAATTTTACCGAGGTCTGTTTTTGTTTTCTCATCAATATGTCTGTTCATCCGCATCAAATCGGCAAAGCCTAAAATTACCTGCAGGAGATTATTGAAATCGTGTGCTATTCCTCCTGCAAGGGTTCCTATCGCCTCCATCTTTTGCGCCTGAATGAGTTGCTTCTGCAATAGCACCTGTTCGGTCATGTCGTGGGCTATGTCAACGAAACCCATAATGGCGCCTGCGGCGTTGCGCACGGGAGAAACCGCCACGTCTTGGTGAAGGGGCTTGCCATTCTTAGTTTGGCCCACGAGCCGTCCTCTCCATGGGCGTCCCTCGGTCACAGCCGTCAGTAAGTCCGCATATTGTCCACCGGCGCCGACTTCCCGCTGGAGGGTTGAAGTATGTCGTCCCAATACTTCCTCTCGTATGTAGCCTGTAATCCGCTCGAATGCCGGATTTACATAGATGACAACTCCCCTGTGATCCGTCATGAGAATGGATTCAATAGATTGCTCAATCGCCGTGGCGAGCCGTATATGGGTCTCTTCCGAACGCTTGCGCGCCGTTATGTCCGAAATGACCAACATGATCTCTTGCAACTCTCCTGTAACGGTTCGTAAAGCTGCAGTAGACAGGTTTATTTCTACGGGCGTGGAGTCTGTCTTCGGACACGTAAATTCAAAGCCGGCGACCGTATTTTCTGAAAGTATGCGCGCGAGTGGGTACCTAGATTCCTCAGTGTCCGATAAGCACATTATTTCCTTCACATTTGCAGGAACGTATGTTTCATCCCAGCCGAATATTTTCGTGATAGCAGGGTTCCACATTTTAAGCGCGCCCATGGGGTCAACCACGAGAATACCGTTGGGCGATGCCTGAAAAATGGAATCCAGCATTTCAGTCTTGTGGCGCAGTTCTTCTTCTGCCAGCTTTCGGGCCGTTATATCAAGATGAGCGCCGCATACACGGAGTGGTTGACCTTCGGCGCTTCTTTCCATGATCTTACCGAGGGAGAGTATCCATTTCCATTTGCCCTGACCTGTGCGTTGTCTGAACTCTGTTTGATAGTCCTCGATTGTACCTCGGAGATAGGATCTAAAGAATTCTTCCACCGGCAGGCGGTCCTCAGGGTGCATACGTTCCAGCCACTGATGGGTGTTTTCCTTGAAGTCAGCCGGATCGTAGCCGAGCATCCGCGCATACTCAGGGCTTACAATCGCTGCACCGGTGCGTAGGTCCAGGTCATAGAGACCTTGTTCAGATGCGGTGAGGGCCATCCTGAGACGTTCCTCACTTTCCCGTAGGGCGGCTTCCATGCGGTTGCGTTCGGAAATATTAATGCCCAATCCAAGTATGCAATCGGCGTCACCTACGACTACTCGTTTTCCATGCAAAAGGTATGGTGTTTCAGCTCCTTGGCTTGTTGTAAGATGAGCTTCAACACTAAATTCACCTTCAGCGAAGCCTCTTTCAAGGGCCTGAGCTACGGCGTCGCGGTCTTTGTCCCTGATGCAGTCCACAAGGCGAGTCTCCGGTTCATCGTGCATCACCCGACCGCACACGGTCTCGAAATTACCGTTCCAGCGCAGAAAGCGACCCTCGGAATCGAAGAGGTAAAATACGCCCGGTAGGCTATCCATTACGAAGCTGTTAAGCTGAGTCTCCTGCAGTAAATCTCTTTCTAGGCGTCTCAGTTCCGTGACATCGTTCCC
>JBBRBO010000172.1:0-5797 GCA_038205805.1 Desulfomonilales bacterium
TATCGCGCTCATCCGGTGTCAACAACAATCCTTTCATCTCCGCACACGGCCTTTCCTGTGACTTTTTGTGCAAAATAACACCGTTATTCGCATTCCAAAATGTAATGATGCCTTCCGCGAGATTCAAGAGCCATTACTATATGTTACCACACAGGTATCTTATTGTATAGACCGACGAAACGCGCAACCCCGGTGGGTGTATAAATTCGCGTCGGGCAACCGCGCCCTACGTATCTCCGAATATCCATTGCCAATCGTCTTCAGGCAATAAATTTCGCTTAATTTGCTCGGTGTAGAGGTTCATAATCAGCCACTCACCAGTCCCACACGCCACCAGTTCCGGGGCGCCCGTAGCTCCTACGGAATAAACGGCGCCCTCACCGGTAAAGAATCGAGGCGCTTTGGGATTGCCTCGAACACCCGTGCATCGCCCCATTACAAGCAAATTTTCATGCTTCGATATCGGTCGCATCAGACGGTAGCGCATACGTGTCGACACGCCGCAATGGCGCAGCTCCATGAAAGCCGCCCATGCAGTATTTTCGTCAAACATGGAGATTATCACGGCGGGATGGAGTTCCTCGCCGGCGATCAAGAACGCCGAGGCTCGATCGTGATCCTCGGGAGCATCACCCCACATTACGCTGGAGATTGAGCCGGACCCGTTTTGCTCTACATGAAAACGCCTCTTGAGGCCGGGCGCCACTCTGTGATGTCCGCAAACAAAGCAGTTCCGGTAGTAAGGCAAAGCCCGCTTAGCTGCAGACGGGGCCGCTCCAAACTGCACATAACCATCAGCGGACGGGGACGGGGCAATTTCCGCCTTTACGTATGGAGTCCGATCTCCGACCTTTGTGACGCTCACGACCACCCGCACAGGGGACGCGCTTTCCACGTTGAGAGTAGCCTCATCACCGATAACGATACCGGACCCACCAAATTTATACGCCACATCCAAGGGAAACTTCGGCGCGACCAGACTACGAGCTACATCGAGACACAATCCCATACCGAGTCCGCCGTGGGGGATGCCTATATAGCCTTCATGACGAGCCTCGTAGCAAAACCGAGTGGATACGACGTTTTCTGTCGTGGCATGGTTTTCCAGTCGGAAAAAAGGTTTTTCTCCGGTCAAGAAAGAATGAGGGTTGAATCCGGGATCACCGGGCAAAAACATTTATTTCTCCCAATCGCCGGCTTACCCCACACACGATTCCGACGCTTAGTTGCTTCTTAGACATGGGACTAGTGATACGTTTCGAGGCTATCTTACATCGGCGGTATTGCGCCTCCTCATCGCCGCCTTGAACACTCTGTTTAGCCGGCAGTGGACCCATCACCGGCCCGCATGGAATCGATGAGTGTGACTCAGCGATCGATGTAGAGGGAAACCGCTTCTCCACCACCCAGGCACAGTGAGGCCATTCCGGTCTTTTGGTCACGACTGCGTAGCGCATAGAGCAAGGTAGTGAGGACTCGCGCGCCGCTTGCGCCTATGGGATGACCGAGGGCCACTGATCCGCCGTTCACGTTACAATTGTTCACATCCAGGCCCAGTTCTCGAATAGCCCCCACCGTCGATCCGGCGAAAGCCTCGTTAATTTCCATCAAATCAATGTTGTGGTAATCGACGCCTTCCTTTTGGGCCGCTTTCGGAATGGAAAGCACGGGCGCCATAAGCACGTACTTCATATCAAGACCGGCGCTGGCCTGAGCGCCGACCCGAGCGAGAATTTCAAGTCCACGGTCTTTGGCGATTTCCTCAGCCATGACGCACAGCGCCGAAGCTCCATCGGAAATCACCGATGCGTTACCGGCAGTAGCGAAGCCGTTTTTCTGGAACGCGGGTTTCATGCTACTCAGGGCTTCGTATGTGGTTTCTCTGGGGCATTCATCCGTATCGAAGACCTTCGGATCGCCTTTACGCTGCGGAATCATTACGGGCATGATCTCTTCTTTGAAGTAACCTTTGCTTATGGAATCAAGCGCTCGCTCGTAGCTCATAGCCGCGTACTTGTCTTGGTCTACACGAGACACATTCCATTTTTCACTGCACAGGTCGTTGCTGATACCCATATGGAAATCATTTACGATATCCCACAAGCCGTCATTCACCATATGATCTTTCAGAACTCCGTTGCCCATGCGGTAACCAAATCGGGCCTTTTCCAAATAATATGGAGCGTTCGACATGTTTTCCATTCCGCCCGCTATGACCACATCGGCGTCGCCCAATTGAACGGATTGAGCCGCCCACATCACCGCTTTGAGCCCGGACCCGCACACCTTGTTGATGGTCACGCACTGTGTCTCGAAAGGAAGGCCCGCATGAAGCGCAGCTTGCCTTGCAGGGTTTTGGCCGTAGCCGCAGGGTAGTACCTGGCCCATGATTACTTCATCCACATCGGCCTTTTCGATGTTCGCTCTTCGGACCGCCTCTTCAATGACCAGTCCGCCCAATTTCGTGGCCCCGATTCCGCTGAGAGAACCGTTGAAAGAGCCCAACGGTGTACGCGTTGCGCTTACAATGACAGCCTCACGTCTGGAAGGCATTCGAACTCCTTTTGAAAAACTTGAGCAGTAGGCTTTCTCCGTGATTCATTGAGACCGACGTATCTTCGTCGGTCCGCTCCTATTCCCAAGCGTGGCGTCGCGATCCATGTTTGTACAACGTGTGATTCACCGACGGCGCTTTTATCGAACCTGAGTGTGCGGAATGATAGGTATACAATTATTCAGATGTATTTTTCTATCAAAATCTCCGCGATCTGAACAGCGTTGAGCGCCGCTCCCTTTAAAATATTGTCGGAAACCACCCACAAATTCAGTCCATTGTCTATGGATTCGTCCTCTCGCACTCGCCCTACCATAGTAAAGTATTCGCCGGCGGCCAAAGCCGCAAGTGGATAGCGCTTCTCACCGGGGACATCCCAGAGGGACACGCCGGGGGCCGAGGATAGGAGTTCCTTAGCCTGGGCTGCGGTGAGCTTCTTTTCGGTTTCTATGTTAACGGATTCCGAATGACCGAAAAACGTGGGTACGCGTACGGTTGTAGCCGTTACACGAATGGCGGGATCGAGAATCTTTTGCGTTTCCCAGACCATCTTCATTTCTTCTTTGGTGTAATCGTTTTCCAAAAAGACATCGATCTGCGGTAGACAATCGAACGCAATGCGGTGCGGGTACACCGTAGTAGCCATACTACGGAAAGGCTCCAATTGCGAGCGTAAGTGATCCAGCCCATCTTCCTTTGTCCACATAACGGCGTCAGCTATTTCCCGGGATTGACGCAGCATTTCCTCGATAGCGTCTTTGCCGGTCCCTGATACGGACTGGTACGTGGACACCACAATGCGTTTAATCATAGCCGCATCATGGAGTGGTTTCAACGCAACCAGCATCTGTATGGTGGAACAGTTCGGGTTTGCGATGATATTTTTCTTGGGATATTGGCTGATCGCCTCGGGGTTTACCTCCGGAACCACCAGCGGAACCTCGCTATCCATTCTAAAGTGCGCCGTATTATCCACGACAATGCACCCGGCCGACGCGGCAATGGGAGCAAACTTTGCGCTGATTGAACCACCTGCTGAAAATAGACCGATTTCCACCCCCTCGAAGGACGAATCGATAAGCTCGCGAACCTCATGCTCTTTACCACGAAACATGAGCGTTCGACCGGAACTTCGCCCCGAGGCGAGCAGCACAAGTTCTTTCACGGGGAAATCGCGCTTTTCCAGAACATCAATCAGCATATTACCAACGGCGCCGGTTGCGCCGACAATTGCAACTTTGTATCCGTCCTTTTTCATACGGTCCCATATCCTTTCGTAATGTTTCACCACAATGGAGAGGCCTCTGCATACCGTAATGACCGGTTAGCGGACCTACCCCGTCGCCGGACGCTCGCATAGTCGGATCAATGATTACATGGTCCGCTCAAAAGCCCTGTTTTCGCAGAGGCATGGTAGCTTCGCGGTCTGTGGCTTTAGGAGCGCTCATCAGGTCTTCAAGGTTTACCGACGGATTCCACAGGCTTTTGTTCCGTAGTTCCGCTCGTCTCATTTCCTGTGTGCTTTGTGTCTACCCCTTCGACGACGATTCTGTGCAAAGAGTACTCGCCGGATGACGAATCTTTCTTCATAATCCACAATCTGCCGCTCTCCGTATCAACCATAAACGTGGAGGTTTTGGCCTGAGGTGTGACGAATAGCTGAAAGCGTCCACCGCCTGTAAGGTGCTGTCCAACGGATTCGGCTGGTTTGGCGTCGTTCAGTTCTCTTCCTAAGGGCCACTGAGCGTTTACTGTGCAAAGCGCCGCTCCGGCAAGAAATATCGTAAGCGCAAGCGCCCAGATCTTCATTACGGCTCCATGTAAATGAAATTGCGGGGAGTTGTTCCCGGCGTGATAATAGGAGGAAGTTTACTCCGGGTCGCAAAAGAATGGAAGTCCAAAGGAAAAAACACAGGAGTTCAGCACAATTTTTTGCGTATTCAGCAAGGCCCGGACCTGCTTTGTCGGCGTAAAAACTTGACGAGTCGGATATAACTATGATATTAATGCAGTAGTTATGAATTACTTTTACTAGAAGCAACAAACATTTTAAATCTAATGTTTATTTGAAATCATGGAAGAGGCGGCACAGATGCTTCGCAATTATATTTTGCGGTTTATACCGGTTTTCCTTCTGATCGCGGCTTTTCACATGCCAAGCTATGCGATTACTGCCCGTGAAATCCTGGAACAGTCCGTCAAACAGAACTTTTCCGAGAGCTTTCGTATTCCTCTCACCGTCAAGACCTATAAGGGCAAGAAACTTGCCTCTGAAAGCGTGCTCTGGCTGATGGGCCGCATGAGAGACAAGGGCGGCGATTTTTTCATTGATTTCGATCAACCCAAAGAGTCCAAGGGCTTACGTTTTCTCTTTCAGATGCGAGAAGGAGAAAAACCCAAAGCCTTCATGTATGTGCCCTCGACCGGTAAGACTTTGCCAATTTCCATGGAAAACCAATCCCTCGACCTCGGCGCAGCGGGTTTGACGGTGGAAGATATTCAGGGATTTATGCCCAAAGGCGGCGAAGAAGAATCCATCGTAAAAGAGGAAAAAGTCGATGGCCGAGAAACCTACATGATCAGGGTAAAACTACCTGATAACGGAGGTCGGCGTGACTTATGGGTATCGAAAAAGGATTTGTTCGTGATCAAATCACTGAATTATGATGGCCAGGACAAGCTCCAGCGCACATTCCGAGTCATTGAGTTCTTCAAGACCGAACAGGGCAAAGATTTTCCTCGCGAAGAGGAAATTACCGTTCCTGCTAAAAACATAAAAATACATGTTAAACAAGACGGCGCCGTCTTCGGGGCGGAACTGCCGGACGAAGTTCTCAACCCTGAAACCTTTGGAACCTTTAAGTGGAGAAACTAACATATACGGCATCTCCTCCTGCCGTTACCGGTTCAGCTCAAGGCAGGCGTTTGAGGCTGCGGCCGTGCGCAGAATCTACGTTGTAGCCGACGCTTACGGTTTTGAGTCTGCGGACTCTTTCTCGTTTAGTTTAGTTAGAGGTAAGTAACTCGAGCGCACCCACGAACACGACCTCAGGAACGGTGGCGGACTGCACTGCGCCGCGTACCTGGTAGTGCGTTGGAAGGATATGGTTTTGAAATCAACACCCATTCTCATAATCCTGCTGTCGGTCGTGTTCTGCGGAGGATGCGCCAATAAGATCCCAGATATGAATCGTATCCAGAACAACATGGATATGATGGTAGCAAACATGTCCTACATGGCCC
>JBBRBO010000173.1:0-5648 GCA_038205805.1 Desulfomonilales bacterium
TTAAATGGCCGAAACCGGCTTTTCTCAAGGAGAAAAGGCCGCTTTCGGCATATTAAACATTCTCAGATAGACGTCGAAAAAACCTACCTTCCCAAAAAGAGTCTTCACCAATGTTACTCGTTGGAAAGCACTTTGGTATTAAACATTCTCAGATAGACTTCAAGAAACCTAATCTTACAAAAATGAACTTCACCAATATTACTCCGTTGGAAGCATATCGGTATAAACGCTTCTTATGGTGGTCGGCAGTCAAGGGAGGAATGGTAGGGAGAGACTTCTTGAAAGAACGCCCGGTCCCAAACCCCTTTCCAAGAACTACCATGACGAATCGTCGCAACGAAGTAAGAAAGTATCCGATAATTTGGAGGCTTCCGGATTAACCCCCTGTGTGGGCCTTGTCAGGGGCCTCAACCCCCTTTGTCCCCCTGAGAAGGAGGCGAGGGGGGTTCTTCAACATCCCGCAAACGGACTATGACGTATTGTCACAATGAAAGATTGAATGTCCGGAACAAAGGGCGAGCCGCGCTTCCGGTTCTGTTTATGCAAGATGATTCCCCCTGCGAGTCGTGACGCCGCTCTTGGGCACTGCAATTTCAATAAAAATGATAGGTGGTTACGCATTACAGGTTGTTCGGTTATTTCAGCTTGTAGCTGGGCGAAGAGACGCCTTTCGCTTTCTGAATCCTTCCAAAAAATTTGCATGAATTTGTCTGAAATAAAGATTGTTTAAGCTCTACTTTCTATGCTATACTAATATATTATCTTGTCAAGTCAAAAAAGTAAAAGGTCTCATAGAGCGGCGCGGCGGCGTTTTAGCCCCGCATTCGCAAGGCGCAAAAACCTCGGAAGCACGCCGGACCGATCATGCGGGAAGCTGATACCAATGCGCAATCAAAGTAGTAATATTGGGGAGAACCTTAGTGAAAGAAGGCTTCTCCCCGAACCCCTCTCCAAGAACTTTTACATTACCGGAAGCGGCTTTTTCTCAAGGAAAAAATGCCGCTTTCGGCGATTATCACAATTTCTGAGAAAGAGATTGGAACAACCTGCTTTGCAACAAAAGTTCCACTAATACTACTTCTGTGAAAGCACATTGGTATGAGTTACTCTACGGGTTCATTGGGGCGAAGTATCGCGAGCCTTTGCGTAGGAAAGAGGAACCTAAGCGCTCCTTCTCCAGGTTCAAGGAGGGCGTTGGGGTAAAGACGTTCCCACCAAGCTAAAAACCTTCAATACGGCACGCGGTGAGGTAACGCCACATTCGGGCTTACTCACAGCTATAGTTCGTGCCGGCAAAATGTCCCCACGCGTGTGCCGAGTGAAGACCAATGGCTCTACGGGATTGGGTAAATTATTTATTGGGTTTGCGCCTACAGGTGTAGGGGAAAATTTTCCTCATGAAATCTTCCCCTCTGTACCTCTTCAGGCGTTACGCCGGCATAGTGCGTTTCAGTTCACCGGCTTGGTTGTCGGCCTTGGTCCCTTGGTACTCCCGTGAGAGCTTATCCAGGTATGTTTTCGCCTGTGCGGTGAGTCCCTTGGCTTTGGCGGCCTTGGCCATTCCCAACAGCATGTCGGCGATGAACTCACGGGGCGGAACAAACCCCACGTTACGATGGTGTTCGCGACCTTCGTCATCCAGCACGAGCACGGTTGGGGTGTACTCAATCGGGTATTTTTGCGCCCAAGGCGGCATGGAGCTGGTAGGCGCTCGCATGGCGACAAGGTTCTCGTTGATGAAACGGATCACTTGTGCGTCGCCGTATGTAGCAGTGTCCAACTGCCGGCATGCGCCTCAACCGGGATTGAAGAAATCCGCCATGATGAATTTCTCTTGCACCTTGACCATAGACGACGCCAATAACCAATCGGATTCCCATCGAATAGAATTTTGCATGCGATCCTCACAATTTGGGGATAAAATGAATGATACCAATACCGACTCAAAGAAGTACTATTGGGGAGAACCTTCTCGAAAGAATTTTCTCCCCAAGCCCCTCTCCAGGAGCTTTCGCAATTGCCGAAACCGGGTTTTTTCAAGGAGAAAACGCTGCTTTCGGCGATTATTACAAGTTGCTTAGAAGGTGGTTGGGAAAACCTGCTTTGCAAAAAAAAAAAAAATCCACCAATCTTACTTTTGTGCCGGCACATTGGCATGAGTCATTGTTCCAAAGGCTTCAGCCGATTCCAGGCCGGGTGACCGGCTCACCTCTTCAATTAGGAATAATGTCACGTCTCTACTCTACTATACAGTACGGCCGTGTGTTTTGCACACCCGAACACTTTCTAGGGTCGGTACATTCTGCGCGATTAGTCGTGAAGCGTAGACGCCGATTCGATCCCAGTGAACCACTGCAATGTGTCAACGTGGTATTTTCCCAAGGGAAGCGAGGCTTGTCCCTGTATTTTCCTTAAGATAATGATACAATACAGGAATGCTCCGCTTGGAAAGCCCTTTCATAGCGAGGCGCCGCTGTCGTGCGACCGTAATGTGAGGCGTTCGGAGCCGACAATATGCAATGAGGGAATGATTCGCCTCGAGTGAACGTATCCCTGTGGAATGGGTTACAAAGGACATTGTCGTATGTTCAAGGAGTACCATCGGTACAAGATTTTTCTGATGATCGGCGATGCGGTGTTTACCGCTGTGGTCGTCTACTTGTTCATTGCGCTCAGGCCGTATCTACCGGGGCGGCCGGTGAATCCTGAAGATGTTGTACCGAATCCCGCTTTTTTCTATCTCGGCGTCCCTCTTTTGTGGCATGCCATTTTCGCCACCACAGGCGTATACGATACAAACCGCATCCATTCGCTCAGGAAGCAATTTGGGCGGTTGTTGCAGGCCCATCTGATCGCCGTATTCAGCTTGGCGGGCATCCTGTATTTCTCGTATAGAGATGTCTCGCGCCTGCTCGTGCTGTATTTCAGCGTCGCCGAACTCTTTCTGCTCGTCTTTCTCCGTGGATTGGTATCTTTTTACATCCGGAAGGCCGCTGTTTTCTTTGGAGGCACGCGGCTGCTCATCATCGGGTCATCGGAAACGGCGGAGAAGCTTGCCCTGGCTATCCTGAGAGAGCATTCCGCCGTGGTCACCCTTGTGGGATTTGCGGACGATTACAAGTCCAGCATAACTCTGCCCGGGCCGCTGCTGGGCCGATTCAACGAAGTTCCCGACATCATCGCAAAGAACAAGATTGATCTTGTCATGATTGCGCTGAATGGACGGCAAGCCCAAACCGAGAAGCTGATCTTTCAACTGGAGAGCTTGCCCGTCCGGGTCTATCTCATACCGGACATGCTGCGGCTGGCGTTAGTGCACGCCCAGGTTGAGAGCTTCGGCGATATGGTGGCCATCGGTATCCGAGAGCCCGTGATTCAGGGACACCGTCGCCTCTTCAAACGCCTGCTGGACGTTACCATCAGCCTTACCATCTTATTCCTTACCTGGCCGCTGCTGTTGATTATTTGGATCGCAGTGCGACTTGATTCCCCGGGGCCGGCTATCTATGTCGCAAGGCGAGTCGGTGCGAACGGCAAGTTGTTCAACATGTATAAGTTCCGAACGATGGTTCAAGGCGCGGAAAAGCTCCAGGATGCGATAGTTACCTATGATGACCAAAATAGGCCCATTTTCAAGCCGAAAAACGATCCTCGCGTCACCGCGCTCGGTCGGTTACTCCGGAGGACTTCCCTGGATGAATTGCCTCAATTGTTCAATGTGCTCAAGGGCGACATGTCTCTCGTGGGTCCGCGGCCGGAGCAGCCCTTTATCACCGAGCAATATGAGTCCTGGCAATGGCGGCGCTTGTCCGTTCCTCCCGGTATTACCGGTTGGTGGCAGGTAAGCGGTAGAAGTGATTTGGCGATGCACCTTAACTCACAATATGATTTGTATTATGTGAAGAATTATTCCATACTACTAGACCTGAGAATCCTATTTAAGACCATCGGTACGGTCCTACGCGGCAAAGGAGCATATTAGTGTTTATCTAATGAAGATTGACGCTGATGGGCTGTGCGCCGAACGTATTTGGGCGCTGTTGGAAAGAAGAGGGTCTCAGGTGTGGTTCCGTGAAGCTTCAGCTCTCGCCGGTTTCGCACTTGCCGGCGGAGGCGGGGCGCACGGTGAGTGTTGAAGCTTCTTGGATCAGCTATTACCAATACCGACTCAAAGAAGTAATATTGGGGGGAACCTTCTTGAAAGAAAGTTAAGAACCAAACCCCTCTCCAAGAACTTCCGCACTTGCCGAAACCCGCTTTTCTCGAGGAGAAAATACCGCTTTCGGCGATTATGACGAGTTTCTTAGAAGGAGGTTGGGAAAACCTGCTTTGCAAAAAAGATCCACCAATCTTACTTTTGTGCCGGCACATTGGTACCAGCAATACTCGCCCACACTATTTCCTCATTTCTAAGGATTGTAATGACTACACCCGGCCCGTACGAGGCCCTTTTAGCTCACATACGCAACTGGATCTTCGGTATGCCGGATCACGACCGGCTCATGGATCTCCTGCGCCTGCGTTTCAGCCCCGAGGAGGCGGGATTTCTGGCGGAGTTTCCCCACAAACCCCATACCCTCGAGCAGCTTGCGCAACGATTCGGGGTGTCACCCGAGGCCCTGACCGACACCATGGGTCCGCTTATCGCCAAGGGACTGATCTGCGAGATCGAAGGCGCCACGGCGATCCGGTATTCCTTTACGGACCCGATCTTCTTTCTGTATCGCATGCCGGGATGGAAGGGCGAATCCGACGAGTGGAACCGGCGAACCGCAATTGTCTCGAACGTCTATTACTCCGACGCCATGGCCGCGGACTTCCGAGGGTATCCTACGAAGGGGCTTCGAACTATTCCCATCAACGCCGTGGTTCGCGATACTCGATGCGTTCTCCCGTACGAAGACGCCGCGCAGCTCCTGGACCGGGAAGATCTCATAACCGTCACATCCTGCGCGTGCCGGCACAGGAAGAATCTCGATCCCGACACCGAATCCTGTAAACATGACGTGAAAAACTGCCTTCATTTCGGGAGATTGGCTCACTACATTGTGAAATATGACCTCGGTGAGCGTATTCCACGGGAACGCGCCTTTGAAATCCTTGAAGAATCCGCAGCCGTAGGTTTGGTCCACGGCGTCTCGAACTCCAAGATAGGCATGGACACCATCTGTAATTGCTGCTCATGCTGCTGCGTGTTCTTCGAGTCGGTGAAGGCGGCGCCGTTGATTCCCCGAGGACATCAGCCCTCGAACTACATCCTCGAAGTAGACGGCACGAATTGCGTCTCCTGCGGCTTGTGTGTGGAACGCTGCCCTATGTCCGCGCTCACCCTTGTGGACGACGTTCTCCAGCTAAACGAGGACCTGTGCCTCGGTTGCGGCGTGTGCGCTCACACATGCCCTACCCAAAGCCTCTCACTAAAACGCCGAGAAACCGAACAAGACTACCCCGACTCCTTGAACGAAACCGGCCGACGCTTCCTCACAGAACGCGACATCGACCCGAGAAAGGTGTTCTGATACCAATGCGCAGCCAAAGAAGTACTATCGGGGAGAACCTTCTTGAAAGAAGGCTTCTCCCCCACCCCCCCCCAACCCCACACCAAGAACTTTAAAATGGACCTAATCGGCTTTTTTAAAGGAGAAAAA
>JBBRBO010000174.1:0-5574 GCA_038205805.1 Desulfomonilales bacterium
ATCGCGCTCATCCGGTGTCAACAACAATCCTTTCATCTCCGCACACGGCCTTTCCTGTGACTTTTTGTGCAAAATAACACCGTTATTCGCATTCCAAAATGTAATGATGCCTTCCGCGAGATTCAAGAGCCATTACTATAGGATCTTAGGAAAGACGATTCTCCCATACGTCTCTCCGCCTACCGTTTAAAACTACGAGGGGGCAAAAGCCGTCGCCGCCCCCACGAACGACTATACACAGGGAATCATGGGCGCTGATTTTAGTCCCGCCACGGAAAGAGACGTTCACTTCATGGGGATGGCCCTGGAATTGGCCCGCAAGGCCGCTGCAGTAGGCGAAACCCCCGTAGGCGCCGTCCTTGAAATAGGTGGAGGGGTCTATGGGACAGGCCACAATCTCGTGGAGACGCACAAGGACGCCGGCGCTCATGCGGAAATCATCGCCATTCGACAGGCGGGGGCTCGATGCGGTGATTGGCGCCTCTCCGAAGCTCGCCTCTATGTGACCCTGGAGCCGTGCATCATGTGCGCCGCAGCAATCCTCCACGCTAGGATAAAGTCCGTGATCTTCGGCGCCTATGACGACAAGTGGGGCGCCTTCGGCAGTCTCTTCGATTTTTCCCACGACCCCAGGCTCAACCACGAGGTGGAAATTATTTCCGGAGTTATGGCTGAAGAGGCCCGTGGCCTCTTGAAGGACTTCTTCGGGAAATTGCGGTAGCCGCGTCCCCTCCAATAACAGCCTCGCATCTTGAGCAAGAGCTACGTAGGTCAACTTGGCCCATCCGAGAATTCGCCGGGTCAAAATGACCCGCTCAGCGCCCTCCCCTGCGCTTATTTCCTGTGGTCTCATACGATTGGAATTCAAAAGTGCGTGCTTTTTGAGCGGAACGGAAAAGAAGACCCTCATAACGGTTTAGGCCACTGCGAGGGTCTTCCTCGGTCTGCGTCGGTTCGGGGGACTCTTCGCGCTCGCGGTTCACGAGCTTATGCGAAGATTCCGGGGTAAACCGAGGCTTTGTCTTCAAGGCGCATCCCGCAATGAGTCGAAGCCCTCTCCCGGCCCGGTCCTTATCGAAGGAGCGCTCACGTCACGTAAGGGACCAGGCCGGGGATGCGGAACTTAGCTCATTGCGGAGTCGAATCAATCATCATCATCGTCATCGGGCCATTCGACGAAGGGTTTTTCCTGGTCCACCATGGCATTGACCATGAGTTCCACTAAGCCCGTATACCAGATTCCCGTTTTCTCCCAGACATCGTAGTTCTCGAGGAGATCACGGGTCTGGCCCTTACAGTTGGAGCACGGCGAACAAATCATCTTACGGATGGAGGGGTCCATTTCATCCTTGAAGGCTTCAAGGTACTGGGCCAGCTTCTTTCTGCCGGAGACGAGTCTACGCCAATCCGGGAAATTGCCGCTTTCCATAATGGCAAAACCCGAACCGCCGCCACAACAATAGTTATGCACCCCGTGAGGCGTCATTTCTCGAAAGCGTCCCGGAGGAAAGATGGCGTTGAGAACTTCTCGTTGCGGTTTTACAACGCCCATGAGTCGCACCACGTTACACGGATCATGGAGCGTCACGGGGAAGTCATTCTTCTTCGGGTCAAACTTGATCTTGCCGGTCTTTACGATGTCCCACAGTAGGGTCAAAGAGCTTTCTCGAGGGATAAGCTGCTGGCCGGGGAGCAAGCGGTCGGCGATAACGGAAAGCGCTTTGTGGGCGTGACCGCATTCACCGATGATGATTTTTTTGACGCCCAGGTTCCGGGCGATCTCCATGTGTTTCAGGGCCACGCGGGCAAACTGCACGTCATCATACCAAAGGCCGTAGTTAACCGCGTCGTATCCCGTAAGTTCCGTTGAGAGTGTATAATTGATTCCCGCTGCGTCGAACAAGATTGCGAACGCCATGGGGTTTTCAGGCCATGCCATGAATTCTCCGGCGTTGTGCACGAGGAGCACATCAGCGTCCTTCTTGTTCAGCGGTATCTTGATCTTCTTGCCGGTCTTTTCTTCGATGTCGTCCTCGAGGTATTCAACGATGTCCTCGACCGCAGCCTTGATCATACCGGTGCTGGAACCGAACTGAAGGTGCTTAACGGAACCCTTGGAATGGATTTCCGCAGGGGCTATTCCCATTTCCATGCTGAAGATCTTGCGGAGTTCATGGGTCAGCAAGCCATTGTCCACACCTACGGGGCATACCTGAGTGCAACGGCGACACAACGTGCAGCGATACGCCAACTCGGCAAGGCGGGCCACTGTGTCCCAGTTCAGGTCTATGTCATGGCCGCGGAGGCCGGGAAGCACCTTGCCGCCGGGTTGGATATACTTTTTCCACACTTTTCTGAGCACGTCGGCGCGAAAGGTGGGGCGATAAATGTCCTTTCTGCCGCTGGATTCGAATACCGGACACGCCTCAGCGCATGTCTGGCACTTGGCGCAGTATTCAAGAGACAACATGAGCGGTTGCAGAAAGGTCCAGTTGTCGTGCCTGGAAAGAAGCTTGGTTAATCCGTTCAGAAACGACTTGACCAATTGTTCTTCTTCCTCAGGAGTCTGGGGCTTCGGTAAAGTGAGGGCGCTGACACCGTCCAGACCGTGTTCCCATTTTACCTTTTGGTCGGAAGTCAGTCTCGTGAACTGGGGTTCGACATAATTTTCGTAAGGTGGAGGAAGTTTGGGTAAATCCTCTACCTTCAGTTCGACCAATTGGTCGATCTTTTTTGAAATATCTTCAGGTTTCATGCTTTACCACCTTGCGTCATTTGCTTTTTTGTTCTGCGGGTTTTTCTTCAGGCCGAAACGGATTGGCTGTCGCCACTTCAGCCCAATTCTTCTTACCCCCCGAATCAATATGTTCAGCGGACCACGACACCGGATACGACAGATATTCGGAGATCTTCGCGTCCATTTTAGGATTATTTTTATTCTGAACATCATCCCATTTCACGGTATCCCACATGAAATACTTGCTGACCATGTGAGTCATGTGCGTGAACGGGAAATAAACAATAAAGCCCAAAAAGAGTAACAGGTTAATTACATGCAGCCAGGTCAAGCCGGCGGATTTGGAGCTGAAGGTCAAAAGCCCTACAAGAAAGTTTCTTGCAGCTACAAGACCGGGATCGGCTAACCAGACCAAGAAACCGGTTCCAAACATGGCGCCGATCCACGCCAAGTTGATGTAATCTATGGGAGCGGACACATCGGATAGCTCCTTATTGGAAGCCCTGAAAAAGAGGAGGCCAAGGGATCCGACCACTCCGAATATACACGCCGCCACATACAATATGACGGTAAAAGATTCGATAAGTTTTGCAAAAGCCGATTCACTCGGCATGTATCCCCAAATCTGGAGCGCCGCTCCGAGTATCAGCATGGCCAAGCCGGCGATACCGAGATACAGAGCGAAATGGAACGGGAAGGACCAGCGCCACAACGGGCGATTGTGCTCATATAAGGCGCGTATGAACAGGATTTCCGGGACCATAAACTTGTATTGGGCCATGTGATCTTTGTGCGGCTCTTTTGTCCAAAAATCCACGTCCTCGTAAAATGATCCACCCCATTCTTTTCCTTCGTGAGGAACCGGATACAGTTCCCATCGCACGTGCATCGGCATTCTAAAGTACTTAATTATCTTCGCCGCAAAAGCAACGACAAAGATGATTCCTGCGGCATAGGTGAGAACCTCCAAAAAACCCATGCTACCTCCTTGTGATGTATTGAGGATTCCTAGGGAATCCCTCTATTGTGCATACCGAATAAAGCCTTGTTGTATGGTTCATCGGGCTTGAGGCGACTCTGCGTCCGATGAACACCGGAAGAAAAATTATCCTCCGGAGCGTCCCCCATGTTTCAATAAAAGGCTGGTTTCCCGTGAACGGGCGCCATGACCACTATAACCCGCCACAGCAGACACACGTCGCGAGTGACAAAATGAAGTTCTCGCTACGATTACTCAAATCTTCCGAATAGCTATACTAATTGGACGTGTGACACGATTCAAGGCGGGGGTCGCCCGATGATCGAATACACCATCCGGTAAAGGGACGCCATACCGTCATGCCCGGTATATGTAGCGCCTCATCAGACGAAAACCACTCACCATGGTTCACCGGGCGCAGAGCCTCCCGATCAATGCTAAGAGTTCTATGTAACGATAAAGGGAGTCGTCGGCGCCGGCCGGAGATTGCACGGCCCAGATTCCATCACCTGCGTAATCTTCGAGGGTCCCACGACGGAAGGCCTTGGTCATGTCTTCCTTACGGTAAGGTAAACTCGTTTTTGCGGTAAAATCAACCGCATATTTCCTGTTGATGGTGTTTTCGCCTGATTGCGCGCTCACACCGGGAAATCGTATCTATTATGGTTCAGCAGGCTTGCGTCGGCTATGTGCCCGGTGATTCCAAGTAGTTGCCCCTTCGTGGTGAACGGTTACTCATATTCATACGCGTATTCACGAGCGCCTTTTCACAGTGTCCCATGCGGCTCGTAGATTAACCGGCCCACGAGATTTGGTCAAGGTATAAGCTTATACGGTCATAAAACGACATCACGGGACGCCGGCAAAATGTCGGGAATATCCGACTATTAAGCTACTATTCCGCTTACGAGAACCCAAGAATACTTTATCAATTCGCTGGGAAAAAAGCAACGCCGAACGGAATGTTAGGGAAAAGATTCCGCAAAGTGTATGGCGCTTCGGGTCACAGAAGGCTCGCTAACCCATGCGCCAATCGTAACTTCATAGGTTATAGCGTTCGTGGTGAACGGTTATCGTTCTGCTGCTATTTAATTTCGCCGCCCCAGCCTCTGGAAGCCACAAAATCCACAAACTTTTGAACTTCGGGATGCGCCGTGTTCGTTGTGCAGAGGTAAAAAGGTCTTTGCAGCGGATAGGAGCCGTCCGCAATGGTCTCCCTTGAGGGAAGAACCGCAAGCGTATCGGGCTCTTTTTTTACCTTGAGGATTTTGGTTTCGCCGGCGGCGCCGGAGATCTCGATGTCGCGAATTCTACAGTAAGCAAGGCCGCCCGGTGTCGTGGCCGCTTTCCGAATGGCCGCCTGGTAATTTATGACGCGTACCGTTTTGGCGTGAAATGCGGGTATCTTCAGAAAGTTGTTAAGCAAGAAAATTCGTATATCCGTATCTGTGTCCTCAAGGCTGATAAAGACTACAGGCAGAGACGGACCGCCCACCTGGTCCCAGTTGGTGTAATTACCCTTCATGAGTTCACGGATTTGCGTCAGGGTGAGTTCGTTTACGGTGTTTTCGGGAGCCGTAAGGAGCACAAGTCCGCCGTGGCCCACCAAACGTTCCGCCACCTGAACCCCTTTCTCGGTAGCGGCAAGCTTCTCTTCGGGGGTTAATTCGTGGCCGGACATGAAGACTTCGCAGTCACCGGCGAGTAGAGGGGCAAACCCCATAGGCGCTAACTTTTAATTTGACCTATTTGTTTTGCGTGTCTATCTTTTATAGAAAATCCTGGAGGGAGATCGATGCAAGGGCTAGACACGTATGAGCGAGAAGATTGGGCAATCATCGAAAGTTTTCTTCCTGAT
>JBBRBO010000175.1:0-5441 GCA_038205805.1 Desulfomonilales bacterium
CAGGCTGATTGCCACCCCATTCGAGACGACGCTTGACACGAATGAGGCGCCGCAATCGTCCTTGTGACGGCCCCCTCGGGTAAGCGGACGAATCCCTTGCGCCAGAAGCTTTGTCCAGCCCAGGCTTTCTATGACTTGCCCGACAAGCAGGCCCAAGCCTAGTGTCACGAGGAGACGTAGGAGGGGTTTCAGCAACTTAGCCGTTAGCACTGTGGCGGGAAACTTATCGGGCGCCACTAAATGAAAACGGTAGTACAGCCCACCAAGCGCCCCAAAGATCAGCAGCGCCGGAAATAGCAGCTTCCGGTAACTACCTCGGGAGTAAGATCGTGGCATCATACGTCCGACGGCGGTGGTATGTGTTTGACTGTTCCAATGCTCATTAATAGAGGAGAATTCCTGCGGACAACTGAACCCAATTGAGGCGCAGTGTACCTGAAGATAAGGTCCTGTGCACAAGCGACTACGGTATATTGTAAACCATTGCCTGGTCGTTTACATTGTCTTTGAATAGTAGGCAAATGCGCCGGACGACGCATTGCGCATGTGAGCCGACACTCGATCTGCACTTTCGGCGGTCCACAGCTTTTGTTAAACTCACACAAAGGAATTCTCATGAAAATAGTCACCTTATTCGGCAGTCCTAGAAAGAAAGGGAACACTGCGACAGTTCTATCCTGGGTGGAAGAGGACCTCAAGGCAATGGGACATCAAGTCGAACGACTCGTGATGACAAAGTACGATGTGAAGGGCTGTATCAGTTGCTATGCATGTCACAAGGCTCTGGACAAGCCCGGGTGCGTTCAGAAAGACGACGCCGCTCAAATCTTCGACAAAATGATGGAAGCTGACGGAATCATCTATGCAACACCGCTTTATTGCTGGAGCTGGGCCGCGCAGATTAAACCCCTCATCGACAGGCATTTTTGTCTAGTGAAGGGCTATGGGACGGATAACTGGATATCGATGGTCGAAGGAAAGCGCACGGGACTGGTAATGACCGCGGGTGGGGACGTGATGAATAACGCGGAGCTGGGAGTCAAGCAGTTCGAGAACCTGGCTGCCTACGGCAAAACCGACATGAAGGGTAGCCTAATTATTACATTATGCTCAACACCCGACCAACTCGGGGAAAAGGCGACGGCCATGGCGAAGCGCTTCACCGCTGAATTCGTCTCGTGACCCAGAGCGTCACTGATGTGCCGACAGATCCTCTAACTCGCGGAGAAAAGCTTATTTGTGCGCCGGATGATTCCGCGAGCATATTCTATGCAGCGAAACCGCCTCAGTCCCTTCTCGCCACGGAGCCTACAAAGAATCGGAAAAAGTAGAATATGTGGCGCTCCGGAGAGAGCCCCACACTCCGGAGCACATTCGACAAGCCCGCAAGGCTGAATGTCTTGCCGATCCAGACACCTGCGGCGGTGTTGCGGATCAATCGCTCAAACCCCAGCGGGCCGAATAGGTTGGGCACGCCCACAAACACTCTTCCGCCCGGCTTAACAACTCTGGTCATTTCCCGTAAAGCCGACGTCATTTCAGGTAAGTGCTCAAGGGTGCTGCTATTCCATGCCAAGTCCACACTCTCGCTGCGGAAAGGCAAAGCGCGGAGGTCCGCCACCACCAGCGGCAGAGCGCTGTCACGCTTTCTTGCCTCTTCCAGGGCCTCCAGATCAATATCGAGCGCGATACTTATACGCGTACGCCCGCTGTTGTTCAGAATGGACGAGGCGAAACCCGGACCTGAACCCGCTTCGACTACAACGGCATCTCCATTTGGCACTGCTTTTTCGAGCAAATAGCTCACCAGTCTGTTGTTTAAACGATTACGCAAACCGTCGTAAAAACAGTAGGTCGCTGTTTCAGGTGTTCCGAGTTGCCATTCTTTTACAGCCATGGTTACACTTTGCGGCATACCGCCAGGATTGAACTCCCAAACGGGAGATTAATAGAGCGGAGTAGAATACGTTCCGCTTCCACTACTTTAAAGAATAGGTTATTGAGCGGCTTGCTCATGGGCTTCAATTCCGATCGCGGCGGTTCTTCCATCTTAGAATTGCGAAACATTCTCAACCCGAGTCGATACGCAGCGATAGCAGGAAGTAACGTTGCAAAGAGATGCGTCACACGTATTACTTCAACAGGCCGTTGCTCCAAGATTGTGCGCAGCCGACCGCGTGTATAGCGTCGTCCCGCGCCAACCGCCTGATGATGCTCAGGAGTCATCAGCCATTTATACGCCGGCGCCACAATAAGCGCGTATCCATTCGGTTTCAGCACGCGCCAAATCTCTCCAAAGGCGTCAGTTTCACGGACACCATTGCATTCAAAGACATCCACGCACACCACCGCTTCAAAGCTCTCCGACGCAAAAGGTATTTCATTGACTGAGGCCAAAACCGCCCGATCTAGGTTGCGGCGGCTCCAGAACTTTGCAGCCTCACTGGATACATCGAAACCGTAACTGTGCCGCGATACTTTGTCGCCCAGGATGCGAAGATTCTGTCCCGTTCCGCAGCCAGCGTCCAAAACTCGATCCTCTTCGCCGACGCCCAGCCGGTGTAGCGTATCCCGCAGGATGCCGTGCAGCCCTACAAACCACCAATACGTGGATTCGAACTCATAGAGCGTTTGATACTCGTGAGCTTGCACAATTATTCCTTTACAGGGTAATCAAAGGTGTCGGGCTCCTCGGGATCATATTTGTGAGATTTGAGCATAATGAACTCGGTGGGTTTGGAAAAGGTAATGGCATGGGATTCGTTCACGTGTAGCATAGTCCCCTGGCCAGCCGTGAGAGAGAATTCCTCTTTCTTACCCGTCTGTACATGAAGGGTAGCGATGTTGGCTGCGCCCCTCGTTAAGTAGAAGAAAATACGGGTTTTCTTATGATAATGATTACCCAGAACAGCCCCTGTGTTCATAACGCCGCGTATTAGCGATTCCCATGAGCCATCGTTAAGCACTTCTTGAAAAAGGCCACGCTCATCATTTCTCTCAAAGGCCGGGTTAATAATCCTTTCTGCCATTAGTCTATCTTCCGGAGACGGGCGGTGAAAATCCTCGTCACATATTGCATCCCTGTTTTGAAGAACGAATACAAACTGGGAGCGGATTTAGAGATTCCCTTGGCTCTGTCGCGAAACACATACGGTAGCTCATACACTGTAAGCCCTTTTTTTCTACACGTGTACAGAAACTCCATAAAATAAGCGCCGTAGCCGGTCGGGATAATCGATACTCTATCGAAGACGGAACGCCGCAGCACGACAAAACCGCTATCGTAGTCCCGAATACCGAAGCCCAGGACGGTCGTGGCCAAGCCGTTGATCATCTTACTCGATATCACACGCAGCGGCGTTCTGTCGTCGATTCCGCCCTCGGCGTAGCGTGAGCCGACGACTATATCATATTCGTCCAGTTTCTTGATCATGGCGGGTAGCAGGGATGGCGGCATGCACATGTCCGCGTCCATCCAACCGACTATCTCGCCACGCGATTCGATGATCCCGCGGTTGAACGCCGAGGCCAAACCTCGAGTGTCAACTCGACGGATAAGCTTGACTCGTGGATCAGGGTGTTCCTGAACCAACCGCCAGGTCTCATCAGCGGAGTTATCATCGACCACGATGATTTCCACCGGTTCTATAACATGTTCGAAGATACTTCCGATGGTATCATTGATATTTTCGCGTTCGTTGTACGTGGCCAATACTATTGAGACCCTTGGATCTCCTTGCACGCAAACACCTCCGTTATCGTAAACAGCAGTCGTGAAGCGGGTCTTGACCGATAGAATTACCCTAGCGACGACATCTTTGAACTAGGCAACTGAAGTCTTCCGGGTCGGCAATCACACGGTTCGCTCACGTTGTGAATAAACGTTTCCCTTTATTGATCGTAGCGTTTCCGGTACGCTCCCTCGGGTGGCGCTCAAGCGGCCCGCAAAGCCTCCCGGTTCAGGCTCGGCACTCAAGCAGCTTGGTGACCACCCCTTCCATTTGGGTTCTCGTCAAACCCAATCCGCTTGGCAAATAGAGGCCGCGGTTCCATAGGTCAACCGAAATCGGATACATACCGGAAATGTCCGGGAATCGAGGGTCCGATCCTTCGAACACGGGTTGGCGCGACATGGGGCAGAAGAATGATCGAGTATCCACACCTTTGTCATGGAGCATGGACATGAGTTCATCCTTGGTGCGGCCGAATCCGTCACCCACCACAATACCGTACATCCAGTAGACATTCTTCGCCCACGGCTCCTCATAAGGTAAGGTGAGGTCAGGAGTTCCCGCAAGCAGGTCGTTGTACATCGAGCCGATGAATCGCTTGCGAGCGATCTTGTCTTCCACCATCTCTGTTTGCGCTACGCCCATTGCGGCCTGAATGTTCGTCATGCGGTAGTTGTAGCCCATGATATCGTGCACAAACCTGGGCTCTTGGAAGCCCTGGTTCCGCAGAAGTTGCAGCTTCGCCGCAAGAGCCGGGTCTCGGCAGAGGACCATACCGCCCTCGCCCGTGCTCAGTATTTTGTTCCCATAAAAGCTGAAGCACGCCACATCACCGAAAGAACCCGCTTTTTTGCCGTTCACCTCTGCGCCGTGGGCCTGCGCGCAATCCTCAATTACAAAGAGGTCGTATTTTTCCGCTAATGCCATGATGGCCGGCATGTTGCAAGGATGTCCATACATGTGCACCGGCATAATTGCCTTTGTTTGCGAAGTGATCTTCTCTTCTATGAGCGATGCGTCAATGCACCACGTCTTGGGATCAACATCAACCAACACCGGCTTTGCGCCTGCAAGGATAACCGTATTGGCAGAGACGATGAGCGTAAAGTCCGGGATTATCACCTCGTCACCGGGACCGATTCCCAGAGCCACCAAAGACATATGTAAGCCCGTGGTGCAGTTCGAGCATGCAATCCCGTGCGGCATATCGCAATACGCGCTGAATTTCTCCTCGAACATTGGGATGTATTTGCCTGCTGAGGACACCCAGTTCGTGTCAATGCAGTCTTTAACATAAATCGACTCCCGTCCGTTCATGAGCGGTTCACATACCGGGATCATCTTGACCTCTATTTTAAGTATTTAAAGACGTGAAACTTTCATTCTTAACGCATTGCTCATTCGCCGTGATCATACGAGTCGCTACACTTACCGGCGAACGTTTACCTTCTATCTACAATTACGAAATCGAGCACAGCTTCCAACATTCAAAATAGCCTTTTTCTTAATTTTTGTTAAGCAAACAGGGTTACATCAGACCGTTCAGAAATTCAATAGGTTTATTATTCCCTCATACCAGTTCGTTTCATTTCAGGTAACTCTCAAGTAAGGGAAATTTGTCATTGACTTCACTAGTTTGGGATTTTGTTCCAGTTTGTTGAGTGATCGGCAGAGCGTTTTCTCAAGTTGATCAAGCGAGGTGAAGGCTTT
>JBBRBO010000176.1:0-4847 GCA_038205805.1 Desulfomonilales bacterium
AACGGTGTTCTGATACCAATGCGCACCCAACGAAGTACTTTCGGGGAGAACCTTCTTGAAAGATGGATTCTCCCCGACCCCCCCCCGAACCCCTCTCCAAGAACTTTAAAATGGCCGAAAGCGGCTTTTCTCAAGGAGAAAAAGCCGCTTTCGGCATATTAAACATTCTCAGATAGACGTCGACAAAACTTACCTTCCCAAGAAGAGTCTTCACCAATGTTACTCGTTGGAAAGCACTTTGGTATGATAGGTGGCCGACGGAATGAAAGGCAAGGATGAGAAGGAGCGAGAAGAAGTGAGAAAAAGAGAATAGTTTTTTCCGGGGAGGGGCTTCTTGAAAAAAAGCCTCCTCCCCGGACCCCTCCCCAAAAACTTTTCATGCGATTACGTGAGAAGCCGGTATCGCGCAAAGAGGACCTTTGTTTGCCTAGAACGCCGGGACCCGAAACCCAACCCCCTCCCCAAAGATCTCGAAAGTATGTATGCTGCGACGCAGGTTTATGTAAGGGCGTGCTTTCACCTTCAGCGGCGAAAGCTTACGAGAACAGGACGGGATACGACTCACGTTCGTATATGTCACGTAAAGAGAAGCTTTCTTTGGGAAGGTCCTCTCTAAGATCGGTTTTTTCGAACAAGGCCGGAGGAATATATTTGTTGAAACTCCTTGTGTTGTTGTCAACGGTTGTCTTGCTTATAGCCGTTACGCAGCTCCATGTGGCGCTCCATTTATATCGGGTGTTTGTGCGGAGCTTTGGGCGGATTTCCGTTTGGACGTTGCTTGCGTTCCTGTTGACCTTGTATCTCATGAACTTGGGGTTATTCGCTGCGACCGTGCGTGGGTTCGACTGGCTTACCCCTACGTGGGAGTTGCGTCAGCGACTGGCCACGGGCTACTTTAGCGCCGTAATATGCGCAGCGCTTATCAGTGGAATATTCCTCCTGATTCAGATGTTCTTTCTCGTGACGAAGCTTCGTCGAGGGGATGCTCCGTGTGTCCGGCAGACGTCGCGGCAATCGGCGAATCTCGGTGATGAAAAAACGGCGGCCCATCCGGCCCCTGTGCAATCCCCTTCGACATGTATTCACGCCAATCCCACAAGAAGGGTCTTCCTGAAGGCGTCCACGGTGGTGGGAATCGGCTCGGTTCTCGGGGTGGCTCACGTGGGCTTGTCTGAGGCCTTCGGCCCGCAGAATCGCGCCGATTACGATGTCTTTCACCCCAGTTTGGGCGGTATGCCGGGTTCCATAGATATAATCCAAATCACGGATGTGCACTTCGCCTGGTTCTTCGGCCCTGCTCAATTGGATGCGCTTGTGGACACCGTAAACTCCATCGAAGCTGACGCCCTTGTAATCACGGGCGATCTCTTTCATTCTCCCTTTACGCCGGTTGAGACGGGTATTCCGATCCTTAGGCGATTGCGCCGACGCCCCATGGGATCATACGCGATACTGGGAAACCATGAGTTCTACGTGGGCGCTCGACGGAGTATGGCCGCCTTTGAAGCGGCGGGCCTAACGCACCTATCCGATGGATGGATTACGTGGCAGAAGAGCGGTGGAGCGCTCCATTTGGGCGGTCTTGATGACGCCCTGAGTGAGTGGTCGATGGAACGCGACCATGATCTCTTTGAGCCCTTTGTGCAAAGAACGCCGCAGTCGCCGGGATTTAAGCTGTGTATCTGCCACAGGCCCAGTATATTTCCCATGGCCGCTCATGCGAAGTTCGACTTGACCTTGACGGGTCATGTGCATGGCGGGCAGCTCCTGGCACCGATCGCCGGTACCGGAGTGGAACTCACGCCGGCGCGCTTGCTTTCGCGATATACCCACGGCTGGTATACGGAAGGAGATTCGCGCATGTACCTCAATCGCGGAACGGGTTTGATCTACGCCCCCTGGCGGCTGAACTGCCCACCAGAGATAGCGGTGTTTCACCTCAAGGGAGGACCGGATTACGCGGTCAAGCCGTCGGCCATGATTACATGATGTGTAGCGCCCGACAAATATCACGATATAGTGAAGCCGGGGATAAAGCCTATCCCGAGGGGCTGCTTTTGGTATTCTATAGCAAAGGGTATGCGCTCGACCGGCGACTCTTAGACCGGCGCCGAATCAAAGAAGTAATAGTGGGGAGAACCTTCTTGAAAGAAGTTTCCCCCAAACCCCTCTCCAAGAACCGGCTTTTATCAAGGGTAAAATGGCGCTTTCAGCGAAGGTTAAATATTCTCAGATAGAAGTTAAGGAAACCCATTTTACAAAAACGACCCTCACCAATATTATTCGTCAAAAGCGAATCAGCATCACACATTAATCTAAATAATGGCACGCCTGTGCATGGGTACTGGTATCACGCCCGAAAAAAAATGAAGAAATGGTAAAGCCGGGGATAAGGCCTATCCCGAGGGGCTACTTTTTGGTATTCTATAGCAAAGGGTATGTGCTCGGCCGGCGCCGCGTTCCGAGCGAAAAGCGTTCCCGAGTGACAACGCTCCGCATTACATCACAAACGGCTTTCTTGTCACCAATGTTCCTTTCAGATGGAGGACGGTATGACTATCCTTGGGGTTATTCTCTTTTTTCTGGCGATTTTTCTCTTCCTTGCGGTCAAAGTTCTCAAGGAATATGAACGAGCTGTTATCTTTAGATTGGGCCGGATCATTGAGTCCAAGGGTCCCGGTCTTATCATTCTGATACCCATTATCGACACCATGGTGCGGGTGAGCCTGCGCACAGTGGCTATGGACGTGCCTCCCCAGGATGTTATCACACGGGACAACGTGTCCGTAAAAGTGAACGCCGTAATCTATTTCCGCGTGATGGATCCCACACGAGCCGTCATCGAAGTGGAGAACTATCTATATGCGACATCGCAATTGGCGCAAACCACCTTACGAAGCGTCCTGGGCCAATCCGAACTGGATGAGCTGCTCTCGGAACGGGAAAAGATCAACCTCGAGCTTCAGGAGATTCTTGATCGGCACACCGACCCCTGGGGCGTGAAGGTCAGCATGGTGGAAGTCAAGCACATCGACCTGCCTTCGGAGATGCAGCGAGCCCTTGCACGACAAGCCGAAGCCGAGCGCGAACGCCGTGCCAAGGTTATCGCCGCTGAAGGTGAATTCCAGGCGGCCGGCCGCTTATCCGAGGCAGCGGCCATTATCGCAGCGGAACCTACGGCGCTCCAATTGCGCTATTTGCAAACCCTTGTGGAAGTGTCCGCTGAGAAGAACTCCACGTTGATCTTCCCGCTACCCATTGACCTTATTTCCGCATTCATGAAACCCCCCGCCGCTCCGGCCCCGCGGCCGCCTCAACAAGGCGCCGTAGCACGACCCCAGCAAGCCGCTCCAAGACAGGCGCAACCTCAACAGCCGCCCGCCGATCCTCGCAAGAAAGAGTAGGGGGAGTGAAGAGAGAAGAAGTAAAGGCATTTCCGGGGAGGGGCTTTTTGAAAAGAGGCTCTCCCCCGCTTGCTCTGTGCTGTAAGCGGGATTGACAAACTTCGGCGGGCCGGCCATCTATATGATGGATTCGCCTGAGCGGCGTTTCCGGCGTCCCTTCAAGGACCGACGAAGTCCTTTGTGGACTTGCGTTCTATCTATCCCGCCGTCGGAAATATGGAGACAATCATGTCGGGAATTCTCGTAAGATGGTTTATTACCACCGTGGCGAT
Source organism: Desulfomonilales bacterium (assembly GCA_038205805.1). GTDB lineage: Bacteria > Desulfobacterota > Desulfomonilia > Desulfomonilales > Desulfomonilaceae > JBBSBY01. The sequence goes on from JBBRBO010000176.1 coordinate 3,677, forward strand.
TATGGTTGTGCCGTATATCATCCCCGGTGTTCAGATCCACAGCTTTTGGACGGCGCTCTTCGCAGCGGCTATGTTGGGCGTCCTCAACGCCCTTATACGACCCATTCTCATTATTTTGACCCTGCCGCTCACGGTGCTCACGCTGGGCTTCTTCATCCTCGTGGTGAACGCCCTCATGTTCGAGCTTGCGGCCTTTTTTGTTTCCGGTCTCCAGATCGCGTCCTTCTGGTCGGCTTTCTTCGCCTCAATCGTAGTGAGCATTGTCTCATGGCTCATGAGCGGCCTTATAACCGGCGGACCCACCGAACAGGCCCTTCACTCCCGCTGGGACAAAGGCTCCATCGACATGCGTAAGTCAGGCGGCCGTTGGGAGTAGAAAAGGAGCGACGGAGCGAGGAGAAGAAGATACAGGTGTTTCCGGGGAGGGCCTTTCTCCAAAAGCGCCAAAATTTTTGGATACTTTCATCCCTTCGTTGTGACAATAAGTCATGGTCGTTTGTACCAATCTAACCGGCCGCGGATCTTGGTGTTACCTCTTCATGAATTCTTTCCACGAGTTTGTTGTCTTTGGCTAGCTCAAGTTCATAGTAGATTTGGAGGTTGGTCCAAAACTCCACTGAAGTCCCAAAGTGTCGGGACAATCGCAACGCGGTATCTATAGTGATGCTGCGTTTGCCGTTGACTATTTCGTTTATACGTCTTGGAGAAATGTTCAAATCGCGGGCAAGTTGATTTTGACTTATTTGAAGGGGCTTCATAAACTATACTTTCGCCTTTTTTGGTCGGCAACAATATAACCACGCGTAATTAAACAACAAAAACATATATCGGGAATTCCTAATAAGAATCAATGTTCTTCTGTAAAATCAACAACCTAATATAAAAAAGGCGAAACTATAGTCATAAACTCCTCGATGAGTATTTCCCCGGGATGCGCCGGCGGCATTCTTGTGCTTCTCATGATGGATCATTCTCCTTATACCAAAGTGCTTTCCAACGAGTAACATTGGTGAAGACTCTTTTTCGGAAGGTAGGTTTTTTCGACGTCTATCTGAGAATGTTTAATATGCCGAAAGCGGCCTTTTCTCCTTGAGAAAAGCCGGTTTCGGCCATTTAAAAGTTCTTGGAGAGGGGTTCGGGGAGAAGCCTTCTTTCAAGAAGGTTCTCCCCG
>JBBRBO010000177.1:0-4473 GCA_038205805.1 Desulfomonilales bacterium
AGAAAATGGTGCGGAAGACGTTACTCTCACCCGTTGCGCTCTTAACCGAAGCCGCCATGCTCGGATAGGTGTAACTGATGTAAATAACCAAAAAAAATGTCACCACATAGCCGAGCACGAACTTAGGAAAGCGCTCCCAAATTTGGCCGGGACGGAAAGCTTCGCCGGGTTTACGCTCGATGACCGTGCTCCAAATAATGGCCAGGATGAACGCCCACACGCCGATAAAGATGTCGATGAACACTTTGACCGTGGTTGCGGCGCCGGTGATCCACTCGGGTTTGTAGACAACTCCTGTTTCCGCCAGAGCCTTGGCTCGAATAAGCGAATCCGTGAGAGCGCCGCTGGCCACAGCCGCGCCGTCGGTCTTCACGGCCAAGCCCATCCAGGCGCCGGCGACCATGGGTTCATGCCACAGGAAGTGCGAAGCGGCAAAGGGTAACACCAGCAACTCGACCACGGCAAAGATCACGACGAGCGAAGAAACCATAATGGGAATAATAGGTCGCGCCTTGATGGCGCCGCCGGTGGCGATGGCTGCGGACACACCGCATATGGAAATACCGGAGGCCAGTGGGGCCGCCCATTCCCTACTAAATTTGAAGTACTTGCGCGCTACATAATAGACAAGCGCCCAATAGATGAGATACGCTTCGACAATGGCGCACAGGCCGCGGAACATTACCGCGCTGGCCAAACTCAATTGCTGGACCGCCGTGGCGCCCAACGAACCGCCCAAGATAACGATGGCCGTCTTGATGTACCATTCCGGTCGCACCGCCTCGCTGATCCCGTTGGCTACTCCGGGCATGAAGTTACCCACGAGCAAACCGACAATCAGCGCGATAATGAACCCCGATTCCTGAGTCATTTGCAAGGACCAGGTGATACCGTACTTCGTGAACTGGTTTGGAGTGGCTGCAATATTGGCATAGCTACCCAGTATCCAGCAAGCGTAGCTCACCCAAAACACCACGGTGAAACCGGCGATAAAACGTCCGATATTGGCGCCGAGAGCCAACGCGCCCAAGGTCATTATCACGAGCAAAAATAAATAGGTGAGAATGAGCGAAACAACTCCGCCCCAAGCGGCGTAGTTCTTGGAAATAGGTTCCAGGATGGGTGTTGCTTTCACGGCGGGCCAAACGTTGGTTTTCACCGCCCATCCCAATACGTCGACCCCTCCCAAAAGACCGAGGGAGAGACCGAACACCACGAGACCAATGATAACGGCTAACCAGTCCTCCGTTATACCTTTGTGAGTTTCTTCCATAACGTCACCTCGCATTACATTAAGAACAGGAAGTTTGCGAATGCGACCCTCAGGGCTGAAGGTAGAGGGCATGGCAAGGCTGGAGCTAACAGTCCGTGAATGTTCCTCCCAAGCCCTTCTAACGCCCGATAGGAGCGCACATCGAGCCGAAGCGCCAAATTGAGCAATCTTCGGCGGCTCTTAAATAGAACAAATCCGGCAAGTGATAAGAAAAGATTAGAAGATACTGCGAGAGTTGTCCATTAAAAGGTGAAGCTGCTCAGCACAATTTTATCGACCAGAGACTTCGCGCCACGAGAGGGCAATGTGAGCTACGCAACATATCCTCCACCTACACATCCGTCTATGCGCCTAATACCAATGTGCTGTCGAACGAGGAATATAGGTGAAGGACATTTTTGTAAGAGCAGGTTTCCCTAACTACTATGAAATAATGTTTAAATGCGCCGCAAGTGGCTTTTTCTCCTTGAGAAAAGGCCTTTGCGGCTATTTTGAAAGTTCTTGGAGAGGGGTTTGGGGAGAAACTTCTTTCAAGAAGGTTCTCTCCAATATTACTTCTTTTATTGCGCATTCGTCTAAAAGAGCGCGCGGGCGTCCAAAGGGCTGTTGAAAACCCCCGCGCCGCGCTCCTTTGGCTTTTCGCCGTGAATGTGGTATCAGTTGGGAGATCCGTGAGCGTTAGCCGCGATGTTTCAATTATTGCCTAGATGTAGATTATCGGATTACACGCCCTAGCGCTTTTGCCCGAAGGACACTCACGACATCATTGTTCATCAGCCCATGGGGAAGACATGACGGGTAGAACCATTTGGTTTACCGGGCTATCAGGGTCCGGTAAATCCACCCTTTCCGTACACATCAAAGCGGCTCTCGAGGAGCGCGGGTTGCCCACCATACTCCTGGATGGGGACAAGCTGCGCTATGGACTCAACCGCGATCTTGGGTTTACCGCTGCGGATAGGGCGGAAAATATACGAAGAGCCGGCGAATTAGCCAAACTGCTCACATCCGAGGGATACATCGTGTTAGCGGCGTTCATCACGCCCATGGAATCCCTCCGCAGAGCCGTGCGAGGCTTGTTCAACGGCGCGGGCTTCACCGAAATATTTCTGGATTGTCCTTTGGCGGAATGCGAAAAGCGCGATCCAAAAGGGCTCTACCGCAAGGCTCGGTGCGGTCTAATACCGGAATTCACCGGGATCTCCGCGCCGTTCGAGCGTCCGGAAGGGGCTGACCTAGTGATCTCCACACACGGGTGTTCCATCGAGCATTGCGTGGAGGAGATCCTCGAACACATCATCGGTGACAATGGCCGTCGGCCCGCCTGGGTTTCCTGCAAAGACGACGCTACAGACAACGCGGCTTCCGTACGCCCAGTCCCTGAATCTCCCGCCCCGCGCGACGACGGGAACGGCGGCTTGGGAACAATCTCGCTGCCGTTCAATGCCGTGCCCGCACAACCGGCGGCTCGTAAACGGGTGGCGGTTATCGGGCTTGATTGCGTGCCGGCGAGGTTCCTCTTTGGGGAATACGCCCGCATGACGCCCAATCTCCAGCTGCTGGCCCGGCACGGCGCATGGGGAACATTGCGGTCTACCGACCCGCCCATCACCATACCCGCATGGACAACCATTACCACGGGTAAAGATCCGGGTGAACTCGGCGTCTACGGCTTCCGTAATCGCGTCGGCCGGGATTACCCGCTCAAGACTACGGATGCAGGGGCCGTGATCGAGCCGCGAGTCTGGGATTATCTTGAAGACGCGGGACTCGAATCGCTGCTCATCGGCATTCCGCACACGTATCCCGCGCATTCCCATGCAGGCATAACCATCGCCGGATTCCCCGCCCCAGGTATAGATGAACGATTCACCCATCCGCCGGAGCTGGCCCAGAGCCTCGGTTCACTTGCCGGGGGAGAATATCTGCCGGACGCCCCGCATTTCCGGACCGAGGACAAGGATCGCCTGCTTCGAGACCTGTATCGCATGGTTGACGGCCGATTCAGGGTCGCAAAGGACCTCCTGACGCGCTCGCAGTGGGATTTCTTCATGATGGTGGAGATCGCCCCCGACCGCCTGCATCATGCCTTTTGGCGCTACTGCAGCACGGACCACCGTCTCTACGAACCCGGTAATCCATACGAAAACGTCCTGAAGGACTTCTACGCATACTTGGATATGCAAGTCGGCGCCTTGCTCGCCCTCTTGGGAGACGACGTTACTGTTGTCGCGCTCTCTGATCACGGAGCCCAAAGCATGGCGGGCGGTGTGTGCATCAATGACTGGCTCATCAGAGAAGGGTATTTGCGGTTGAAGGCCGCGGTCGAGCGCCCCACGGCCCTAACCGCCGACATGGTGGACTGGGCCGTTACGCAAGCCTGGAGCGAAGGCGGGTACTATGCTCGGGTGTTCCTCAATGTCGAGGGTCGCGAACCTACGGGTATTGTCCCTTCTGCGCAACAAGGAGCCCTCCTGGACGAGCTTACCCACAACCTCACGGCCCTGGGCTTGGATCGCGGGTTGGCCGCCAACACGGTCTTGCGGCCCGACGACATCTACGCGGCGACCAACAATGTCCCGCCCGACCTGATGGTCTATTTCGATGACCTGCGTTATCGCTCGATCGGCTCCGTAGGGCATCCGGACATCTTCATCCAAGGTTCGGACACCGGTCCCGATGACGCGAATCATCATCCGGACGGCTTTGTCACACTGACTCGCATTTCCGACCTGCGACGCGGCAATAAGAGAAACGAGCGCCTGAGCGGCGCCGGCTGCCTAGACATCACGCCCACTATCCTGAGCGAGTTGGGTATAGAACCGCCGGCATCGCTTCAGGGAAGGCCGCTCCAGTGGGGTGAGGAGCCCGCGCAGCCCCACACGCTGGCGCACGCAACGCCGAGGGCTCAGGAACCCCAGGGCTTCACCCCCGAGGAAGAGGAGTTGGTCCGGCAGAGACTCGAGGCTCTTGGGTATATCTAGGCCGGAGCCGACATACACTCTAGGTGATCGAGCAATTTACCCGGCCCCGACTCCGGCATACGCAACCGGAAAACCGTCCCTTTATACCAAAGTGCTTTCCAACGAGTACCATTGGTGAAGACTCTTTTTGGGAAGGTAGGTTTTTTCGACGTCTATCTGAGAATGTTTACTATGCCGAAAGCGGCTTTTTCTCCTTGAGAAAAGCCGGTTTCGGCC
>JBBRBO010000178.1:0-4359 GCA_038205805.1 Desulfomonilales bacterium
TTGGCCGATATTGTCTCATAGACCAGGTTTCCAGAGGGGGAATGTCGGATATCTTCCTTGCCAAGGCTTTGGGCGCCGGCGGTTTTCAAAAGCCCCTCATCATCAAGAAGCTCCTGCCGGAATTTTCCGCCAAGCCTCGGTATGTGCAGCGCTTCATAAACGAGGCGCAGACCCTTTCTCGGCTGAATCACTCAAACATCGTCCAGATATTGGACATGGGGAACATCGGGTCCGAATACTACCTCGCCTTGGAATACATAGAAGGCAGAAACATCGCGTACCTGATCTCCCGAGCGCTCAAGCACGGTAAGCTCCCCGGACCGGCCTTTGCCGTTCACGTGGCAATGGAATTGGCGATGGGCCTGGATTACGCCCACCGAAGAAAAGGCGTAAACGGCGAGAACCTCATGATGGTGCACCAGGACGTGAACGCGTTCAACCTAATGGTCTCCTATGAAGCGGAAGTGAAGATCATTGATTTCGGGATTGCACGCGTTTTCTTGGACAAAGGCGCTCACGACGGCCACCCCGTCGCCGGGAAGCTCTTGTACTTTTCCCCGGAACAGCTTCAGCGCAAGCCCCTCGACCGACGTGTGGACGTTTACGGCGCGGGCATCTTGCTCTATGAGCTGCTTACGGGTGAGCGTCTGGTGGACCACCAGGAAACCATCAACGACACGGTGCGAACCATCCTTGAAATGGACATCGAGAAGAAGGTGACTGAGAACGAGAAGGTCCCCAAGGAGTTCAGGCCGACGCTCATCAAGGCTATGGCCCTGAATCCCCAGGACAGGTATCCCTGGATGGACGCATTCGCCGAGGATCTGCGGCGACTCGCCAAGGATCTACGGTTGGATCTCAACAGACATACCTTTATTACGTATCTCAAGGAACTGTTTCCCCGAGAAATCCTCTTAGACCGCAGGCGTCTCAGAAAATTGCTGGCCGACGAGAATGGGGGCAAGCTCCCTTCGAAGGCGCGCAAGGGAACCGACTACGCAGGAGACGCGGTATTACTCGAGGAATTGCTCTCCACCTGTGCGCACATGCCCACAGCGGAACAAACGGATCTCCGGGGCGGCTCGACTTTCTGCAAGACCCTCAAGTACGCGGCAGGTCAAAACATCTTTGAGCAGGAAGAGTTCGCAGGAGATATGTATGTCATCAAGTCGGGCACGGTCAGGATTTACCTCAAGATCGGGAAACTTAACCAATACTTGCATTTGCTCAGGAAAGGTGACTTCTTTGGGGAATCCTACTTGCTCGGAGACCCGCTGAGAAACACAACCGCTATGGCTGAAACGGATTGCGAACTCATCGCCATTGATCGAGAGACCTTCGTTCATCTGAGCCGTCAAGATCTTGCGCCGTTGCTTCTGATGAATGTCGTAACCAAGCTACGGGATCGAACATATCTTTTTGAGGGCGCCTTACTCGAGGATGACCTATCCCGCTGGATCTACGCGTTGCTTTATTTCCATAGGAAGCAATCGCTGGAAGAGAATAAGGACATCCGACTGAGCGACGTGCAATTGTATTTTCGCTTGCAAAATACCGAAGAACTTCAGAAATACGTCGACAAGCTGACCTCTCTGGACGTGATTGAGGTTCACGGGGAATTCATTCGCGTGAACAACGCCGATAAGCTCGCCGACATCCTCAATATTCTCGCAGGCCGAGGGAAATTCACCTTCAAGCTGTAGCCGGGGTCTCCCATCAGAGTTCGCTCCTGTCGCGCCTCGCCATTCGTCGCTCGAATATCATCAAATACAAGCGCTCGTCCATGAAACAGGACAAACACTCACGCTGCCGCTATAATCTCCTGGTGAATGACGAACCCATTCACCACCAATGGGTCAACCATTTGAAATCACCAGAGAGTGATTCGTCGAAGAGACGAGTTTTCTCTCCGATCTTCACCGGGAGCGCGCCGGCCAAACCATACGTATGCGACAAACAGCCTTTATACTCCATTTCATCTTTGCCGCACTCCTCCTCACGGGAGTTCAAGTCTACGCCGGAGGAGCGCTGGCCGTCTCGCCTGTGGGTCCAGGTGCGGCGGGCATGGTGATAGCTCGCCCCACCATTCTTCGATCCGCAACACTCATTACCGTGAGCGAGGAGGATCTCGCGTACAGCATAGAGCAAACATTTTCCAACGAGAACGACATCCCCGTGGAAGGCGCTTGGATCTATCCCCTGAGCCGAGAAGCCGCCGCCGAGATAGCGGTAAACGTGGACGGAATCCCTGCCGCCTTTGAGCTGCGGGAACCCGCGGCCCTGTTTCCGCTTCTCCGAGAGTCGGCGATTTCAGCTCGTGATCCCGCCCTTTTGGAGATTGCGGATCAAAGGGCTATCGTCATCCCAAAAGTTCATCTGGGCGAGCGACAACAGTGGAGTATCCGTCTTACCTATCGAGCGCCCCTCCCGGAGCGACCGGACGCGCTGAAGATCACGGCGGCGCTTACGGGAGAGAAATATTCCGCCGCTTCTCCCAAAGATCTCGATGTGCGGGTGCGCTTTAAGACGAATCGCCCCGTACGCAGCATTTTTTCTCCCACTCATACCGTTGAGATCATACGAGAAGCGCCTCATCGAGCGATGGTCGTGATGCGACCTTTTTCCGGGCCAATCCGCAGTGATTTTTCACTTTTTGCTACCTTTTCCTCCTATTTCTTAGATGTAGCCTTCTTCCAGGGAACCGGCGAGGAATCAAGAGCGTATCTCTCGGTGATTTCGCCGCCGGTGGATAGCCAAATTCAAAAGAGCGGCGCGAAGGATGTGGTATTCGTGGCGGATATATCGTCGGCTATGTCCGATGAAGAGAGAAGAGCGGCGCAAAAAGCCCTTACCTGGGGCATCGAGCGCTTTTTGCGACCACAGGATACCTTCAACGTCATAGCCGTAGGGACGAGTTCTACCCTTTTCTCCGAGAAGCTGGAAACCGCCGTACATCCCACCATAGCGGAGGCCGCTCAATTTATTGACGCTATCGAACCCGCCGCCGGACCAGATCTCTATAATGGGATAATTAACGGTCTGGAACAGTTCACGGCGGTGAAAAAAAACCGTCTTCTTGTGATAATAGGCGATGGTCGAGCGCTCGTGGGCGTCACGAAGCCTCAGACCATTGAAGAGGATGTCAAGCGCTTCAATCGCCGCGGCGTAGCAATCTTCGGTTTAGCCGTGGGCGAGAAGGCGAACGTGGCGCTTCTGGATAGGCTGTCCGGGGTTTCCAAGGGAACTTCAACACGTTTATCGGTCAAGGACAATTTCAGCGCTACAGTGGCCAAGTTTTTTTCCGCTCTTTCCGCTCCCGTGGTTTCCAATGTAGTCATGGATTTTCCAGGCATGCGGTTCGAGCCCATCCATCCTGAACCGGCCCAAGACATATTCGGTTCGGAGAGTCTGACGCTGGTGGGTGAATACGAGGGTTCGCCGGAAAAGCCTCCCCGTGTGACGGTGCGCGCCAAGTCACAGGGTCGCGTCAAGACGATAACACGAATCCCGGATATGAGCGATCCCGTGCATCAACAGCCCTTTGTGGGTGAACTGCCGGCAATGCGCCGAATGGCCGGCTTGCTGGAAAGGGAATGGCTGAAACCCGGTCAGTGGCAAGTTCGCAACGAAATCAGCGCCCTTTCAGCGGAACATGGATTTAGCGTCCCTTCAAGCATCCTTGCGCCGCCGCAGAGCCCGTCGTCTTCCCATGAGCCGGCCACCATCGGGATGTTGCTGTCCCTTTACAAAAATTCCATGCGCATCGAGGATGTCCTAGCGGAAGGGTACCGAATTGTGGATGGGCGCACCTTTCGATATGACGACGGGCTGTGGATCGACATGCGCCTCAACGCGTCCGAACCGGCGCATGCTCTACGGTTCCTTAGCCCGGAATATTTCGCTTTCGTGGAGGCCCATCCTCATGTGGGACGCTATTTCGCCCTGGGATCCGATGTGCGCTTCAGGTTCAAGGCTATGGTCATCCAGGTGAAATCACCGGATTGAGGGACGCGAAGGCCGCCGGACGATTATTCACCTGCGATCCATGTGGTACACATAAAAGGAAGGCCGTAGGTAGATGATTGCGATGTCTTAGAAGAGACTAGGGCTCACAAAAGCAGACCTATAACAATGATACATATCTCTTACTAAAAGATATCATCCGACGATAAGTGTCCTGAATGTAGATTTTGCCGAAGAGAAAACCACAGTTAGTCAAATTATGGTTCATCCGGGATTTGCGTACCTGAGGTTGCAAACTAAAAGAGGACATGCTTTGTCTTTCCTGGTTTTGAAAAAGACTATGAAGGAAAGGCAAGCATGTCCACGAGTCTTCTTTATCATGGATTTGGGATTGTT
>JBBRBO010000179.1:0-4357 GCA_038205805.1 Desulfomonilales bacterium
AAATGGCCGAAACCGGCTTTTCTCAAGGAGAAAAGGCCGCTTTCGGCATATTAAACATTCTCAGATAGACGTCGAAAAAACCTACCTTCCCAAAAAGAGTCTTCACCAATGTTACTCGTTGGAAAGCACTTTGGTATAAGAGAGCGCCTCGTTCCTATGGCGCACGTAGTTTCGAGATAGCTTCCAGCTCAGTCACGTCCTCCACCAGGAGGGTCTTCTCACGCGAGGACAAACCACGGATCATGCTGATTCTCGAGGGCGCCACACCGAGCCTCTTGGCGATTACCTTGAGGAGCTGCTTATTGGCCTGACCCTCAGCCGGCGGAGCGGTAAGTCGAACGCAAAGATGGTCCGAGTTTTCCGTGGTGACACTGATTTTTGAGGCGTTGGGCGTCACTCGCACCAGGAGCAGTATGCCCTTCTCGTGGACTCTCGTGAAGGACATAAAGACCGTTACCGCGGTGAAGCCGGGACGGCGTTCATGTCGGCGCCGATTTTCATCAAGGTGGGCACCAGAAACGAATCCAGAAACATGATGGCCAGCAACACGATGATAGGGGTGAAATCAATGCCGCCCATCGCTGAAAAGGGGAGCGCTTTGCGCACCATACGAAAGACGGGTTCCGTCACGGCGAATAAGAATCTCACGATGGGATTGTATGGGTCCGGGTTCACCCATGTGATCAAAGCGGCTATAATTACGATCCACATGTAGAGCGTCAGCACGGAATGGATCACGAGCGCTATGGCGTTTACGAGGTTACCGAACACAAACATTAGCGTCACCTAAAGAGTGAATAATTCTAACCGTTTTACGGTTGAAGGGGCCGAAAATGCGGTCAAGCCGCAACCGTCCGGCGCCGTTACATGAATAGTCAACAAAACACAAAGCGCCGTCAAGGTTATATATACACTTCCTTGATGGTTATCAAGCTGCGAAAGCGAGTAGAGGACAAACTGCGCCGTTCCCCTCATTCGTTTTCTTCAGAAAGAGAAAATGCTGAACTAAGTGAGCATGCACGAACGTTCGGGACACTGTTTTTTGTCGCAAACTCGGCTTAGGTTGGGGTATGCGACATAGATACGGCGAGATGGTCAAGATCGACGCCTAGCAGGAAGAGTGAAGCGCTTCAGCGATTTTGCCTTGGCGCAGGCACTCCTCACGTCTTTCTAAGTAATGTGTGATAATCGCCGAAAGCGGCGTTTCCTGCTTGAGAAAAGCTGGTTTCGGCAATTTTGGACGTTCTTGTAGAGGGGTTCGGAGAGAATCCTTCTTTCAAGAAGCTTCTCCCCGATATTACTTAGATTGCACGTTGGGATTAAGACGTGGGAGCCGAGACGCGAAGAAAAAGTTTCGGCTCGCATGTGAATTGCCGCATCTTCTTTGTAAGCGCAACCGTTCACCGGGAGCGACCTACCCCTCCTGAGGCACGTGCTTTATTAAGATTTCTTCACCCGTGGGCTTGCTATTTATTTCATACCCGAAAAGTACGTCCGTAAATTCGGCAAACTCTTCTTCTTTTCGTTCGATCATTGCCTCAAAAATTTTTACTTCCGAATCGGAGTAGAAGATTTCCTCAAAAACGAAGGATTCGTCAATTAGGGCTTTGGATTCGTCGGCAAGAAGTCCCATATTCCAGGCCATCATGCCGATCGTAAGCAAAAAGTCACATTGTTCATCATTCTCCGGGATTTCCAGGAAGGGTAGCATGAACCGGAAAAAGGTGTCGGCCATATTATCAACGTTGTCGGGATCACGCAATTTGGCGATGAGAAAGGGGACCTTTTTCTCCCTTGTAGCCTTTAGCTTACCCGATGCTCTTGAGGATTTCGGCTTCTTCTTTGCTTGAGCTTTCTTCTTTGCTTTCGGTTTCTTCGAAGTCATTGGTCACCGCTCACTCTTATACGTTGTTTTCAGGAACGATTATAAATTATCGTCACAACGAAGGATGAAAGACTTATATCTAGGGGTAATCACGGTATGCTTGCTCCCCCGAGAAGATTCGGTAGCTCCTTTAATTCCAAGTTAGACTACGCGGGGCGCAACCGAAAAAACACCTCTAAAAGTCGTTCCAGCCCTTGCAGATCATCGGCGCTCTTGACGGAGCCCAAAATACCCAGCCCTTCCGTCTCCTCGTGAAGCGCTTCCTCTTCCTCATCAGCTATCAGAATTGTGGAGGTAGTCCAGGAAATTTTGAGCAAATCGGCAAGAAAAGTGGTCGCCTTCATTTCAGGAATGCCTTTCTCTACGATCACCAGATCCGGCGTGTTCTTCTTGCTCGCTTCCAGGGTTTCGCGAGGATTATTGCTTATTTCCGTGGTGAAATTATGCTTTGCCAGCAGATCCGTGAATTTTGACGTATTCGTCCGACTGTCCACAACTAAAACGGTTTTCAATGCGTTTTGTCCCAATTCTTTCCTCCTTGTGGCCGATGGTATATTTATTGAGATTTAGCAAGCACGCTGCGAAGGGTGTTTACGGCCAGATCTGCGCAGTGGGTGTGTTCTACAGGGAGGCCGCCCAGGTATTCTATGACATCCTTGGCGGTAATCGTCAGGGCGCCCTGGACAGAGCGGCCTTTGGCCAGAGAAGTGGCTGCGCTCGAACACGCGATGGTGGGACCGCATCCGTTTGTGACGAAGCCGATTCGCTCAACCTTGTCGTCTTTGATACCGACGTAGATCCCAACGGTGTCACCGCAAATCCCGCTCATGGCGTTTACATAATCCGCATTGGGCAACTCACCCATATTTTGGGGGTTCAAGAAGTGCTCGATCACCGTGGGTGAGTATATCTTGCGAGCCTCTTCCAAAACCATTCCTTCAAGATCGTCAAAGACTTCCTTTTCCCTATTCATAAATGTAACCTACCGTTATTACTTATGTATATTGATTATGATGAAAATCATTCATCGAGCGTACGCCGTTTCGCGGCGTTTGTATAGAGGAGGAGGGCGTTCTTCTTCCAGGCGGTTAAAAGACTACGGAGTCTCCATTGCCGACATAAAGGTCGCTTTGGGAGCCCTTGTTTCCCGTGCCCTTCACCATGGGGTATCCAAGTTCCAGCATCTTTTGGACGGCCGACGCACCGGTGCAATGATTCGCTGCTATCTTCTTGAATCCGTACGAGCCCATCTTCTCGACCCACCCGCGCTCTTCATCGCCGAGCGGTCCAAAGGGTGCAATATGCAATCCACCATAGAGCCCGTAGAGTTTGCCCTCCGCGTTAAGGTTCTTGAGCGCATAATCGGTGAAGGTCACGATGTTCTGGTGACAGCACCCCGTGAAAAGGACTAAACCGGCTTCTTTCACGTTAAAATAGAGCGATTGCTCGCCGCGCACCTTCAGGATGATTGGGAGATCGAACCCCACCGAAACCACGCCTTCCATAAGCTTGGTGATTTCCCCGATTTGGAACTTAATCAGCTCCCCTTGATGTCGGATGGTGTTCTTGACCGTGGCCTCCGGGACATGGACCCCGCGAAGATAGCTCATGGCGGGCGGCTGAAAGGTGCTTGGGATGATGATCTTGATCTTGGGGTTGTGCTTGAGCACCGCTTCCAGGCCCCAGAAATGATCCAGATGCTCATGGGTTATGTAGAGGAAATCAATTTCCCCATGCTTGAGCATTTGATCCACACCTTCGGCCTTGAAGCGCTCGTCCATGTAGCGGACATCCCAGCCCGTATCCACTAGAAACCTGGTTTTCGAGCCCGTAAGGCTTTCTACTTCCACGAGAGAACAGCTTCCCGCCGCATTTGAGGGCGAAAAGCCGGCCTTCCATTGGTCAACCTCGTTTGGGCCGCCGGCCTTCATGATGTCCCCGAGCATGACGCTTGTGTCGAACCAGCCCACTTCCGAAATGCACGTAACTTTTACGCTTTTGCACTCTCCCACGGCTGTGAGTTGGTGAGGACCGGTGGACATGTGTCGAGCTTTTCCCGCAGAGTCAAGGCTCAGAGCGGCCTTGCCTATGCCGACGGTCTTGAAAACATCTTTTCGCCCCGCTAATTGCATGGTCAGCCTCCTTTTTTTCATCCTCGCCCCCGTATGGAAGGCGGCTACCGACCAGTATCCAACTCTCGCCACTCCTAGTCATTTCATAATAACCGCCGGAGCGTCTAAGTTCCAGATGAATCTCATGAAAAACCGCAACCGTTCACCAGGAACAATACTACCATGTGTAATTACGTATGGGGTGAGAGCCGCCTCAAGCCTGGTAAGCTACTACGATGAACCGCAACCCTTCACTAGGACAATTGAACCTTTTGCAATTACGTATGGGGTGGTCCGGAGGGGAGATGAGTCTCCCCTCCGACTCTCACCGGGCGCCGAGCCGCCTCAAGCCCGGTGAGCT
>JBBRBO010000180.1:0-4236 GCA_038205805.1 Desulfomonilales bacterium
GGGGCCGGAACCATCTCCTCCAGCTACAAAGATGTTATTGCTTTTGCTGTCTTGCTCCTGGCGCTCTTCGTAAAACCGAGTGGTTTGCTGGGGTACGGCGAAAAGGAGCGAGTCTGAGCATGGTCTTGACTGCTCCTGAGCGCGGGTCCTGGTGGCCGTGGTGTATATTTGCGGGTGTTTTGATTGCTTTTCCGTTGTTGGTGCGTAATCCGTACTACCTGAATGTGGTAAACATCATTGGGTTGAACGCCATCATCGTGCTCGGCCTCAATCTACTCATAGGGTACGCGGGGCAAATTTCCCTCGGTCATGCGGCATTTTACGGCCTTGGCGCCTACATCTCCGGAATTCTCAGCGTTTCCTTCCAGTTGTCACCGTTGTGGGCGATGCTTTGCGCCGTGGTCATGACCGCCCTGGTCGCGCTGCTCATCGGGATACCCACACTCAAGCTCCGTGGTCATTACTTAGTCATGGCCACGCTCGGCTTCAATCTCATAGTGAATATCATCATCGTGCAGTGGGACTCTGTTACCGGGGGACCGTCGGGGTTGGTGGGTATACCTCCTCTAAGAGTAGGCGATCTCCTCATAGACACCGATATGCGTATGTACATGCTCATTTCATCCGTAGTCCTGGTATCAATGATACTTGCCTCGAATTTGGTCAATTCCCGGCCGGGGCGGGGCCTACGGGCGCTACACAGCGGTGAAACAGCGGCGAATTGCCTAGGGATAAATACTCAAAAGTATAAGATAAAGGTTTTTGTGCTGAGCGCAGTGTACGCCGCTTTGGCCGGTAGTCTTTACGCGCACTACAACACCTTTATCAGCCCCAAGACCTTCGATATCTTCTTTTCGGTAGAACTCGTATCCATGGTGATTGTAGGCGGCATGGCGAGTGTGTGGGGAGTGTTTTTCGGCGTCGCCTTTCTAACTTCGTTGCCTAATTCCTTACATTTTTTCGATGAATACAAGGATGTATTTTATGGACTGATTCTCGTTACGATTCTTATCTATATGCCTGAAGGGCTCTTTGCAGGTTTGCGTAACAGGCTTGTCAAGCGCTTTGTCAAGCCGAAACCTTCCCACACGAATGTGGTTCCCATGAAACCGCGACCGAGGAAACGCAACGGGTCGGGGGCCGCTCCGATGCTCACCGTACGAGATGTTTCGATGAACTTCGGCGGATTAATGGCGCTGGCGGACATTTCCTTCGACGTGCCCGGAGAATCCATCACGGCAATCATAGGGCCGAACGGCGCGGGTAAAACGACGTTGTTCAATGTGATCTCCGGATTGCATTCGCCACGGACCGGCTCGATTTTTTTCAAAGATACGGATGTATCCCGCTTACCGCCCTATCATCTTAGGCGTCGGGGGCTATCTCGGACCTTTCAGAATATTCAGGTGTTCCAAGAGATGACTACCCTCGAGAACGTAATGGTAGGGATGCATGGAGTGACGACGAGTGAATTTGCCTGTGCTATGTTTCTCCTTCCAGAATCCCGTCGAGAAGAACGGTATATTCTGGAACGGTCCTGGCAACTGCTGGATTTTTTTGATTTAACGGATTACGCCTATGCTCCGGCGGGGGAATTACCCTACGGTCGGCAAAAGCTTCTGGAAATGGCGCGTGCCTTGGCGCCCGACCCTGATTTGCTTTTGCTCGATGAACCGGTAGCAGGACTTAATATTACCGAATCTCAGCAAATGGCTGATTACATTTGTAAGACAAAAGCGATGGGCACGGGGGTTCTACTCGTAGAACATGACATGAATCTAGTTATGAGCATTTCGGACAATATCATCGTACTGAACTATGGCCGCAAGATTGCGGAAGGTTCCGTGGAACACATCCAAAGCAATCCCTTGGTCTTGTCGGCCTACTTGGGCGGCGTAGCGTAATGCTCACTGTACACGCGCTTGAGGCGCATTACGGAGGAAACCAGGCGCTCAAAGGAGTTTCGCTCGACGTAGCGTGCGGTGAGATCGTGTGCTTGATCGGCGCCAACGGGGCAGGCAAATCAACGCTTCTCAATTGCCTTTCGGGGATTCATCCCAAGAGTTCGGGTTCCGTGCTCTTTCTCGGCAAGAACATTACCGCCGCCGACTCCCAAAGCATTGTTGCCATGGGGATCGTACAAGCGCCCGAAGGTAGGCGGCTTTTTGGACCTATGAGCGTAATAGAAAACCTCGAAATGGGGGCGTATTTGCGACGGCTCACTCCGATGGGAGTAAGACGCGAGATCTTCAAAATATTCGATACTTTTCCCGCCTTAGAGGAGAAGGGTCTACAGCGGGCCGGTTCTCTTTCCGGTGGTGAGCAGCAGATGGTCGCCCTTGGCCGTGCGCTAATGGCTGACCCGAAACTCCTATTACTTGATGAACCCTCTCTCGGTTTGGCGCCGCTGATTGTGAGGGAAATCTTCCGTGTAATCGAGGAGATTCGGCGATCCGGACGTACTGTGTTGCTGGTGGAGCAGAACGCCCTCGGCGCGCTGGGCCTCTCACAAAGAGGCTATGTCATGGAAACTGGACACATCACTCTTAACGGTCCCTCAAAGGCGCTGATACAGGATAAAAGGGTTCAGAAGGCATTCCTGGGACAATAAGAGCCGCATGCCAACGTAGCTTGGCGCTCATGAGCGCTATGGCGCAACCCGTCGTATAGTGTAATATTGCCGGTCAATGACGACGCATACAACATCGGCAGTCGTTAACCGGGTTTGAGGTGTCTCTGCGCCCGGTGAGGTTCACAGGGGAGACAATTTCCCTTTCCAAAGGCTACGGTTCCAAGTGGTTGTTCCATTGATGGTCAACGGTTACTAAAATGAGGAGGACTACGTGAGAATCTTTACTGCGGTCATTACTGTTGTGTCGCTGCTCTGTTGCGGAGTAGTTTCGGCGCAAGACAAAGAACCTATTAAGATCGGCGCTTTCTTTTCGTTATCCGGCCCTGCTGCGAACATCGGCGCCCCCACAAAGCTCGTGACTCAGATGGTGGTCGAAAAGATTAACAAAGAAGGTGGAATCAACGGCCGTCCTTTGGAGCTTGTCCTCGGTGATACGGAATCAGAGCCCACCAAGGCCATCATGGTGGCCAAGAAATTTATTAACGTGGACAAAGTCGCCGCAATCATCGGGCCGGATCGCACCGATTTGGGTATGGCGGTGAAAAAGATCGTCGTAGAGGCCGGCGTACCTACAATCATGACCGTTGGAGGCGATCCTGTGATCATGGGCGGCGCATTGGGCTCGTTCAAATGGATCTTCAAATCCCCCCAGCGAAGCTCCACGGCGGTTGAAAAGCTCTATTCTTACCTGCAAAAAGAAAACCTCACAAAGGTCGCCTTATTGACCGCTTCCGATGGGTTCGGAAAAGACGGCAAGGCATGGCTGGACAAGTTAGCCAAGAACCACGGGATTACCATTGTTGCAGACGAATCCTTCAACCCTAAAGATACGGACATGACGGCGCAATTAACCAAAATCAACGCAGCGAAGCCCGATGCGGTTGTCGTTTGGACAATCGGCCCTGCAGGCGCTATTATCGCGAAGAATACCAAGCAGCTCAACATGTCGGCCCCTTTGTTTCAGTGCCACGGCCAACCCGGACCGAAGTACGTGGAATTGGCAGGCGCGGGCGCGGAAGGTTCCATGATGCCTTCCACGAAGCTGATGGCATGGGAGCAACTCCCGGACTCGGACCCGCAAAAGAAGGTTATACAAGATTTCGTCAACCTCTATGACAACGTATATAAATATAACAGGGACTACCCGATAAATACGCATTCGGGATATGCCTGGGATGCAATATACATCGTCGCGGATGCATTGAAAAAAGTGGGTTCAGATCCTGCGGCTTTGCGTGCAGAAATCGAAAAAACCAAAAATCACATCGGGGTTAGTGGAATTTACAACATGACTCCCGAAGACCATAACGGTCTCCATCCGGATTCCATGATAATCGTCAAGGTCCAAGACGGTAAGTGGAAGCTCGTGGAATAGCCTTCCGGTAAGGACAAAGGATGCAATGAATGGGGAGAACCTACCCGCTTGAGGGCTTCTCCCCCAGATGGAGTACCGGATTCCCAAACTAATCTTCTACAGTTGATGTCGATTTTTGGAGTTATCCACAGGCTATGTAATTGAAATCATTTATCCGGACGGTTTTTGCTGTTTGCCGCATGGTGCCACGTCACTGCATTTTAGTGCTTGACAGTTGATGATGTGTAAC
>JBBRBO010000181.1:0-4103 GCA_038205805.1 Desulfomonilales bacterium
TAAAAGTTCTTGGAGAGGGGTTCGGGGAGAAGCCTTCTTTCAAGAAGGTTCTCCCCGATATTACTTCTTTGGCTGCGCATTGGTATCAACCCCGGCGAACGATTACGGAGGATACAATGAAAGTAGCGGTTACGGCTACGGGTAAAGATCTCGATTCTCAGATGGACCCCCGATTCGGTCGGGCGCAGTATATCGTCATAGCGAGCGAAGACGGAGTCCTCGAAGACGTGATCGACAACTCACAGAACCTGAATGCCATGAAAGGCGCCGGCATCCAAGCGGCGAAGCTCCTGGCCGATAGAAAAGTGGATGCGCTTATGACGGGCCATTGCGGTCCGAACGCCTTTACCACGCTCACGGCGGCGGGCATAAAGATCGTGGTGGACCAATCGGGCACGGTGAAGGAAGCCCTGGAGCGACTCAAGAACAAGAAAGTGACCTTCGCGGACAAGGCCGATGTCGAGGCCCATTGGTAGGAGCGGCTTCTGTCGCAGAGGGGAGCTTCCTACAACGTCGCGATGAGCAATCATCCCCATGGTCCGGCGATTCAGCCGCGTTTGGCCTGCCCGTCGGTCCAAGCTTTTGAACGCCTCTAAGGGGGATGAAGCTCCTCTTCGAAGCTCGCCGACTTAATGATAATCTGTGACAAGGCGGCTTGACTCGGGCCTGCTCGTTCGGGCATCTTATCGTGTTCTTGACACTAAGCGGAGCGGTCCTATCTTCGCAACTTGAAAAATCCCGATTACTGGATAACGCATGACTGATCTTCACATACTTTCCGCGATTTCTTGGAAGACTATTCTTACCGGGGGCGCCTTGCTTTTTGTGACAATCGGTGGGTGGATATTGCTCTTGTCGAAATCGGACCCTGAGCGAGGGACCATTGATTCTCCCGACGCTACGGCCTTTCTTCGGGGCAAATGCGGAGACGCCATGAAGATCTCGCTCATGTTCACCGAAGACCGTGTCACCGAGGCCAAGTACTGGACCGATGGTTGCCGGATGAGCAGCGCATGCGGCGCGGCTGCGGCGAGATTGGCGCTCCACAGGACGCCCGAGGAAATCGCCGACATAGATCATGTCGCCATCGAGTTGGAAGCAGGCGGATTGCCGGACGAAGACATCCATTGCGCCACCTTGGCCGCCGGCACGCTTCAGGAGGCGGTTAGGCAGTATCTTGTGGAGAACGCCGCTCCGCATGCGAGTCAAGCGAAGTCCTGGGGTAAGTCTTCGTGAACCAAGGCCCCGCCGATTCGTTTTCAAAAGAGTTAAGACTTGGGGAGAACCTTCTTGAAAGAAGGATTCTCCCCAAACCCCTCTCCAAGAACTTCTACAATGCCGAAACCGGCTTTTCTCAAGGAGAAAATGCCGCTTTCGGCGAATGGTAAATTTCTTAGAAAGAGGTTGGTAAAACCTACATTACAAAAACTTCACCAACCTTACTCCTCTGAAAGCGAATCACTCGGCGGCGTTCGGTGATTACTCAGTAAACTGCATAATCCTTGAAGGATACCTGTGTGAATATATGATTATAAGTGTAGCCAGCGGAAAAGGCGGCACTGGGAAGACCACGTTCGCAACCAGCCTTGCATTGGCGCTCGGATCGAAAGCCCAATTGCTGGACTGCGACGTGGAAGAACCCAATTGCCATATTCTCATGAAGCCGGATCTACAAACCAGCGAAACCATTACAATGCCCACACCTGTTGTGGATATGGAAAAATGCACCGCCTGCGGTAAGTGCGGAGAAGTCTGCCGGTTCAGCGCAATCGTAGTGATTGGGGAACAGGTTCTCACCTTTCCCGAGATGTGTCATGGATGCGGCGGATGCTCGCTCTTGTGTCCTGAGGGCGCGATTTCCGAGGGCTCTCGTGAGTTGGGCGTCATGGAGACGGGGTTCGCCGGATCGGTCGAGTTCGTCCAAGGACGCCTGCGGATCGGGGAAGCCATGTCTCCGCCGCTCATCAAGGCGGTCAAAAACAAGATCAATCCCAACAAGGTAGCAATTCTGGACGCTCCTCCCGGCGCCTCTTGTCCGGTCATCAATACCGTAATGGGGACTGATTACATCGTCCTCGTCACCGAACCGACTCCCTTCGGCTTGCATGACCTTAAGATAGCCGTCGAGGCGATCACCGCTCTGACGGTTCCGATGGGGGTGGTTCTCAATCGGTCGGATATCGGCGACGACGAGGCGCGTCTGTATTGCAAGGAAAAAGGCATCCCGCTGTTGGCGGAAATTCCCCACGACCGCCGCATAGCTGAGGGATATTCCAGAGGCGAGCCGCTTCTTTCCTCGGCGCCGGAATACCGCGATCTATTCCTTCAGGTCTTCGACAAAATCGAGCAATCGGTGAATACGGCCCACGCTGCCGCCAAGGAGACGTTATCATGAAGGAACTTGTCATAATCAGTGGGAAAGGCGGCACTGGGAAGACGAGCCTCGCCGGGTGTTTCGCTTACCTTGCCGAAAATAAGGTTTTGGCGGATTGCGATGTGGATGCGGCCGACCTGCACATCCTTGCGCACCCAAAACCCTTCCATGAAGAGGATTTTCGTGGCGGCATCAAGGCGGTGATAGATCCGGAAAAATGCACCCAGTGCGGGAGCTGCCGGGAAGCCTGTCGATTCGGGGCGATTACTGAGGATTTCGCCGTAAACCCCATAGCCTGTGAGGGCTGCGGGGTCTGCTTTCACGTGTGCCCTGAGGGGGCGGTCGCTCTCGAAGAGGGCGTCAACGGCAGGTGGTTCCTCTCGGAAACCCGCTTCGGCCCAATGGCGCACGCAGCGCTTCGACCGGGTGAGGAAAATTCGGGAAAGCTGGTGGCCCTGGTGCGAAATCAGGCCAAGGTCCTGGCGAAAGACCGGAACGCGTCTTTGATTCTCGTTGACGGCGCACCCGGAGTGGGTTGCCCCGTTATCTCGTCCATCACGGGAGCGGATCAGGCGCTCATCGTAACCGAGCCCACATTGTCGGGATTGCACGATATGGAACGCGCCCTCAAGCTCGTGTTTGGTTTCCATATGCCCGTGTCGGTGGTGATTAACAAGTACGACGTGAACCCTGAGGTCGCCGAACGGATCGAGGCGGTCTCCGCCCAAGCCGGGGCCACGGTTCTCGGGAGAATCCCGTACGATCCCCAGGTGATTCGGTCCATGGTCCAGCGTCACACCGTGGTAGAGGACGGCGATTCCCCGGCGAGCATCGCCATTCGGGAGATATGGGCAAAACTCGAACCGACCCTGCTCTCATAGAGAGCCCCATGTAATGCGAATACAATCAAAGAAGTAATATTGGGGAGAACCTTCTTGAAAGAAGGCTTCTCCCCAAGCCCCTCTCCAAGAACTTTCGCAATTGCCGAAACCGGCTTTTCTCAAGGAGAAAATGCCGCTTTCGGCGATTATCACGAAATTTTTAGAAAGCGGTTGGAAAATCTACTTTGCAACGAAAGCTCCGCCAATATTACTTCTTTGAAAGCATATCAGTATAAGGAGATGAGTAGTGGAAGCGCAGAATCAAGAAGCTTTGGTCAAGGGCGCCCTTGCGGAGGTGATTGACCCTGAAACCGGCTTAAATGTCATGCGGATGGATATTATTCACGACATCGAGGTAAAACCCGACGGTTCCGTGCACCTAGTGTTCCGGCCGTCTTCGCCTGTTTGTCCTATGGCGTACGCATTGGCCGGCGCTATCCAAAAGAAGATCAAGGCCCTGGCGGGCGTGAACTCCGTTACGATCCGGGTGGAGAATTTCAATAAGGCCGCTCATCTGGAGAGCGTGTTACAAGCCGGCACGAGAAAAAACTGAGGTGTCGGCGCAGTCTTAAGCTCGAAAAACACATTACGAAGGAGCGATCATGCCCATTTATGAATACAAATGTCTGGAATGCGATAACGTGAGCGAACTCCTTGTGGGGATAGGACGCAACTCGGATCAGCCGGTTTGCGCCTCATGCGGTTCAAGCCGCTTGGAGCAGCTCATGTCCGCCGCGTCCGTCACCGTGAACAATCAGCCTTCGGGTCATGGGCAGGTGGGCTCATGTTGCGGAAGCAATCCCTCCCATAAAGGCTGTATTCCGGGGAGTTGTTGCGGGTCATCGTAG
>JBBRBO010000182.1:0-3928 GCA_038205805.1 Desulfomonilales bacterium
CGACGACTGGTGGGTGCTTGCTATACCCTACCAGCACACTTTTTGGGAAGCGGTTACGCTGTATACGAACAAGTTCCTGCGGCCGCTGGAAGGGCTGTATTGGATTAGCCTTTTCAATGTGTTCGGCTTCACCAAGCCCGCGTTCCATTTGTTTTCGCTGCTGCTGCTGGCCGGAGCCGCGTGTCTCATGGGAGTGGCCTTGCATCGGGCGTTTCCTGATCGTCGAGCAGGCGTTTCTATGGCCGTGCTTTTTGCGTTCTTTCTACCGCCGGTTTCATGCCTCACCTACGTTATGTTCACGGACAATTCGCGGCTTGCGATGCTGTTTTTCTGGGCGTCCATGATTGCGTTCCAGCGATGGGCGCACAGATCGACGTCGTGGGCGGCCCTTCCTCTGCCCGTGGGCCTCTACATGGCGTCGTTTCTTACATATGAGTGCGCCGGGTTCCTCATTTTCATCGCTCCGCTGCTGCTGTGGCCTATTCACCGACGGAATCCCGGCGGCTTGTCCGATCGGGCGTTTCTGGTGAGACTTGCGGTCGCCGTTGTAGTGGCCTTTGGGGCCGTCATAGTGACCAGGCTCCTCATCCTTCACGGCGGGGCAGTGGGAAATGATTCACTTATACCGCCCCTGGAGCTGCTGTGGGCCTA
Organism: Desulfomonilales bacterium; assembly: GCA_038205805.1. Classification (GTDB taxonomy): domain Bacteria; phylum Desulfobacterota; class Desulfomonilia; order Desulfomonilales; family Desulfomonilaceae; genus JBBSBY01. The sequence goes on from JBBRBO010000182.1 coordinate 652, forward strand.
TCCGGCCCTGCTGCCGTTCTATTTGGTCGCTCCATTTCAGTCGGTGTCAAGGGACACGTGGGCGGTATCCGCCGGTGTCCTTGTGGCGCTGGGAACCGCCGGCCTCTTCTTTATGCTGAGCCGCTCTCGCCGTCCGGCGGAATCTGTGTCCAAGCCCCCCTTCAACCTGGAGGAGCGTAGGTGTTGGCTCGCATTGGGCGCGGGCATACTGCTGCTGGGGATGTTGCCCTACCAACTGGCGTCATACGGCGCTCTGAGCCCACGAATGATGGATACTCTCATGGTGAAGTACGGGGTGATCCCCAATGGAGATCTGTCGTGGTTCAATTTCACATGGGTTAGCAGGATCTATTCCTCGGCCTCTTTTGGGGTGGCGATTCTGCTTGCCGCTGCGCTGGACGGCCTGCGCCGGCCTTCGTTCAGGTTGGTGGGTAAAGCTGCGGCCTTGGCCCTTATCGGCTTCATGGTGGTGTTTCACGCCGGATTAAGCCAAGACTGGAAAGAGGCCGGAGAGATCCGCAACGACTTGGTTCGAAGCCTGGTGAGTCAAGTCCCCGCGGTGAAGCCCAACACGAATCTTGTGTTCCTGGATTTAGCTTTATCCCACAAGCGCGCCGAGGTCATTCGCCACGAGAAAGACGGTTTTCGTGAACTGATCCGGATGCTCTATGCGGACCAGAGCCTGCAAACATGGCGACTCTACTCCAAGGCGTTCGATCCGAACACCCATGCCTTCCAGCAAGCGACCGCCCTACCGGCGGGCTTCGTGTGCGCACGGGGGCAGCGTCAGAGCGGACTGTCGCCTCACGATAGTTTGCTTCTGTTCAAGAGAGCGGGCCGGGAGCTGGTTCTTATGGACAAGATTACATCCTGTGACGGCACGGTTCCCACGGGCATTGCATGGCGGGGGGTTGACCACTTAGCGTCCAACGAGGCTCGTATCGAGTCGGGTCCCATAGCTGTTTTACCCCGAACGAAGCTCACTCGAAACGTGTGGACCTTCGGCCTCTTCTCGTCGCTGCTTTTGACTCGTCTGAAAACGACCCTCCCGTACTTGACCCGCTCGAAATACGGCGCTGTTCACAACGCGGGTCTCCGCCGCTTCATCAGGCTCCACCTGGGGATACAGGCCCCACGGTGAGGAGGGGGAGGAGGAGGTCAACAATAATTAGTGTCATTATTTGAGTGTTGTTATATCTTTCTAGAACGACTACGACCAAGCTCTGATTTCTACAGGGCCATGGGTCCCAGGAATTCTTGTCAGCCCCACACCGGCCGGTAGTTGCGACAGTCGCTTGGGATCAAGTTTGGATCCCAGAACGGCCTCTAATATTTTTGGTCTTTCCAAAACGCAGGAAAATACGATTGCTAACCCGAGTTCCCGAGAAAAGTTATACTTGGGTTGGTCAAAATCATCAGGTGATTGAGAAAACAGCCATATGGCAACTCCCTTGGATCGTACCTCTCTAACCATATTTTCGAGTGTAGGTTGCCTACACATCAAATAATGATGAGCCTCATCTATGACAATGATAAGCCTTAACTGTCGATTGCCATTCTCATCAATGGGAGCGTCTTTGAGTGTCATGATTTCAGAATAGAGGCGGTCCAGCATCAAGAAAACTGTTAATTTTCGTAAATCTTCGGGCAGACGATGTATGTCTACAATATATGACATGCGGAAGAAATCGTGGCCCATACCGTTACGAGCGGATCTAAAAAGTGTGAGATCAGTCATTTCTCTCAGGCAGGCAATTAAGGAATCTTCTTGTAGATCATTTTCTCTGTACATTTGCTCGGCAACGCGAACTATATCCTCAAGGTCAGGTGTTCCTTCCTCCATATCTTCATAGCTATTTTTTATTATTTCTAAGCAGCGACTTTTCTGCTTTGGCCCCAAGCCGGTCACGACAGATTCTAAAGTGTCTCTGAAACGATGTGCCGCTAAAATGATTGAATGCTCATCAGTTCTCGCGATCGCAAGCGGTGCAATCGGCACAGTTTCGGAAGGAAGCGATATTGTTTTACATTCGGTTGCTTTAACAAATTCGGAATTTGAAGCTATATCACCTTTCGCATAATCGAATATTAGAAAAGGAATCCGATATTCACATTCAGATACCAGTTGTGAGAGAAGAGTCAATCCTGTTCTTGTCTTCCCCGTACCGTTTCTTCCTATAATAGCTATGTGAGGAGATATTCCAGGACCGTTTATTGGAAAATAAACCGGTGTAGAAGCGCCGACAATACTACCTAATTTAATCTTAACTGAACAGGAACCTGCCGTTGGTGTTGAGGAGGAGAAATGTCCTTTTGTCTCTGACAAGGCATTTTGGGGATGAGTTGCCTGCTGGACCATCCACAATAACAGTTCATCGCCCCGTCTGTTTTGGCGATGGTACTCTTCTCGAATACTTTTTAGTCCTTGCTCTATATGATACTTAACTATTTTTCCGAGATGATCCGGTTCTAGAGATCCTTTGTGTCTTTGTCTAAGTAGCCCAAGTAACGTTGGTTCGTCATCACCAAATAGCATCTGTCGGGATAATTCCATTCCGTCAGAATCTGACTTTTCCTCGTTGTGAGAAGAATATGGTAAGCACAGTGAGAGGCCCAAAGCTGCCCGACACCACATATTTCTCCTAATCCCAGTGGAACGGTGAAGCTGCTCAAGCAACTCCTTGGCATCTCGACTCGTTTTTATTCGCTCCACGAATGCTCCTAAAAAAAGTAACCAGGCCGTATAGTAGTGGACTCGGTGGCCGAGTCATAATCTAGGCGGTATTGTTTGGAAACGTGAGATGATAACTTTCGAGCCCATTGCACATCCAATTCAGTATCAGTAGATAGCACTATCACCTGATGCGCAGCACCCGGCAAATAAGTCTCAAACAGGTTGCGCCTATTTGCACTATCCAATCGTCCCACTGGTGTATCTATAGTAATGGCTCTTGAATCTCGCGGAAGGCATCATTACATTTTGGAATGCGAATAACGGTGTTATTTTGCACAAAAAGTCACAGGAAAGGCCGTGTGCGGAGATAAAAGGATTGTTGTTGACACCGGATGAGCGCGATATGCTGGAAGAAGAATGTGAAATGGCCCGAATCAATGATGACGTCGATCTGTTTCTCAAGACGAGTTGCATTCTCCGGGTCAGTGAGGGCCACCTCCAGAAGGAGGTGGCCGAAATGTTCGGAGTTCCGCTGCGAAGTCTGGAATGGTGGATAGAACAGTATCGCAACTCCGGGATTCGCGCTCTTGTGAAAGGGCCATA
>JBBRBO010000183.1:0-3768 GCA_038205805.1 Desulfomonilales bacterium
GAGCATATTTGGGAATACTTACGTGAGAATGATCTCTCGAATAAAGCCTTCACCTCGCTTGATCAACTTGAGAAAACGCTCTGCCGATCACTCAACAAACTGGAACAAAATCCCAAACTAGTGAAGTCAATGACAAATTTCTCATATTTGAGAATTACGTGAAATGAAGCGAACTCGCCTCACGCATTTCCTGTTCCGCGTACTCAATCATAGCAGATGGGTCATTTTTGCCGTGGAGTCATGGAATGATGGCTTCTCGTCGTTTGTCCGTGATGTTTCGGTCTGAAGTGTAGCTATTTTCTCATATCAGCCGGTAATGTGTCATTATTTGGAAATAAATTGGCGCAATGCTCCTGTTGATCGAAACTTGAGTGTGCGCTGGCCCGGATGTTTACACTTTTTGTAGATGACGTGTCGGTCAGGGGCATTTCTTCTATCCCGATGGTCCGGAAGTTGAGAGTAAAACGGCTTTATCGCTGAACCCTGCGTCGAGCGCGTAGAATATAGCAGGAGATAGCTTTAGTAGTGCCAAATACTTCAACTGGATTGAATCGAGAGGCTTTCCCAACATTCTTCCTCCGGCAGTTTGGAGCACCAGTACCGAAGAAAAGTATGTCGTCATCATAAACGATGTCGGGCGAGATGTCTGCTTCTTGTCCCACCCCATAATGGTAGTTCCCGTTTCCTTGAGCGGACACCCTCATTGTTCTCTCCATGAGTCGCCACACAAGCAACGAAAGCACGAGAATGAAGTCCCCGGGTCTCGATGCGCTCAGGAGATTTGAGAAAGAGACTCTTGACGATTGCATCATCCTTGAGAAACTAAAAGTTACGCTCTACATAGCCCTGGTCCTTGTAGGCAAATAGAAGTCCGCGGCCGTCCTCGGCGCCCGTTTCGGTGGGGTTGCGCCAACCAATGATGCTGCTGAGAGAGGAGGACGTCCCGCCGTCCAATGGCGAAAGATCAGCTTCGGTAACCAATCAACCGACGGAGGAATTATCACCGCAGGGCTGTTGACCACCGAAAAATCCTGCGTCCTTCAGGGGAGGAATCCTTTCCAATTCCTACTCAAATCGGTCATTGCTTTCCGCAGTGGACCCCGTGGACCCTCTTTAATTTAGCTGTCGTGGTGAACGATTACAAAAATTGTAACTGTAGTGCGAAAAATCTCTTTACCGTATAGTCTGACACAGTAGAAATTATAAATCTCACTCTGAATAACATTAAGTTTAGATCTCATACGAAGAGGCGTATTACACGCACCGCCGCGTCATGAGGCGCTCTACAGCGCTACTATCCGAACGCATTGACTGTTGAACGCTGAACTTTCAGTGTGCGCTTTTAATCTTCTCCATGCCTTCTTTTAGCTTTTCTCGTTGTTGTCGGGTCAAGTCCGCCACAAATTTGGCTCGCAGTTCAAGCTGCATATTGCGAAGCTCGTCCGTTCTCGATGCAATGTCCTTATCCACCTGAAGCAGTTTAGTCGGCTCTTTGGCGCCCTCGGCCGTGAGCTTCTCCTGTTCGGCTAAGAGCTTGGTAAGTTTATCCCGGGCCGCCTGCACTTTGGGCGCATAGATTTTTCGAAGTTTGGTCAGGTTGGCCTTTTGCGTTGATGAGAGTTCGAGGCTTGTAAGTAAGCTTTCCATACCTGCAGCATCGCTCGGCGAGGCAGGAGAACCTTTAAGAGCGGAAGGCGCTCTCCCTTCTTGAGAAGGTTTGGGCGCCGCTGTTTCCGAAAATGCGGTCATGGACCACGTGGCGCTTGCTAATAAACAAAGTAATATGAGATGTAGAATTCGTTGGGACACGATTAACTCCTTTGCCGTCTTTATCTGCGCTCGAAATAGCGACGTTGCGCCATCGAGTTTGGCCCATTCTTAAGAAGCTGTACAACTGCGGTCCATGACCTGGAATACCGGACTCGTTGTCCTGACCTGTAAGTTCCGGCGCCTTCCTGCTACTCTATTGCGTCAGTTTAGCGCGTGGGCGCCGAGACCAGCGTATTCAAGCCTAAGGCGCCGGCCTCTCGGTCCATGATGTTGCGGTTATTCCGTGGGATTTGACGCTAATTCCTAAACTACTACACAATTTATCACATACGAACCGTAGAAGAGACTGAAAATGCACTCCTATCCCAAAGACCTTGCCGATTTTGTGAGATGCCGGTGGGACACATGCCCGGAATTTGGAGAGGTATGCGAAAGTGGGCCGCTTCGGCTACCGGCGCCGCACGTTCTCGATGATCTACTCTCCGTTTGTTACCAGGCAAGTTTATTACGCGATGAAGATCGGGTTATGCGTTTTCGTGTGATGGCGCTTGACCCCCATGAACTGCCGGCCGACGCCGGACCGCCTGTTGGATTGCACCGGCTTGTGTTCACTGAACCGTTGAACTTCAATGAGTTTGAGCTGCGAAGACTCTCTTCCGGCGCCGACTTTTACCGGACATTGATTGGTGTACGCACCCAGGAAGCGGGGGGCTTGCACATTTGGGGACTCGTCCACTCAGGACCGTACTGGGCATCCAAGGTAAGGGGCGCCCAAAGTGTGGGAACCCCACTGCCCGATTCGCTGATAGTATGGATCACCGGTCCGGGGCGCATCACCGTTTGTCGCGGCGCCGGAGTGGTGGGTATTCTCAACGCCGGCAAGGTGTTCGGACCCATGTTCGAGGTGTTCGACTCCACTTGGCTCCCGGACGTCTTCAAAAGACACAGAGAAGCTCTGTGGCGCCGTCATGCCGCAGCGAGAGCGGCCGCAAAAACGCCGTGGGCTACACTCGACCCTAAAATGGCCGGTGTAGTGGGACGGCATTCGCTGAGGAGCATCATCAGCACTATTCGTGACGCACGACATGGTGGAGTTCTTCTCCTGTTACCCCACGAGCAAAGGATAACGCCGGCGGCCGTTCGTCGCTTCCTGTCCATCAAATACGAGTTTGCGATGGAAGAGTCACGAGATCGGTTCCAAAGCCTCATGCTTCAGTTGTTGAACGCTGTGGCAGCGGTCTTTGGTGAGAGAGGTAATCCCACACACATGATTACGTGGGATGATTATATCCATAGCTCCAGCAGACGTTTCACCGCCGTCAATGAAGCGTTTCTCGAATGGACTCAGCTCGTTGCGGCCCTTGCTGCTGTGGATGGAGCCGTCGTTCTCAACACGGGCTTCGAACTCATTGGGTTTGGAGGAATGATTTTGGGGGATTTTGAAAGCATTTCTCCGGTATTCCGCGCCTTGGATCTCGAAGGAACGAAGGTGGAGCCCGTGAACGTCAACGTCGTGGGCTCCCGCCACAGATCCGCCTACTATATGTGCGACAAGGTCCCGGGCGCCATAGCTGTTGTTATTTCACAAGACGGCGCCGTGACGTTTGTTACCAAGAAGGGCGATTCTCTCATTTGCTGGGACCAAATAGCGAATAACATTCTCGATGTGTAATTCTCCGACGGTTGCGATTAGTGTAACCTTCCTTAGGCGAGACGAAATAGCTCGTTGGTATCCGAAGGCGCTCCGTTGGAGCGTGTACAGGAGAATCGCCGGCAGGGCTTGAGTACTTTTTGCCTCTTGCGTGTCCACTCATTAGTGGAATTAAAACCATTCACAACGCAAGGAGGATATAATTCAGGTTCATCCGACAAGTGCGTACCTGGTTGAGTGCAGAGCATAGATTTTGAGCATAAAAAACTGCTTGTCTCGGAATCCATACGCTTGTCTCTGCATAGTTTTGATTTTGTTGTTGGTTCCTTCCAGTGGACCGGTTGAGA
>JBBRBO010000184.1:0-3639 GCA_038205805.1 Desulfomonilales bacterium
ACATAGTTTGGCACTACATTTTCAACTCAATAAAAAGTCACATCTTGTTATTACAGCAAGTTACCGATATGCCAAAAAAGCCATACGCGTAATTCCGGATACTTACGGGAGCCCCAAAAGTGAGCACTGTCGAAGATGAGCTTGAAGTGGAAGCATTTTCAGACGACGAGGCGGGCTACCTCCTGTGCGCGAGGCGAACGCATTCTTGAGCGGGAATCTACGAAAGAACTCCTCGACGACGTGGCGCCGGCAGATAATTGGGGTAAGAACCTCGGCGTTGGTTGACACGCAGAGCGAAAAACTCGGAAATGAATGCTTCGAGCGCTTTGAGTGGAGTGTGAACGATAAGCTGCCGGCCGAGCGGAAAAGCAGGTTCATCTACACAGCCTGGACAATGAAGTTTTTTCCTTCCTGAATTACTTTGCCGGATTCTTTCAGGGCCTTAATAGCTCGCGTTACACTGACCCGGTGCGCTCCGGCCAAAAAGCTCAACTCCTCATGGGTCAAGGGGAAAAGTATCTTGCGTCCGAAGGTGTCCTGCACCCCATGTTCTTGAGCCATGTTCATGAGCACTCTATAGAGTCTATCTTCAAGGTTCGTCATGGACATGTCGCGGATTCGTTCACTGAGTGAGTCAATCCGTTTACTGAGGTTTTTGATTACTTGCAGGCCTATGGTGGGGCGAGTCAGAACAAGTCGCTCAAAGTTGCTTTTGGTGAAACCGCAGGTTAAGGAATCTTCGATACAGGTGGCGGTCACAGGATACCGCATTTCTTCATTGAGCATGTTTTCGCCAATGAAGTCGCCGCCCTTCCGGATGTCGAGGGTGATCTCTTCGCCGTCCGCGGTGATCTTTGTGAGCTTTACCCGGCCCGCCTTTATAAGGAACATTTCTCCGGCTTCAGCACCTTGATTCACAATGACATCCGCGCGCTTATAGCGCCGCCTCACCGCGGCCGTTGCAAGCGCCGCCGAATCGGCCGCCGAAAGATCAGCGAATATCCACACATTGCCGATACATGTATGGTGAATTTCCAGACCTTCACCCACTCGCTCGCACAAACAGCCCATAGTCTCCTCAATTTGTATGGTTCGTCGGTGGAGAAACTCATGTCCTTTCCATCCTACTCCATAGTAGTTCTGAGAGCCTTATAACTCGCGGTGAACGGTCATTTCAGACTTCATCAGGCGTCGTTCGGATCTCAGTGGAGTCCAAGATATTGATACAGCCGATTACGCTCTGGGATGCGGGACATTTTGTTAGATACAATCCGAGCGCCTGCTTCGCTTCTTCATCCTTGCCGGTAGGGACGGTGAGGTGGTATTTTGCGTTTATTTTCAAAATCTTCAGCACGCCGTCCACGTCTTCGATGTCGCCCTCGACAGCCGCTCGAAAATTCTCCGCCGGGGTGGGGATTTGCTTTTCGGCCAGGACCCCGGCCAATGTCCCCATCATTCAAGCGGCGATGGCGGTTATCATGTGGTCCAATGTGGCCGGATGTTCCTCCTGAGGTTCAATTTTATACTCCTTAATTCCGCCATGGACTCCATAGCGAACCTCCCCATCAAAGCCTTGGATGATTGCCTTGCTCGCGGGACCGTTCTCACGCACGATACTACTGATGGACTTATGAACCAGTCTGCCCATGATTACTCCTTGAGGGCGCTACTACGATCAAATGGAGAGGAGCCGCTTTTTCCTATGGAATAAGCGGCTCTCCAGATACTACCCGCCTCTTTCAGCACTCCTGAGCATTGTCGAGGCGGATGCGTTACATACTAACGAACTTCGGGTTTTTGGCCGCTATCTTGTTGTTTGTCGCCTTGTTTGGCTTCATCGGCCAGTGTAGCCTTCTTCCCACACAGGTCACAGTTTCCTTCTTCCGTAATGGACGGTAGTCTCGGGGCCTCGCCGCCACATAATCCACATTTGGGCATATCGCTCACCTCCTTCGTCGTGATATTCACACTACTAGTAGAATGGCTCACCGCACTTGAGTCGTCGTCTCCATTCGCGGGGCCATCACCTATCCTTGTTTCAGCAAGTCGCCGAGTTCGCCGCCGAGACGCTTCGCTTCATCCCATAATTCCTTCTGATCCTCTACCCGAATGAATTTGTCCGGCGTAATCTTCGCGTCTTCACCGAAGACTCTGGGTATGCCGCTCATAGGACAGGTTTCACCATAACCGCAGGACAGGCACGGAAGATTGCCGCATACCTTGAGACGACCGATAACCCGCATGCCCTCGTGTTCGAGCGAGTAGGCCACCTGATCGTTTATCTGGTTCAGGGTTGGGGCGCCAGCCGCTGACCGCCCTCCGCCGGCGGTGGTCACTACAACGGCTAACTTTCCTCGGTTAAGACCGTTCCGATGGCGCAAAGAAAAAAGCCGCTCTAGGAAGGCCTTCGTGAATCCGTCCATAGAGCCGTACGTGACGTGGCCACCTACTACCAGAGCGCCCGCTCTACGAACCTTTTCGGCTAGGGGGGGAAAATCATCTTTTACCTTGCAAATATTGTCGTGGGCGCAGCCAAGGCAACCGATACAAGGCCGAACATTTATTGTACTGAGCTTCACAAATTCGGTCTCCAGACCGGAGGACTCCAGCACTGCTTGAATCAGCCGATCGGTATTACTATTTTTAACGGGACTTCCGGATATTCCCAGCACTTGAGCGTCCATGAGGTAATCCTTACATTTATTTGAAGAAAGGCTATACGTGCAGTATACGGCGCCGGTCTTTGAAAAGATGTAGCGTTTGCTACAGGCGCCGCAAATATTTTGTATGAAGTAATTGAGAAGAAAATCGGCGGAGTTCGACCGGAACAGGAAAGGTGCTTTGTGAGCGTTTAAAGATTACGGCGTAATACAAACGCAACGGTTGGCACAGCCGCTATGAAACGCCAAACTCCAATTAATAAATTGTACGCAACCGCTTGATTCGATCACAGTGAGGGGATCTACGTCATAGGGTTCCTTGTACAAATATGAGTCTCTATAGCGCTCGACGGCTGTGTTAAGAAGCACTTTGAAAATAGCGGTAACAGGTATTGCAACAAGGATTCCGACGAAGCCGAACAAATGCGCTGCGGTGAGAATCGCCAGACTGTAGACGACGGGATGGAGGCCCACGGCAGGACCGACAATACGCGGCGTGAGAATATAATGCTCAATGAGATGAAAACCTTCCACGTAAGCTACAACAAAGAGCACGTGCTTAATGTCTCCAAATTTTGCGAAAGCAAGAACGGAACCGCCAATTAGGGCAATGGCGCTTCCCATGAACGGCACAAAGGCGAAGAGGCCGCTGAGAATACCCAGCACCACAGCTAAATCTAGACCTATAGCCAGAAAAACGGCGCTATACAGCAGGCCCAATATAAGGGCAATCATCATTTGCCCTCGGATGAAACCAGCGAGCGCATGGTCGATCTCATTAAACTTTTGTATCGCCGTAGCTCGGATAGAGGAGGGAATGAGACTACGTGTCGGGTGTCGCGCTTTTTGATTTTTGATAAGTGGTTGCAAATGTGACTTGTTCTCCGAGACCACATATGCTTTGCTTTGTATATCCAGTACAAGTTCAAGCAAGGAGGTCTCGGATGGATCAGAAGATAGAGGAAGCGCGGCAGGAATT
>JBBRBO010000185.1:0-3537 GCA_038205805.1 Desulfomonilales bacterium
CAACAATCCCAAATCCATGATAAAGAAGACTCGTGGACATGCTTGCCTTTCCTTCATAGTCTTTTTCAAAACCAGGAAAGACAAAGCATGTCCTCTTTTAGTTTGCAACCTCAGGTACGCAAATCCCGGATGAACCAAAAATATAAATTTCAACCGAGCCGCGCCCGGTAGTTGTTTCAGCTCGCCCATCCGGAAGCACGCAGGGACACACTCAACGCAAGGGGAGCGCCCAAAGCGCAAGCCTGAAGTTCACCCTTCATTGCTGGTTTATTTCGGAATACATAGCCTGAACGCTCGGTTTATAGTATCATGGCGAACGGTGCGACGCACAGATCCTTGCTCGGGTGACCTCCGGATGTATAAGGCTGTGACGGCGCTCTACTTACCAGATACCATAGGAGCAGGGCGAACGTGAAACCGGGCATGATTATTCTGAAGACGCCACGCGAAATTAGCATTCTGCGAGAAGTCAACCTCATTGTGGCGGAAATCCTGTGCACATTGGGCGAAGCGGTCAAAGCGGGCGTTACTACAGGTGAATTGGACGGAATAGCTCAGCGCATGATAAAAGACGCCAAGGCAAAAGCGGCTTTTAAGGGCTATAAAATGAATAATCAGAAGCCGTACCCAGCAGCAATTTGTTCATCGGTTAATCAAGAGGTGGTTCACGGTATACCAGGGCGGCGCGTTTTGCAGGAAGGAGAAATCGTCGGTATTGACGTGGGTGTTATTCACAAGGGATTTGTGGGTGATGCGGCTCATACATATCCAGTGGGGCAAATTTCCGCTGAAGCGCATCGTTTGTTACAAGTAACGGAAGAATCCCTCTACAAAGGTATTGAGCAGGCGAAGCCTGGAAATCGTCTTTTCGACATTTCCAGCGCAGTTCAGAACCACGTCGAGACCAATGGATTTTCTGTAGTGCGTGATTTCGTCGGCCATGGGATTGGTCGCAGCATGCACGAGCCCCCTCAAGTGCCCAATTATAGGGGCGTCGGGTGGAACCCTCGTCTGGAAGTAGGGATGACCCTCGCTCTGGAACCTATGGTCAACCAAGGAACCTGGAAGATCAAGTTGCTGGCGGACGAATGGACGGCGGTCACGGCGGATGGAAAGCTCTCGGCTCATTTTGAACATTCTATCGCAATTACTGACAATGGTCCTCTTATACTTTCGGCTTTGGACCCTAAAAAGGTCTGACGTATTGGTGCGAGATAGCAAGGTTTCTACGAGTAGACTATGCTCTTGAATAAAGATGGCTCCGAACCCGGTAAATACCGAATGAGAGACTCATCTTCCCTTCGACCGCACTTCGCGATTCTCTATAGGTGGCGGGCTTGCGGTGAACGAAGTTAATGTTACATGGCGGCAGATGTGAGTTCGTCATTATTACAGCGTCTGAAACGATATGAAATCGTGCGAGCCATCGGTGAAGGCGGCATGGGTAAGGTTTACCTAGCCAACGACAAATTGATCCGGAGACCCGTCGCCATAAAGACCTTTTCCTTAGAACACAATTCATCATCCCGACCTTCCAAGGAGAAAATACTCAGAGATTTCTTCCTTGAAACGCGCACCGCCGGACAAATGCTCCATCCTAACATTGTGGTGATGTACGACGTAGGCAAGAAGGGTGACCTGCTATACATGGTAATGGAGTTCGTCTTCGGCAAGACCCTGCTGGAACACCAACGCACGCAACCCTTCGGCATGAAAAAATCCATTGAACTAATCTATGAACTCGCTATGGCGCTGGATTACGCTCACGACAAAGGCATCATCCATAGAGATATTAAACCCGAAAACATCATTATTTCCACTCATGGCGCGCCCAAGATCATGGATTTTGGGATTGCGAGATTCGTTAATAAGCTCAAAGGCCAGCGGCCCTCTCTCGTGGGATCCTCCCGATTTATGGCGCCTGAACAAGTGCTGCGCCGAGAACAGGATCATAGGGTGGACATTTACCAACTGGGAGTGGTGCTCTTTGAATTGCTCACCCGACAATCTCCCTTTAAAGGCGTAAATTCCGAGGATACGCTTGCCAAGATATGCACGGAAAGCCCGCCGCCACCGGGGAGAATTAATCCTCAAATTCCAGAAGAGCTAGACGGAATAGTTAAGAAGTGTCTGGAGAAGTCGCCGGCCAAGCGTTTCAGTCGAGCGCGAGATTTGGCCGAGGCCTTAGGAGACTGCTTGCGGTCGGGCATGCGAGCCGGAATCTCCCTTGACAGAGAATTGCTGAATAATCTGAAAAAATTCGAGATGTTTTCCTTATTTACCGAAGAGGAAAGGCTAGAACTCGTGAAAGCTGGTAGCCTAGTAAGTTTTCGCGCCGGTGAACATATTATCCAAGAAAATGAGGCTGATTCCAACTTTTTCGTGTTGTTGGAAGGCAACGTAAAGGTCGTGAAAAGGACGAAGGTTCTTACGGATTTTCTACCCGGCGCATGTTTCGGGGAAATCGGAGCCTTTGCTCGAAAAAAGCGATCAGCAGGAGTTATAGCAGCGGAGCATAGTAAACTGCTCCAGATTAATGCCCTCCTGTTCAAGGAACTCAATCCGCTGCTTCAGTTGAAGATGCTTCACATTGTTCTACGTAATATCGCAAGTTTAGTAATTTCGCTCGATGATGAGATAATGCACCTCACCTCAGGCAAAGGCTCATCCCCCGGAATGCATCGAGTGTGTCCGCTCTGTGGATTCGACAATAACGCCCCTATCGAGGTCTGTCCCCGCTGTGGAGTTATCCCGTCGAGCTACGGCGATTTTTCATCAGCGCCCACTGTTCGCGATCCCGAAATTACCGTAACGCTCGAAGGGGTGGAAACCCATGACCAAGAGACTCTTACGCACACGTTTCCCGAAGAAAACCACACCGGCTAATTTGACTACTTACCTCGCAAAAGACGACGTATATTGTTGGAACCCTGAACACATGCGGAGGCTACGTTAATTCAGGAAAACAACGGTTTCCTTAATTTTATCCCTACAATGAGACTTACTACAGTTTCGCGATTCTTGTATGATCGATTCCGCGCCTATGTCGCGTCTGTTTGATTTTTGGCCACGCATTGAGAATCCCGGCCTCGGATGAGTTTCCGATAGAGAAATGGCTCCTTCGGGCGCTAGCGAGCATGTCGGAAAAGGTGATGTTCTTCTTCTGCCTGTACCACGGGGCTGGTTCGGCGACAAGATTCTCTGCAGTGGAGAACTGCCGGACAAACCAGAGGACCACGAAGGAGTAGGCCCAGTATGCGAACATTGGGGCACGAAATACCGCCTTCTCCTTGCGACACTGGGGGTCGGCTGCGCCAAGAAGCTGCTTGGTCTCCCGGTTAGTCACTTCAATGCTCCAGCGCTCGGCATACCACCCAATAATGTCCTTGGCAGACGCTGTCACGTCCGTGTCGAAGAACACGGTATCAAAGGCGCTTTCCATCTGGATCCCGGCAGAGGACCACTGATATTGGGTCCTTTCCGGCACTACGATACCAGAGAGCGGTGAACTGATGGACAAGCAGTCTGACCTCTTTC
>JBBRBO010000186.1:0-3119 GCA_038205805.1 Desulfomonilales bacterium
GGTTGAGGCTCGACCAGAGCATTTATTACCACAAGCACTCTCTGAGCGATTCTCTTATCATTCGTTCTTTTTAGCTCAAACTGAAGCTCCTCCAAGGACATCCACTTTGCAGCTCTCGTAACGCGTCCCATAAGACCCCTCCTATATTTGCATGTAGTGTACCAGAAACACGTAATAATCGCGAGCCTCTCTAATCTAAATACCGCGAAGTGGTATTAGTGGCTATCTCGGCGCGCACTTCCTTGTAAGTTTCAAACCGCAGTGATTAACGCTCCACATTCCATGTGTTTTCATCATGCAATGGAGAGGCTGGGTTACGTACCGAAGCCCGAAAGGGTCTCCGTATCCCATGCGCAGGCTTGCTGATTTCGGTTGTGGACTCAACAGCGAGAGCATCACGCCGGGTTTGCTCCTCTTCCGTGGCTTTTCACGCCCCCAAAGCTTGTGGAACTGCTTTCTCCGGTTTTTTTTGACTTGTGCTTATGTTCGATAGTGTGAGAGTCCTTCTGCGTAAGAACCGGCACAGTACGTGGAAGCAACACAACCGCAACCAGAACGGCCGCTACAGTCGCCATCGTAAACATCGGCGCACGCGAAATTGGTAAGCGGTTGAGGATTTGTAAAGAGATCACGCAACAAGGAGCTTTTGTGCTCATCGCAATCAACTCGGAGCCGTGCTCTTGCCGATAGGCTTCGGTCATTCGTTGGGGTAAAGCTACACCGCCTACGTTTGACGGAGCTGCCGACAAAGCTGAGGCCTGTTCGAATTCAGCTCGTCACGAATTAGCGCACGAGTCCAAATGCTCCCTCACGGGTCGGCTGATCTGGGCGTGAGGTAAGCTTGCGTGATAAAGATCCGCCGATGACACATGAAAGACATGCTTGTTTCAAGTGAAAAGATCCAGTACAGCGGCAAGATTGGTCAACTCCTGTTTACAGATATAAGACGCACGCAGGGTAAGTAAATTATAGCTGTTTTTAGCAAATTAATTCATCTAGATACCTTCAGTTTTTAAAGTATTTTATTGACTTTGTGAGTCGATTTTTCTATAGTTGCTCTTGTGAGGACGACAGCATTGCTGAAAGCCTTACGCAAGACCTCGCTCTGGATGGACACCCTCCCTCCCCCATAACCCCCCCATCCAGGGGCCGAGGTCATTTTCATATTAGGATCTCTTTTGGATCCACCCTACTATACTACACGGCGGCGCAGGAATGCCCGCCGTTTTCTCCCGTGCGTGAGTTTTCGTGGCCACATGAGCCGAATTACCGTCAATTATGTCCACTGAACGGCGGCCGTCATCATTGGACAGCAGTAGCCTCATGAATGGTAACAGCATGATACCAGAAAGGCGATAGCTCCTAAGTCGGAATCTTATTCGAAGACACAACATATACTTCTTCCAGCCCGCCATCTGACCATTTGTATTACATGGCTTGCATCCTGCGTTACCACGTGACCACAAGAGTAGTTACGTCTCATCAAGAGCTTATAAACCACCTGCTAGGCTCCCCCACTTCACGCATAAAGCCGCTATTTACGGGCTTATGCGCTCATTTTCTTGTCTGTGAAGTAATTTTGCGTTAGATTCTTCGTGCGCTGGTTGCGAGATCAAAAATCAGCACGAAAGGAGCCGAACTTAATGAAACAGGCTTTCTCATGGCTATTTTTAGGCATTCTGATGATAGCGGGTGTACTCGCGCTCAGGTGGGCTCCCCAAATTTTCCACAGCATTGTGGGGTAGTGACTCAGTTGCCGAATATACTGAGGAGGTCCCTTAGACCTCCCTGCACCTGATCTAAGCTCTGCTGAAACATGGCCGTTAAGGTGGGATCTTCCTCAGGGCGGGCTTCGTAGTCGGTAATAATCAGCTCAACAGGTCTTTTGAGCCAATGATAAGTGCCGCGATCATTTTGCTTTGCCGGTCCTATGCCTACAACGCGTATGAGTTCGCTTTTAAATTTGCAGGGGTCCGGAAGTCTTACACAGCCTGCCGAAATGGCACCGTACGTTTGAGTATGGGATACGCGGCGACCGACATTCTCTTTGTAGTAACCGTGAATTCCTAGATCACGATAACGTGCACACCGACCTCGGCTATCGCAGGCTAAGACAGGGGCAAAAAAGCCGTTATACAAACCTTGGACCCGAGTGGACGAAGGATCAAAATACAAGACATCGGGATAGCAATAGATATGGTTGATGAAAAACCGCCCTTCGGGAGTCGGCGTACGATAATCTCCAAGTCCTACGGACGTGTTGTACACATCTTCGACGCGCCCGTCCCGGCGAATCCCTTCCAAAGTTAAACGGAAATCCGACCGGGTGATTACAATTCTTACGCTATGAAATCTCTTGCTATTACCCTTTGTTTCTTCTTGGCTCAGCTCTTGCCAATCGGTATATAAGCCTGGTAAACATGGGTCATTAGGTGGGATTACTATTCTCGAGAGATCTGTCTGGTTAGCGGAAACGTCCGCTACGGCGGTATCGTTTGCCATTTCCGGCTTGTTTTCTACGGGATTTGAACCGATCGGCGGAGGAGAGTCTACACTGGGTGAAGACGGTGTGGTCGATAGCAGGTTCTCACTTAATGTTTTCTCAATATTCGCCGTTTCAACTCCAGGCGACTGAGAGTACGCGTACGGCGGCATAAAGCTCATTCCATAGCATAAAAAACATATATAACCTACGGCTATCATTACAGCTTTTTTCATACCGTCAATTGTATATTTCTGAAGGCATATTGTCAATAACTATGCTTAAGGGGAGCCTTCATCGGCGGCCAGTTAGACTTGAACTCCTTAGCGCGGCTTAAAATGCGACCCTTCCAAAGAGAAATTTTTCCAGCAAGTCGTACTCGGCTCCGGTGGATTTGAGTACGCTGCGGAGTAATACCGCCGAGCTATAGTAATGGCTCTTGAATCTCGCGGAAGGCATCATTACATTTTGGAATGCGAATAACGGTGTTATTTTGCACAAAAAGTCACGGGAAAGGCCGTGTGCGGAGATGAAAGGATTGTTGTTGACACCGGATGAGCGCGATATGCTGGAAGAAGAATGTGAAATGGCCCGAATGAATGATGACGTCGATCTGTTTCTCAAAACGAGTTGCATT
>JBBRBO010000187.1:0-2633 GCA_038205805.1 Desulfomonilales bacterium
TTCACCAGGAACAGGACAACTATTGGGAATTGCGCCCGGTGAAAGCCGGAGGGGAGATGAGTTTCCCCTCCGGCTTTCACCGGGCGCAGAGCCGCCTCAAACCCTGTGAACGATTACACCGGCTGTGTGCTTCCCGGTCAACGATTTCCCGGTGTCTTGATAGCGAACTCTTTCCATGCTTAAATATGTCTGAAATTGCAATCGCTTCTCGCCATTCGGCGAGAGGTGGTGTGAACATGTGAACATATCATTAAGAATAAATCAGTGAATAAAGAGTGGTGTTTTATCGCCGGCGGAACGATCTCAAGGCGGTGAACCATTCCTAAGCTATGGGGGCCGAAGTGGCGTATTCGAGAAGAAAAACACGTGAGTTTGTAGTACAAGTCCTCTACGCCGCAGACGGTGGAAAGGACACTCCCCTTGATATGCTTGATCTCATGGAGAATCATTTTGAAGGAGACACGGAGAATGATCTGCAACTGAGCAACATCAGCAAGGAATACGCGGCGGACCTTGTGCGAGCCGTGGCAGGCGACAAGGAAATCATAGACAAGCTCATTTCCAAGCTGTCACACAATTGGAAGCTCCATCGTATTACCCGAGTGGATCGCAATATACTGCGACTGGCCGTGGCCGAGTTCATCCATTATCCTGATATTCCCGGTAAGGTTATCCTCAACGAAGCCATTGAGATCGCACGAAAATTTGGGGCGGACAATTCGCCCGCATTCATTAACGGCATCTTGGATAGGATAAACGCCATTGAACCAAGGCCGTCATCTCCACAGGAACTCAAAAACATTCTGGTAAAGCTTGACGAAACGAAGCCAACCCGTTAGAATTCACTTGGAAGATAATGTTTGCATCATCCGGTGATTGTCGATGAGAATGCAACCGTCCCTCTCATTTTTCGCTATGTTCGTCCTCTGCGGGTTCCTGAACGGCGCATTGAGCGCCCCCCCTGCGGCCGCGGAGACCTCGGATCAGGGAGGGACATCCACGACTATCGGTGACTCAGGGTACGTGGTTGCCATACCGGAGTTCTCCATGAAGGCCCTCATTGGGAATACGGCGCCCCGTAAGGAACAGAAGAAAACTCAAGAGGAACCTTCGGGACCGACCGCAATGGGGCAAAAAACCACACACACGTTTGGACCACAAAAGGGAGTTCCCGGGTCATTTTCCATTGTGGCGCCCCAAGCGCCGGCCATTGAAGCGTCGCCTGAGCCGCCGACCGCACGCGTCCCTGAGCCGCCACATCTGCAAAGACTGACCACTGAACCCAAAATCCCGCGCATCCAAGAACATGTCTCAGAGGCGGCTCCGACGCCTCCTGCGCGGCTGATCGTGAAGCCTTCTCAAAAGAAGATTACGGCTCCGGTGGATGAGTACGCTATTCCCGTGCAGGCCCAAAGGGAACCCTTCCGCAGCTCGGAGCCCGCTTCTAAACCGACTGCGCCGCCCATTGTGCGAGAGGCCCCAGCGCCCCCCGACGTGCCACTGGAAGAAGCTCCGCCGGCGCCGCAAGTACACCGGCATGCAGGAAAGGTTCACGTGAAGGTTCCTGCGCTTTTGGAGTCACAGGTTCAAACGACAAAGAACAGAGCCCAGCCTCTTGCGCCGAAGACCTTGGACGAGCCCACCGTCACCGTCTCAGTGGCTCCCGGCCGTTCTCCCCTGGTCGAGCCGGACCCCCCGACGGAGGCGGCTGCGAAGGATGATTCCGATGAAGCGTCGGGGAGTTCCACACGCAACGGCAGTGAACTTGCTCACGTGGAATCCGACACCCCCGCTACCGAGTCCGAGAAAGCGCCACAGGATGTAAGTCCGCCCAAGGTCGCCGCTATGCCCAAGGCCCCGGGTGAGGCGCCCGCGCACGCAACTGAGCCGAATTCTCCCCGTGAGGCCGTGATAACAAGCGATGTGGAACCCACGGTTCCGAAAACCGCAAAGACAGCGCCGGAGCAGGAAACTGAACCCATCCCCATGGCGTCCGCTCCCGATTTGTCGGCAACGACGCAGGTCGCTTCTGTTCCGCCGGCGCCCGAACCTGAGAAACCGACGATCCCCATTCCTGAAAAGCCGGTCCACAAGAGCATCCCCACTCCCTTGGCTTCTGCCGCGCTTTCAAGTCCGGAGGCCAGGAATTACCTTCGCGAGACAGCCCCTATCCTTGAAGAGCTTTTCTTCATTATCGCGAAAGCCCCCACCTTGGGGATTGCCGACTATGACCCCGCCGATCCCAATGCGAACGTGTTTCCTCGGGATCTCCAGGCAAGGATGGATTCCATGAAGCGGCGGTTGCAAGTCCTGGACTCGAAGATCTTCGCCGTTATTCCGCCCACGAAGTACCAAGCCTTCCACGAGACCATACGGAAATCCATCAGCGAAACCTACCAGGCGTGCGATGCGCTCCTGGATTACTTCAACGATGCGACGGACGCAAACCTAACCAGAGCAGGCGAGCACTTGCAAAATGCCGGCCGCCTCATTCAACTGATGTTCCTGTAGAAAGCGTATAAGGTTGTAGCGTTATACGATTAGGATGATGATAGTAATACAGAGACTATCTGGAAGAGACGCCTGCCGACACCAGCTTTGGGGTTTTATTGATGGGTGGACGAATACCTAAT